>NZ_JBWZCJ010000003.1:0-305473 GCF_059383535.1 Pseudarthrobacter sp. HLT1-3 | reverse complement strand
GGGAAGGAATAACAAAATCCATCACGGACCTTTCCCCGCCCCGCACGCCAGGCCGCGGGCGACAGCAAACCTGTCACACAAGAGCCTGACACACAGGGAGTTTACGGCGCCTGCGCAGGCTTCCGGCGAGTTCGCCGCCGGCCACCAGATTTTCTCAACAGATCGGATTTCCCCCATGAAGACTCTTTACACCGCAGAAGCCCTGGCCTCCGGCGATGGCCGCGACGGCACCGCGGTCACCAAGGACGGCAAGCTCAACGTGGCCCTGGCCAGCCCCGTGGAACTGGGCGGCAACGGCGAAGGCACCAACCCCGAGCAGCTGTTCGCGGCCGGCTACGCGGCCTGCTTCCACTCCGCCCTGCGGCTCGTCGGCCGTCAGGCGAAGGCGGACCTGACGGATTCCGCCGTTGCCGCGAAGATCCACCTGGGCTCCCTCAGCAGCGGGCCCGGCTTTGGCATCGCCGCGGAACTTGAGATCGCCCTGCCCGCCCTGGACCGGAGAACCGCCGAAGCCCTCGTGGCCAAGGCGCACGAAGTCTGCCCCTACTCCAACGCCACCCGCGGCAACATCACCGTCGACATCAGCATCGTGGAGGTCGCCGCATGAGCCCCGCCACCAAAACAGCCACGCTGCCCACCACCGGCCACGAGATCCAGCTGGCGTCCCGTCCGCACGGCCGCCCCGTGCCGGAAAACTTCCGCCTTGCCGAGACGGTTCTGCCGGAGCTCCAGGACGGCCAGGTCCTGGTCCGCAACCAATTCATCTCGGTGGACCCGTACATGCGCGGCCGGATGAACGACGTGAAGTCCTATTCCGCGCCGTTCGCCCTGGACGCCGCGCTCGACGGCGGCGCTGTCGGCGAGGTCATCGCGTCCCGGTCCGCGGACCGGAAGGTGGGTGACGCCGTCGTCCATTCGCTGGGCTGGCGCGACTATGCCGTGCTCGACGCCGGGGCGACCATCCCCGCCCGCGCCGACCTGGCCCCTGCGCCGGCTTTCCTGGGCGCACTGGGCATGACCGGCCTGACGGCGTATGCCGGGCTGCTCAAGGTGGCAGGATTTAAGGCCGGAGAAGTCGTTTTCGTCTCCGCCGCCGCAGGCGCCGTCGGCTCGCTGGTGGGGCAGATCGCTAAGGCCATGGGTGCATCCCGGGTCATCGGCAGCGCCGGCTCTGCCGAAAAGGTGGCGCGGCTGCTGGAGCTCGGTTTCGACGCTGCGTTCAACTACCACGACGGCCCGGTCGCCCGGCAGCTCGCCGAAGCCGCCGGCGAACGCGGGATCGACGTCTACTTCGACAACGTCGGCGGGGAACACCTCGAAGCCGCGCTGTCGGCGCTGACCGTCGGCGGCCGGGTGGCCCTGTGCGGCGCCATCTCCCAGTACAACGCCACCGCCCCGGCGGCGGCGCCGCGGAACCTGGCGCTGGCCATCGGCAAACAGCTGACGCTTAAGGGCTTCCTGGTCAGCGGTTACGGGCAGTACCGGGCCGAGTTCGTCGAGGCCATGTCCGGCTGGCTCGCCGACGGCACCGTGCGCTATGACGAGACCATCGTGGACGGCCTTCAAAACGCACCGCAGGCCTTTATGGACCTTCTGGACGGCGCCAACACCGGCAAGATGCTGGTGCGGATCTAGGCGCAAGTTCCGCGCAGGCTGACAGCCGAAAGCCCCGCACGGGAGAAGCCGTGCGGGGTTTTCTGTGGCTACCGCTTGGTAACAAGTTCTCAACAATCTGTGGAAACGCTGTGAACTGTGCTATTTCGACGTGTCACAGGACACTAATGTTGCTTCCATCAGTGCGCCTCGGCGCAGTGCTGCGAAATCCATCAGTGAAAACAGCGTTCAAGCGGCAAGCCCGCCAACAGACACTCATTGAGCACCCGTCGTAGCGCCTACTCTTTCTTCCTGGAGGAAAATTGAAGAACTCTCTGCGTGCAACCTTCAAGCGCGGTTCAATTGCAGGAGTCGCCACCGCCGGTGCGGCTGCACTTCTGCTGACCGGCTGCGGGGCCGCCCCGACCGCCAGCAGCACGGCCACCGCCACGGCCAGCGACTACACAGGCTGCATCGTGTCCGACTCCGGTGGATTCGACGACCAGTCCTTCAACCAGTCCTCCTACGAGGGTCTCAAAAAGTCCGAAAAGGACCTCGGCATCAAGGTCAAGCAGGTCGAGTCCAAGACCAACAACGACTTCGAGCCCAACTTGCGCGCCATGGTTACCGCCGGCTGCAACCTGACCGTTACGGTCGGCTTCCTGCTCGGCGACGCCACCAAGGCCCAGGCCACGGCGAACCCGGACAAGCACTTCGCCATCATCGACTTCGGCTACGAGACCCCGATCAGCAACGTCAAGCCGATCATCTACGACACGGCCCAGGCCGCCTTCCTGGCCGGCTACCTCGCGGCAGGCACCACCAAGACCGGAACGGTCGCCACCTTCGGCGGCATCAAGATCCCCACGGTCACCATCTTCATGGACGGCTACGCCGACGGCGTCAAGTACTACAACGAGAAGAACGGCAAGGACGTCAAGGTTCTTGGCTGGGACAAGGCCAAGCAGGACGGTTCCTTCACCGGTGACTTCGAGAAGCAGGACAAGGGCAAGCAGTTCACCCAGAACTTCCTGGACCAGGGCGCGGACATCGTGATGCCCGTCGCCGGTCCGGTGGGCAAGGGTGCGGGCGCAGCCCTGAAGGAAGCCAAGGCAGCAGGCAAGGACGTCAAGCTCATCTGGGTTGACTCCGACGGTTTCCTCACGGCACCGGACTACAAGGACATCATGCTCTCCTCCGTCATGAAGCAGATGGGCGAGGCCGTCGAGACCGTTGTGAAGGAAGACAAGGAAGGCAAGTTCAGCAACACGCCGTACGTTGGCACCCTCGCGAACGACGGCGTGCAGCTGGCGCCGTTCCACGACCTGGACTCCGCGGTTCCCGCCGAACTGAAGACCCAGCTGGAGCAGATCAAGAAGGACATCGCCGACGGCAAGCTGAAGGTTGAATCCGCAGCCAGCCCGAAGGTCTAACTCCCTCCGCCAAGCGCCACGGCCCGTCCGGTCATCCACCGCACGGGCTGTGGCGCTTTTCGTTGAGCGGTCAGACCCGCTTCCGGCTGCAGGTACTAGGCTGATCCTGCAGCCACATCATCCGTCCGGGCAGGGCCTGCCGGGACACTTCGAGATTGGTCAGAGTTTTGAAACTTGAACTCAAGGGGATCACCAAACGCTTCGGCTCCCTGGTAGCCAACGATCACATTGATGTGGTGGTTGAACCCGGGCAGATTCACTGTCTGCTTGGCGAAAACGGCGCTGGCAAGTCCACGCTGATGAATGTCCTGTACGGGCTGTATGAGCCCACCGAGGGCCAGATCCTCATCGACGACAAACCCGTCACCTTCCGCGGCCCGGGCGACGCCATGGCCGCGGGCATCGGCATGGTGCACCAGCACTTTATGCTCGTCCCGGTCTTTACCGTGGCCGAAAACGTCGCGCTCGGGGCGGAAGCCACCAAAGCCGGAGGATTCCTGAACCTGGATGACACCAGAAGGAAGATCCAGGAGATCTCGGACCGGTATGGCTTTGACGTCGATCCCGACGCAGTCATCGAGGACCTCCCGGTCGGGGTGCAGCAGCGGGTCGAAATCATCAAGGCACTCGTCCGCGACGCCAAGGTGCTGATCCTCGATGAGCCCACCGCCGTCCTCACCCCGCAGGACACCGATGAGCTGCTGGACATCATGCGCCAGCTCAAGAGCCACGGCACCTCGATCGTGTTCATTTCGCACAAACTCCGCGAGGTCAAGGCCGTCTCGGACACCATCACGGTGATCCGGCGCGGCAAGGTGGTCGGCACCGCCGATCCCGGCGCGTCGACGACGGAACTGGCCTCCATGATGGTGGGCCGCGCCGTGAACCTGACCCTGGACAAGGCCCCGGCCCAGCCGCAGGAGACGACGTTCCAGGTCAAGGACCTCACCGTCATCGCGCCCAGCGGCCAGCACGTGGTGGACGGCATCAGCTTCGACATCGCCCGCGGCGAGATCGTCGCCATCGCCGGCGTCCAGGGCAACGGCCAGACGGAACTGACCGAGGCCATCCTGGGACTCCAGGACCGCGTCCACGGCTCCATCCTGCTCGACGGCGAAGAGCTCCTGGGCCGCAGCGTCAAGGAGGTCCTCAACGCCGGCGTCGGCTTCGTGCCGGAAGACCGCTCCGTCGACGGCCTGATCGGCACCTTCTCGATTGCCGAAAACCTGATTCTGGACCGCTATGACCAGGCGCCGTTCGCCAAGGGCATCAGCATGAGCCCGGCCAAGGTCCTCGAGAATGCCAAGACCCGGATCGACGAGTTCGACGTGCGCACCCCGTCAGGGTCGCTTGCGGCCGGCACCCTGTCCGGCGGCAACCAGCAGAAGTTGGTCATGGCCCGGGAGCTTTCCCGGCCGCTGCGGCTCTTTATCGCTTCCCAGCCCACCCGCGGCGTGGATGTTGGATCTATCGAGTTCCTGCACAAGCGCATTGTGGCCGAACGCGACCACGGCACCCCCGTGATGATCGTTTCCACCGAACTGGACGAGGTGATTGAGCTCGCCGACCGGATCGCCGTGCTCTACAAGGGCAAACTGGTTGGCATTGTCCCGGCCGGCACCCGTCGCGACGTCCTGGGCCTGATGATGGCCGGGCTGTCCCCGGAGGACGCCCACGCCGACACGGCGGCCAAGCATGCGGCCGACAGCCCCGGGGCCGACAACCCCGCGGAGAATCCCGTACCGCCCCTGGCCACACCACTGGCAACAAATCAGGCGCCAGCCGCCCCGCCCGCGCAGGAGCGCAGCTCCGCCGCAGTAGGAGACGACCATGAGTGAGAACAACGAGCCGCGACGCTCGGCCGGACCGGATCCGGAGCGGACTCCGGACACGCCGCGCCCTCAACCACAGCCCACGCCGGAGCCCGACGTCGGGCCCGAGGCCCACGTGAACGATCCCGCCCTGGTCACCACACTGGACACTGCGGGCGGGGCCATGCGGCCGTCAGCGGTTCCCGTCTCGGCCCAGAGCGGTTCCCTCCCCGGCGACTCGGACTCGGTGCTGCGCAAGATCTTCACCGGCAGCGGCATGGTCTCCGTGCTGGCCGTGCTGCTGGCCTTGATCCTTGGCGGCCTGCTCATTGCCAGCACGGACAAGGCAGTCGCAGCTACCTCGAGCTACCTGTTTGCCCGCCCGACTGACTTCCTTGCCGCCGTCTGGTCCGCCGCCACCCGCTCCTATGTGGCACTCTTCCAGGGCTCGGTCTTCAACCCGCGGGGGAGCGGGATCGGCGGACAATTCGCCCCGCTGATGGAAACCCTCACCATCGCCACCCCGCTGATCACCGCCGGCCTGGGCGTGGCACTGGCCTTCCGCGCGGGCCTGTTCAACATCGGCGCCCAGGGCCAGATCATCGTGGCCGGCATCCTCGCGTCGTGGGTCGGCTTCGCCCTGCACCTGCCGATGGGGCTGCACCTGCTGCTGGTCCTTGTGGCCGGGATCGTCGGCGGCGCTCTTTGGGCCGGCCTGGTCGGGCTCCTCAAGGCGCGCACCGGCGCCCACGAGGTGATCCTGACCATCATGTTCAACTACATCGCGCTGTACTTCCTGAGGTACCTGCTCAACACCCCCGCCTTCCAGCGGCCGGGCGAGACCAACCCGATTTCCCCGATCCTGGACCCCAGCGCGATCTACCCCCAGATCCTGGGCACCCAGTACCGGCTGCACCTGGGCTTCCTCCTGGCGATCGCCGCCACCGTGTTCGTCTGGTGGATCCTGAACCGCTCAACCATCGGCTTCGAATTCCGGGCCGTCGGCGCCAACCCCAAGGCCGCACAGACCGCCGGCATCAACGTTTCGCGCGCCACCATCCTGGTGATGGCAATCGCTGGCGGCCTCGCCGGACTCTCGGGCGTGGCCCAGGTGGCCGGCACGGAGAAAGTCCTCACCGACGGCGTCGCCGCCACCTACGGTTTTGACGCCATCACGGTTGCGCTGCTTGGACGCTCGACGCCGTGGGGCACCTTCGCCGCTGGCCTGCTCTTCGGCGCCTTCCGGGCCGGCGCCGTCCAGATGCAAATCCAGACTGGAACCCCGATCGACATCGTGCTGGTGGTCCAGTCGCTGATCGTGCTGTTCATCGCCGCCCCTCCGCTGGTCCGGGCGGTCTTCGGCCTGAACCCGCGCAAGAAGAAGGCCGCGAAGGCCACCAAGTCCAAGACGGCAGCAACCACCGGAGCAGCAGCATGAGCACAACAGCAACGTCGCCCCAGCCGGGAAATCCGCAGCCTGCAGCCGGCCCGGAGAATCCGCCGTCGTCCCGGAACCACAAACTGACCGTGACCGCGAAGCCCGTGACGTGGAAGATTCCGGCCACCCTGCTGGTGCTCGCCGTTGTGGCGTTCATCTTCTTCGGGCTGCTGGGGCCGCACCAGACCGCCGAGTTCGGGATTTCCACCAGCAGTGACTTCTTCCAGCTGCCGGCCCTGGAGGTTCCGGCGTTCCTCGGTGGAATTGTCCTGTCGGTGCTTATGCTGGCCCTGGCCAGCTATGCCGTCTTCCTGAAGACCCGGGACCGCAAGGCTCCGGGCTGGGTTGCGATCGTCTTTATTGTGCTGTTCGTCGCCGCGTTCCTCATCTGGGTCGTCGGCGGTGCCCGCACCACCAACATCTCCCTGGCCGGGCTGATCGCGGGGTCGGTGACGCTGGCCGTGCCCCTGGTGTTCGGGTCCCTGTCCGGTGTTCTCTGCGAACGGGTCGGCGTCGTGAACATCGCCATCGAAGGCCAGCTCCTCGGCGGCGCCTTCACCGCCGCCATCATCGCCACGCTGACACAGAACCCCTTCCTGGGGCTACTCGCGGCGGCGGTCGCCGGAGCCTTGGTGTCCATGGTCCTGGCACTGTTCAGCATCAAGTACGTGGTCAACCAGATCATCGTCGGCGTCGTGCTCAATGTCCTGGTCTCCGGCCTCACCGGCTTTCTGTTCAGCACCGTCATGCAGGCGGACAAGGCCAAGTTCAACTCTCCGGCCCACCTGGACCCGATCACGATCCCGATCCTGGGCGACATCCCGCTGATCGGACCGATCCTGTTCAAACAGTCGCTGATCGGCTACCTGATGTACATCGCCGTGATTGTGGTCTGGGTCGGGCTGTTCAAAACGAAATGGGGCCTTCGGGTCCGGGCCGTCGGCGAGCACCCGCAGGCCGCAGACACCATGGGCATCAAGGTCAACGCCACCCGGTTCTGGAACGTCACCCTCGGCGGAGCCATCGCCGGGATCGGCGGCTCCTTCTTCACCCTCGTGGCGATCGACAGCTTCACCAAGGAGATCTCGGGCGGACGCGGCTTCATCGCCCTGGCCGCGCTGATCTTCGGCCGGTGGAACCCGATCGGAGCCTTCTTCGCCGCGCTGCTGTTCGGCTTCGCCGACAACCTGCAGAGCATCGTCACCATCATCGGCACCCCGGTGCCGAGCCAGTTCATGGCCATGCTGCCCTACCTCGTCACCGTGCTCGCCGTCGCCGGACTCGTCGGCCGGTCCCGGCCGCCGGCCGCCAGCGGCATACCGTACGTGAAGGGCTGACCGTGGACCGCACCGACGTCGACTGGGCCGCCCTCGAGGCCGCCGCGGTCGCCGCCCTGGCACACGCCTATGCGCCGTATTCGAAGTTCGCGGTGGGGGCAGCAGCCCTCACCGCGGACGGCCGGATCGTGAGCGGCTGCAACGTCGAAAACGCCAGCTACGGGCTGACCCTGTGCGCCGAGTGCGCCCTGATCGGCAACCTGCACATGACCGGCGGCGGCCTGCTGCGCGCCTTCTACTGCGTCGACGCCGGCGGCAACGTCCTGATGCCGTGCGGCCGCTGCCGGCAGCTGCTGTACGAATTCCGGGCTCCCGACATGGAGCTTATGACCATCCAGGGAATCAGGACCATGGACCAGGTCCTTCCCGACGCCTTTGGCCCGCAAAACCTGGAGGAACCCCGGTGACCCAACCGACACAAAGCACCAGCAAAACCGAAGCGTTCGACGCCGTCGACATCATCCGCATCAAACGGGACAAAGGCGTGCTCAGCCCCGCCCAGATCGACTGGACCATCGACGCGTACACCCGGGGCGCGATCGCCGACGAGCAGATGGCCGCCCTGAACATGGCGATCCTGCTCAACGGCATGGACCGCGCCGAAATCTCACGCTGGACGGCGGCGATGATCGCCTCCGGCGAGCGGATGGACTTCTCCAGCCTGCGCCGGCCCGACGGCGGCGTGAAGCCCACGTCCGACAAACACTCCACCGGCGGCGTCGGGGACAAGATCACCCTGCCGCTGGCACCGCTGGTGGCAGTCTTCGGCGTGGCCGTGCCGCAGCTCTCCGGCCGCGGCCTCGGCCACACCGGCGGCACCCTGGACAAACTCGAATCGATCCCGGGCTGGCGCGCCGCGCTGAGCAACGAGGAAATGCTGGCCCAGCTCCAGGACGTCGGCGCGGTCATCTGCGCGGCCGGCGCCGGACTGGCCCCGGCCGACAAGAAGCTCTACGCCCTGCGGGATGTCACCGGAACGGTCGAGGCCATCCCGCTGATCGCCTCCTCGATCATGAGCAAAAAAATCGCCGAAGGCACCGGTTCGCTGGTGCTGGACGTAAAGGTCGGCAGCGGCGCGTTTATGAAGGACGAGGCACGCGCCCGCGAACTGGCAGAGACCATGGTCGCGCTGGGCAAGGACGCCGGCGTCAACACGGTCGCCTTGCTGACCAACATGAACACGCCGCTTGGCCTCACGGCAGGCAACGCGATCGAGGTTGAGGAATCGGTGGAGGTGCTTGCCGGCGGCGGTCCGGACGACGTCGTCGAACTGACGGTCCGGCTCGCGGAGGAAATGCTCGCCTGCGCGGGCGTCCGCGACGCAGACCCCCGGGCCGCGCTCCGC
Organism: Pseudarthrobacter sp. HLT1-3; assembly: GCF_059383535.1. Classification (NCBI taxonomy): domain Bacteria; kingdom Bacillati; phylum Actinomycetota; class Actinomycetes; order Micrococcales; family Micrococcaceae; genus Pseudarthrobacter; species Pseudarthrobacter sp. HLT1-3. The sequence goes on along the minus strand of NZ_JBWZCJ010000003.1, from coordinate 296,516 downwards.
GACGGCCGGGCCATGGATGTCTGGAACCGGATGATCGAGGCGCAGGGCGGGGACCCGCGCGCCAAGCTGCCGGTCGCCCGGGAATCCGAAGTCATCTACGCGCCGGCCGACGGCGTGCTGGTGGAACTCGACGCGATGGCCGTCGGCGTCGCTGCCTGGCGCCTCGGCGCCGGTCGCGCCCGCAAGGAGGACCAGGTCCAGGCCGGCGCCGGGGTTCGCATGCACGCCAAGCCCGGTGCTCTGGTCAGGGCCGGCGAGCCCCTGATGACGCTCCTGACGGACACGCCGGAGAGGTTCGAACGGGCCAAAGAGGCCCTCGAGCACGCCGTGCTGATTGCCCCGGAAGGCTCCCGCCCGGCGCAGCAGCTGATCATCGACCGGATCGCCTAGCCGATCCGACCTGAAGGCGGCCGCCGCGCTGCCGTTGCCCTATCGCTTGTGGTCCCCGCCCTTCCGGGTTAACCGCCACAAGTGCTAGGGCAAGCTGCGGTGGCGGCCCGTCAGTTCGCGGCGCCAGAGTAGAACGCGGTCCCGGAGCACGAGGCCCCACAGTACACTGGCACGACAGCCGAACTCCCGTTGTTTGTTAGGACACTGTGCAGGCAATCAACGACTTCATCCTGGCCGCCGCGGGGCAACCCTCGGTGCTCATCCTTGTGTTCGCTTGCTGCGTGATTGACGGTTTCTTCCCGCCGATTCCAAGCGAGTCGGTCGTCGTAGGACTCGCGGCGGTGGCAGCCACCGCCGACGTCCCCAACCCGGTGCTCCTGGCCGCGGTCGCCGCGGCGGGCGCCTTTCTCGGCGACAATATCGCTTACCTCATCGGCCGCGGCACCGGGACGCAGCGCTGGGCCTGGATGCGCGGCGCCCGGATGCAGCGGGCTTTCCGCTGGGCGGGCAAGGAGCTGCGGAAACGTCCGGCCTCGCTGATCCTTGTCGCGCGGTTCGTGCCGATCGGCCGGGTGGCGGTCAATCTGACGGCCGGCGCCACGCACTTCCCGCGGTCACGTTTCGTCGGGCTGACAGTGCTCTCGGCGGCGCTGTGGGGGGCCTATTCCGTCGCGATCGGCCTGTTCTTCGGCCAATGGTTTGAAGAGAACCATCTGCTGGGCGTCATCGTCGCCATTATCTGTGCGATCGGCCTGGGCATCCTGGTGGACCTGATCATCAGCAGGCTGCGCGGGCCGCTTCCCGACGACGCCGGACAACCCGTTCCGCCAGCGGAGTCCTGAAACGACACGGACCGGAAACGGGAGAATTATCCGGACGGAACATAGCGCAACCCTACCGGCCGTGGGACACTGAAGAGCGCTTTCGTCACTTCTCCTAGGAGCATCCCCCGCGTGGAATTTATCAATGAGGCTATACTCCATGCCGCGGGGCAGTGGTGGATTTATCCAATCCTCACCATCTTCTGCTTCATCGACGGGTTCGTGCCGATTCTGCCCAGCGAAACCCTGATTGTTGCCCTCGGTGCCCTGTCCGTCACTTCGGGCGAGCCGAACATGTGGTTCGTGATGGCGGCAGCCGCTGTCGGTGCCATCGCCGGTGACAACATGGCCTATCTGCTGGGCCGTCATGTCGGCGTCGAACGCTTCCGCTGGATGCGCAAACCCAAGGTCCAGCGCGCCCTGAACTGGGCTCGCTATGAACTCGATAAGCGCGGCGCCATGCTCATCTTCACCGCCCGCTACATCCCGGTGGGCCGCGTTGCCGTCAACTGGATCGCCGGCACCACCGCCTACCCGCGCCGCCGCTTCATCATCCTGGACTTCTTCGCCTCCGTCACCTGGGTCGCCTATTCGGCCGGAGTCGGCATCATCGCCGGCAACTGGGTGCACGAACACCCGCTGCTCGGGGTCGGCATCGCGATCGCCTTCGCCATCGTGCTGGGCATCGTGATCGACCACCTGCTGACCTGGCTGCACCGCTGGCGCGACACCAGGGGCGCTGCCGCCGCGACCAGCCGGGCCGAAACGATGGCCGCCGCGGCCAGCCGGGCCGCAACCATGGCAGCCGAAGCCAAGACCGCGCACAACCCAGCCACGCCCGCTGGCGGCGGCACCACCAATCTTCAGGTCTCCGGCACCGCATCGGGGCCCGGACCGTTTGCCGCGCCGGCCGACGTCGAAGCCTGATCCCGCCGTCGGGAATGCACCGCCGGACCGCAAGATTCCACGCCAGGTTCCGCGCCATGCGCCGCCCTCCGAGTCCGCCGGCCGACCGGCTGGCATTGCAGGGCCCCCGACCCTAAGGTTGGAACGTGACTGAGATAATCCTTGACGCTGCCTCTGACCTCGAATTCGACCTGAAGGGCCTCCCCAAGGTTTCCCTTCACGACCACCTGGACGGCGGACTCCGTCCGGCCACCATTATTGAACTTGCGGAGGCAGCCGGACACACCCTGCCCTCCACCGACCCCGTCGCGCTGGGGGAGTGGTTCCGCGAATCCGCCGACTCCGGCTCGCTGGTCCGCTACCTCGAAACCTTCGACCACACCATCGCCGTGATGCAGACCAAGGAAGGCCTCTTCCGCGTCGCCAAGGAATTCGTCGAAGACCTCGCCGACGACGGTGTGGTCTACGGCGAGGTCCGCTGGGCCCCCGAACAGCACCTCCAGCAGGGCCTGAGCCTGGACGAAACCGTCGAGGCCGTCCAGGCGGGCCTCGAGGCCGGCGTCGACGCCGTCGCCGAGACCGGCCGCGAGATCCAGGTCGGCCAGCTGATCACCGCAATGCGCCACGCCGACCGCGGCCAGGAAATCGCCGAACTGGCAGTCCGGCACCGCAACAACGGCGCCGTCGGCTTCGACATCGCCGGCGCGGAGGACGGCTTCCTGCCGTCCCGTTTCAAGGACGCCTTCACCTACCTGGCCCAGCACAACTTCCCGGCCACCGTCCACGCCGGGGAAGCCGCCGGGCTCGAAAGCATCCAGTCGGCCCTGGTCGACGGCCGGGCCCTGCGGCTGGGCCACGGCGTCCGGATCGCCGAGGACGTCACCGTTGAATTCGAGGATGACGAAGACGCCGACGGCGGCGAGAACGACGACAACATCGGCATGGTGACGCTCGGCGAGCTGGCCAGCTGGGTCCGCGACCGCGGCATCGCCCTGGAAATCTGCCCGTCCTCCAACCTGCAGACCGGCGCCGTCGCCGGCTTCGGCGAGGGAATCGAGAGCCACCCGCTGGACATGCTCTACCAGCTCGGCTTCAACGTCACCATCAACACGGACAACCGGCTGATGAGCGGCGTGACCCTCACGGACGAGTTCGAACTGCTGGTCGAGACGTTCGACTACGACCTCGACGACCTGCTGGAGCTGACGCTGAACGCCGCCGAGGCCGCCTTCCTCCCGCTTGAGGAGAAGGAAGCCCTCGTCGAATACATCAACGAGGCTTACGCCGACCTTGGCTAACGAGGACTCCAATGCGCTGGGCGCGCTGGTCGGTGTGATTGCCGACCTGCGCGCCCACTGCCCCTGGATGGCGGCCCTCACCCATGAATCCCTCGTGGAGTACCTCCTTGAGGAGGCTTTTGAGGTCGCGGAGACCATCGAGACCGACGGCGGCGACGCCGAGCTGAAGGCCGAACTGGGCGATGTCCTGCTCCAGGTGGTCCTGCACGCCCGGCTCGCCCAGGAGCGCAGCGCCTTCAACCTCGACGACGTCGCCCGCGGCCTCAGCGCCAAAATGATCCGGCGCAACCCGCACGTGTTCCGCCCCGACGGGTCCCTGCAGGAGTCCTTTCCGGCGACGGTGGAGGAAATCGTGCAGAAATGGGACGCCGTCAAGCGCTCGGAGCAGGTCCTGCATTCCGGGTCCCCGGCCGCCGGCGCTGAACCCTCCCGCGCTGATCCTTCCCGGCTGGGAGCCCTCGGCGGCGTCCCGGAAGCCCTTCCCGCGTTGGCCCGGGCCCAAAAGCTCCTGGACCGCGCCGAACGCGCGGGTCTTCCGGCGTCCGTGGATCCGGTCGACATTCCGGCCTCGGAACAGGACCTCGGGGACTTGCTCTTCGCCGTCGCCGCCGCCGCGAGGGCCCGGGGGCTCGACGCCGAACGAGCCCTGCGCGGCGCCAACCGCCGATTCCAGACGGGCCAGCAGCCGACGTCGTCCCCCTAATCCGCCAAAATGACGTCCGGGTACTGGATGGATTTCTGTAACTTATCCCACTCTGGACTAGGCTGGGTCGCGACGGGGACGTCGGTTTGTCAGCAAGATCCCAGCCTGATTTCCCATCAGATTCCCAGCAAATCGCTTCACCCAAAGGAGCCTACCCATGGCGCTCATCGATGCCATCCACGCCCGCGAGATCCTCGATTCCCGTGGCAACCCCACCGTAGAAGTTGAAGTCCTGCTCTCGGACGGCCAGATCGGCCGCGCAGCAGTTCCGTCCGGCGCCTCCACCGGCGAGCACGAAGCCGTCGAACTCCGCGACGGCGACAAGGGCCGCTACCTGGGCAAAGGCGTCCAGAAGGCCGTCGACGCGGTCATCGACCAGATCGCCCCGGCCCTGATCGGTTTCGACGCGACGGACCAGCGCAGCATCGACCAGGCGATGATCGACCTGGACGGCACCGCCAACAAGAGCAAGCTCGGCGCCAACGCGATCCTGGGCGTGTCCCTGGCCGTCGCCAACGCAGCCGCTGCCTCCGCGGACCTGCCGCTGTACAAGTACCTGGGCGGACCGAACGCCCACGTCCTGCCCGTGCCGCTGATGAACATCCTCAACGGCGGCTCGCACGCCGACTCCGACGTCGACATCCAGGAATTCATGGTTGTCCCGCTGGGAGCAGAGACCTTCTCCGAAGGCCTGCGCTGGGGCGTCGAGGTCTACCACGCGCTCAAGGCAGTGCTGCAGGCCAAGGGCCTCTCCACCGGCCTCGGCGACGAAGGCGGCTTCGCGCCGAACCTGCCGTCCAACCGCGCAGCCCTGGACCTCATCCAGGAAGCCATCCGGAACGCCGGCTACACCCCGGGCAAGGACATCGCCCTCGCCCTGGACGTCGCCTCCTCCGAGTTCTTCAAGGACGGCGGCTACCAGTTCGAAGGCAAGTCGCTCAGCTCCGCCGAGATGAGTGCGTACTACGCCGAGCTCGTCGCCGACTACCCGCTGGTGTCCATCGAGGACCCGCTGGACGAAAACGACTGGGAGGGCTGGAAGACCCTCACCGACGCCATCGGCGACAAGGTCCAGATTGTCGGTGACGATCTCTTCGTCACCAACCCGGAGCGCCTGCAGACCGGCATCGATTCGAAGACCGCCAACTCGCTGCTCGTGAAGGTCAACCAGATCGGTTCGCTGACCGAAACCCTGGATGCCGTCTCCCTCGCCCAGCGCGCGGGTTACACCACCATTACCTCGCACCGCTCCGGCGAGACCGAGGACACCACGATCGCTGACATCGCCGTGGCCACCAACGCCGGCCAGATCAAGACCGGCGCCCCGGCCCGCTCCGAACGCGTTGCCAAGTACAACCAGCTGCTGCGCATCGAAGAGGAACTCGACGACGCCGCACGCTACGCCGGCCGGAGCGCTTTCCCGCGTTTCAAGGGCTAGTAACCGCAGGAACCCGAAACCGGTGGCTATGGTTGAAAGACCATGGCCGCCGGTTCCTTTTTTGGCGCCCGTGCGGCGCCGCACAGCCGGCTCCGTGCCGGTGCCCGGCCCAGGCCACGGGAATCAGCACTGATCGCAGCAAGCCAGCCGGGTGCGGACCTGGCATTACAGGAGTGAGATGGCCACCCGCCGACCCAAGGTTCCCCGGGCCACGCCTGCGGCCTCGAAGTTTCCGGAAACCGGCGACGGCGGCGATGTCATCCAGGCTGATTTCGGCGGTTCCCGCCATGCCCCTTCGCCGGCCATGCCCCACGCCGCCCAGCCCCACACTGTTGCGTCCCGCCCGGGCGCTGCGAAACCCGCGTCAGCGAATTCAGGCACGTCGAAGCCCGGCACGGCCAAGTCGGGTTTGTTGAAGCCAGGCACAGCCAAGTCGGGTACCGCCCCGTCGGGCACCGCGAAGTCAGGCACCGCCACACCGGGCGGCACCAGCACCGCTGCGGGGGACGAAAACCTCGACCCGGTTCCCGCCAAGGCGTTTTCCGGCCGCACGCTGGCGCTATTCGTCGTCATGATTGCCATCACCATCATGCTGGCGCCCACGGTCAAGATTTTCTTCGAAAAGAACGCCGAGATTGCCGCGCTTGAGGCGGACATCTCGGCCAAACAGGACCAGCAAGGCGACCTGAGGCGCCAGGTCTCCCGCTGGCAGGATCCCAACTACGTGAAGCAGCAGGCCCGCGACCGCATTAACATGGTTATGCCCGGAGAAACGGGCTACTGGGTCTTCGGCAGCGATCTGCCGGCCGGAACGTCCAGTGGCGCGGCCGGTGCAGGATCACAACAAGACCCCGCCGACCTGCCCTGGGTGGACTCCCTCTGGGACTCCATCCGGCGCTCGGCAACAGACTAAGACGCGGCGCCCGCCGCAGGATTGTCCGTTGGACAAGCCAGACAGGGCAGGAAGGTGCCGCCCCGGTGGACGAGAACCGAGTGGACAAGACGCCCACGGCAGTGGATGCGACCGCAGTGAATCCCGCAGCAGTGAACGCCAACGCACTGAATCCGGGAGCACTGGAGACGGCCGGCGCCGCCGAGGAATCCCGCCGGCCCTCGCCCCGCGACCTCGATGTCCTGAGCCGGCAACTGGGACGTCCGGTGCGCGACGTCGTCGAAATCCCTGCCCGCTGCGTCTGCGGAAACCCGCTGGTGGCGGCCACCTCTCCGCGACTGAGCAACGGCACACCCTTCCCCACGACCTATTACCTGACGCACCCGGTCATCACCTCGGCCGTGTCGCGGCTTGAAGCCGCGGGCCTGATGAACGAGATGAACGAGCGGCTCGGAGCAGACCCGGCGCTGGCGGCGGCCTACCGCGGCGCCCACGAGGCGTACCTGGCCTCCCGTGCGGAAATTGGAGCCCGGTCCGGGATCGGAGCGGTGCCCGAAATCGACGGTATCTCCGCCGGCGGCATGCCCACCCGCGTCAAATGCCTGCACGTCCTGGTGGGCCATTCGCTCGCCGCCGGCCCCGGCGTGAACCCGCTCGGCGACGAGGCCATCACGGCCATCGGCGAATGGTGGACCACCGACCGTTGCTACTGCGACGGCGCGTGGGATACCGGCGGGGAGACCCCGTCACAGGACCTCAGCCGGCACGGCCCGCAGGGACTACCCGAGATCGTGGGCCGGCCCGCCCCGGTCCGGAAGACACGCACCGATGGCCCCGGCGGCACGGTTGCACCCGGCGGCACCGTTGAACCCGGCCACTCCAGCGGGGCCAGCCAGTGACCCGCGTGGCCGCCGTCGACTGCGGCACCAACTCGATCCGCCTGCTGATCGCCGATGTGGACGTGGACGGCGCAGCCCCCCGGCTGAGCGACGTCGTGCGCGAAATGCGGGTGGTCCGGCTTGGCCAGGGCGTGGACGCCACCGGCGAACTCGCCCGGGAGGCGCTGGACCGGACCTTCGCAGCCGCCGCTGACTACGCCGGCCAGATCCGCCAGCACGGCGCCACCAAGGTGCGCTTCGTCGCGACCTCAGCCACCCGCGACGCCCGCAACCGGCAGGTCTTCGTCGACGGCATCCGCGAGCTCCTCGGCGTCGAACCCGAAGTCATCACCGGGGACGAGGAAGCCGCACTGTCCTTCGCCGGCGCCAGCAGCGTGCTGCCCTCCCGCGGCGAGGACCCGGTCCTCGTGGTCGACCTCGGCGGCGGCAGCACCGAGTTTGTCCTGGGCAACGCCGACGGCGTCATCGCCGCCAGGTCCGTCGACGTCGGCTGCGTCCGGATGACCGAACGCCACCTCGTCAGCGACCCGCCGACAGCCGAACAGATCGCCGCCGCGGAGGCCGACGTCGACGCGGCCATCGACACGGCGGCACTGACCGTCCCGCTGGACCGCAGCGCCGCCGTCGTCGGGGTGGCCGGTTCCATCACCACCATCACAGCCCACGCCCTGCGCTTGCCCGGGTACTCCGCCGCAGCAATCCACGGCACCGAACTGTCGCTGGAGGCCGTGCGCCGTGCCTGCTCCGAGCTGCTGGCGATGTCCCATGCGGAACGCGCCGCCCTGCCGTACATGCACCCGGGCCGGGTGGACGTGATCGGGGCCGGCGCCCTCGTCTGGCGCCGGGTCCTGGAACGGCTCGCCGCGGCCACCGGCGGCAGGATCACGACGGCAGTGACCAGCGAACACGATATTCTTGACGGAATTGCCCTGAGTATCAGCTAGGCCGCAGGCCGCCTGGACCGGGTGTCCGCCGGACCCCGCCGGACGGCTCCCGTTGCGGGAAATCCCTGCCCGGATCCCTCCCGGCGTTCCGCAGCGCCACCGAATCCGCAGCACGCCCCGTATCCGCAGCACGCCCCGTTTCCGCAGCACCCTTGGTGCCCCGCCGATAGGACCCGAATGACCAGAGCAACAGCCCGGCGCCGCCGGACCGCCTCGGCGTTGATGGCCTTGGCCCTAGCGGGCAGCACCCTGGCGGCCGGCCTGACCGCCGCCCCGGCAGCGCACGCCGACGAATGGCGGGACAAGCAATACTGGCTTGCCGAATCCGGCATCACCAAGGCCTGGGAAGTGTCGAAGGGCGCCAATGTCAAGGTCGCCGTCATCGACAGCGGCGTGGACGGCAAACACCCCGACCTGGCCGGAGTGCTGACCGGCGGAGTCGACGTCTCCGGCGCCGGCACCCCGGACGGCCAGAAGAGCATCGGGGCGAAGCCCGAGCACGGAACCCTCGTCGCCACCATACTGGCAGGCCGCGGCCACCAGCCCGCCGATGCGACGGCCTCGCCCACGCCCACGCCAGGCGCCGGGCCGTCCGTTGCGCCGGACGGGATCATCGGGGTGGCACCCGAAGCGCAACTGCTGTCCGTCTCCACCTGGCTTGGATCGGCTAACCCCGGTGGCAAGACCGACCAGGACCAGATACCGCAGGCCGTCCGCTGGGCCGTCGACAACGGAGCCAGCGTCATCAACATCTCGCTGGGCAGCACCTCGCCGGAATGGCCGCAGAGCTGGGACGCTGCCTTCCTCTACGCCGAACAGAAGGACGTCGTGATCGTCGCCGCCGCAGGCAACCGCGGGGGAGGCAACGTCCAGGTCGGGGCCCCGGCCACCATCCCCGGAGTGCTGACAGTCGCCGGGCTGGACCGCAAGGGAACCGCCAGCATCGATTCCTCCTCCCAGGGCATCAGCATCGGCGTCGCGGCCCCGGCGGAGAACCTGATCGGCGGGTTGCCCGGCGGCGGCTACGCGGACTGGGCCGGCACGTCGGGCGCCACGCCGATCGTGGCCGGCGTGGCGGCGCTGATCCGCTCCAAATGGCCGGAGATGACGGCGAGCCAGGTCATCAACAGAATCGTCAGTACCGCGAAGGACGCCGGCGCTCCGGGGAAGGACCCGCTCTACGGCTTCGGGATGCTCGACGCCGAAGCCGCGCTCAAGGCTGACGTGGCCGAAACCCGGACCAACCCGCTGGGTTCCATTTCCGACTGGATCAGGGTCCACCGGCGGGGCAGCCTGGCCACGTCTCCCGCCGCCGTCGCAGCGACCCCCTCCAGCGCCGTGCCGACCCTTCCGGAAGCCACCGTCCCGGTCGCGGTGCCGCCGTCCGAGCTCGACGGCGCCGTTCCGGCCCTGGTGGTGCTGGGCTTCGGCGGCCTGTTCCTCTGCATCCTCGGCGCCGCGATCTTCCAGCTCCGCCGCGCCGCGCGGACGCCCTCCCCGGACGGCCCCTACGGACCCGCAAACCCGGACTCCGGAGCGCTGGATTCGGTGGCTTCCACCGGGAAACCATAGTTAGTGAAGTTTTTCACAAACTACGGTATTCTTGGGGAATGGCATCCTCCCCTCAGCTCCAGGACCGTCCCAGGGTACTCGTCGTCGGCGGCGGCTACGTCGGCCTGTACGTAGCCCTCAAACTGCAGAAGAAGATCGCGAAGGCCGGCGGCATCGTCACGGTCGTTGATCCCCTGCCCTACATGACTTACCAGCCCTTCCTTCCCGAAGTTGCCGGCGGCAACATCGAGGCACGCCACGCCGTCGTCTCGCACCGCCAGCACCTCAAGCAGACCGAACTGATCCAGGGGCGCGTTACCTCGATCGACCACGAAAACCGCACCGCCGTGGTTGCCCCCGCCGACGGCGGAGCCAACTTCGAGGTTCCCTATTTCGACGTCGTGGTGGCCGCCGGCGCGATCACCCGGACCTTCCCGATCAAGGGACTCGCGGACAAGGGCATCGGACTCAAGACCATCGAGGAAGCCGTAGCCCTGCGCAATAAGGTCCTCGACCGGATCGAACTCGGCTCGCTTATGACGGATCCGGCCGAACGCGCCCGCGCCCTGACCTTCGTGGTCGTCGGCGGCGGCTTCGCCGGCATCGAGTGCATCACCGAAATGGAAGACCTCGCCCGCGCCGCGGTCAGGAACAACCCCCGCGTCCAGCAGGAGGAAGTGCGCTTCGTCCTGGTTGAGGCCATGGGCCGCATCATGCCCGAGGTCACCGCCAGCCAGGCCGAGTGGGTCGTCGAGCACCTGCGCAGCCGCGGCATCGAGGTCCTGCTCAACACCTCGCTGGACAGCGCCGAGGGCTCCCTGAAGCTCATCAACCTTCCGGACAAGACCCCGGCCCAGGAATTTGAGGCCGACACCCTGGTCTGGACTGCCGGTGTGCAGGCCAACCCGATGGTCCGTTCCACCGATTTCCCGATCGAACCGCGCGGTCGTGTCCGGGTCCTCGCCGACCTGCGCATCGCCGGCGACGAAGGCATCATCGAGAACGCCTGGGCTGCCGGCGACGTTGCGGCCGTTCCTGACCTCACGGGCAGCGGACTGCCGGACGGCACCTGCGTCCCGAACGCCCAGCACGCGCTGCGCCAGGCCAAGCGGCTCGCCAAGAACCTCTGGGCCTCCCGCTGGGAGAAGCCGCTGAAGGACTACAAGCACAAGAACCTGGGTGCCGTCGCCGGTTTCGGCGAGTGGAAGGGTGTGGCCAACATCAGCCTGGTGGGCCGCATCGGCCTCAAGGGCCCGCTGGCCTGGCTGGCACACCGTGGCTACCACGGCCTGGCCATGCCGACCGTGGAGCGCAAGATCCGGGTCATCTTCGGCTGGATCCTGTCCTTCTTTATGGGCCGCGACACCACGCAGCTGATCGATCTGGATGACCCCCGCGGTGCCTTCGTGGCCGCCGCCACGCCGGCGCCGAAGCCGGCCGTGGCGCCGGTGGCCCCCGCGGCACCCGCGGCACCCGCGGCTGCCGAGGCCGGGAAGCTCGCAGGGGAGCCCAGCCCGGCGGCAGGCAAGCAGGCCGTGCCGGCTGACGCCAAGTAGCCTGCAGCAGTCGACGGCGGCCGTTCCCCTGCGGGGGAGCGGCCGCCGTCTGCGTTAATCCGGCTTCCCGGGCCCGGCGAGGGTCCGGACCTAGACTGGCAGGATGACCGCTGAAAAGGACCTCCACACCCTGCTGGCCACGATGCACCCGGAAATCCGCGCTGGCGAGTTCGTCTACGTGCCCTGGCCGGACGGCCGGCCATTGACCGGTGCCATCGCCGCTGCCGTCCGCGAAGCCGAGGGGCTGACGGTCGTGCTGCCGCGGGCCGAAGCCGACACCCTCGGACTGGGCTACGACTTCGTCGGCGCCTGGATCACCCTCCAGGTGCACTCCCCGCTTGAGGCCGTCGGCCTGACCGCGGCCGTCAGCGCCGCCCTCGCCGAAGCCAAGATCAGCTGCAACGTCCTCGCCGGCTTCCATCATGATCACCTGGTGGTCCCGGTCGCGGACGCTGACCGGGCCCTCGAGGTTCTGCACGAACTCGTCGCGGCGCACGGGGAGCACAAGCCCGCCCCGGAGCTGGTGCTGCGCAGTGAACAGCCCGCGGACCGGCCCGCCATTCTGTCCCTCACCGCCGCGGCCTTCGCCGTCTCCCCGGTCACCGGCCACCCCGTCGACGGCGAACCCGAAGAGGTGCCGCTCCTGGCTGCGCTCTTCGACTGTGAGGAATACCTGCCGGAGTTCAGCATCGTCGCGGAACTCGACGGGGAAATCGTCGGGCACGTGATAAGCACCCGCGGGCGGGTGGGGGAGCTGGAGCTCCTGGGCCTCGGACCGATCGGCGTGATGCCGCGCCTGCAGCGCCACGGCATCGGTAGCGCGCTGATGAAGGAAACGATCGCCCGGGCCAACACCGAGGGGGAGCGCGGCATCGCGCTGCTGGGCGACCCGGAGTACTACTCACGCTTCGGCTTCGTGACGTCGACGTCCCTCGGCGTGGACGCCCCCGACCCGGCCTGGGGCGCACACTTCCAGCTGCTTCCGCTGGCCGTCTGGCCCGGTGGCGTGAGCGGAACCTTCCGCTACGCCGGGCCCTTCGGCGGCGCATAGCCCGGGTCCCGACGGGATACCATGGACCGGGCGCCCCAGTAGCCCAATTGGCAGAGGCAGCGGACTTAAAATCCGCGTGTTGTGGGTTCGAGTCCCACCTGGGGCACACTTTTTGGCGACCGCCGGTCAGACGGGCAGATTTCCTCTATGCAACGAGTGTTATAAGGATGTGACCGTAGTCACTTTGGATCGGGCCGGATGTGCACTAGCTTGAAGGGTAAATCAGGAACACCTGATCTTTCGCATCAAAGGCCGTTCGCACCTTTAGATCGAGGAGATTGTAAATGACTTCACTCCCCCAGGTGGCACCCCGCATCGCTAAGCTAACCGCGCTTAGCATCGGCGTCGCCCTTCTGGCTACGGCTTGTGGTGGCTCGTCCACCCCGACGGCGACATCCGGGTCCGCCACGGCCAACGCCGCAGGCATCGCCTGCCCGGCACCGAGCGCCGGAGCTGGCGCTGGCACCTCGGCCGCGACCAACACCGGTCCGATTCCGGCGTCCACCACAACCACTGACACCCCGCTGAAGATCGGCTCGCTGCTGCCGACCACCGGGTCGCTGGCCTTCCTCGGCCCGCCCGAAATCGCCGGTGTCAACCTTGGTCTCAAGGAAATCAACGACGCCGGCGGTGTGCTCGGCAAGCCGGTAGAGGTTATCCACCGTGACTCCGGCGACACCAAGACCGACATTGCCACGCAGTCCACCACCGCTCTGCTTGGCTCAGGCGTCAGCGCCGTCATTGGCGCCGCCTCCTCGGGCGTCTCCAAGACCGTGATCAACCAGATCACCGGTGCGGGCGTTATCCAGTTCTCCCCGGCCAACACCTCGCCGGACTTCACCGACTGGGATGACAAGGGCCTCTACTGGCGCACCGCCCCCTCGGACGTGCTCCAGGGCAAGGTCCTCGGCAACTACATGGCCACCTGTGGTGCCCAGACCGTGGGCATGATCGTACTGAACGACGCCTACGGTATCGGCCTTGCGAAGAACGTGAAGGCTGCGTTTGAGGCTGCAGGCGGAAAGGTCGTGGCGGAGGAGCTCTTCAACACCGGCGATTCCCAGTTCAGCAGCCAGGTTGACAAGGTCATCGCCGCGAAGCCGGATGCCATCGCGCTGATCACCTTCGACGAGGCCAAGAGCATCGTTCCGCTGATGACGGGCAAGGGCGTCAAGCCCACCCAGATGTTCCTCGTGGACGGCAACATGGCCGACTACAGCAAGGACTTCCAAGCAGGCACCCTGAAGGGCGCCCAGGGCACCATCCCGGGCACCTTCGCCAAGGATGACTTCAAGAAGAAGCTGCTGGCCATCGACCCCGCCCTGAAGGACTACAGCTACTCCGGCGAGTCCTACGACGCCGCGAACCTGATCGCCCTGGCCGCCGAGGCCGCCAAGAGCACCAAGGGCACCGACATCGCAGCGCAGCTGAAGGCAGTCTCCGAGGTCGGCGAAAAGTGCAGCGACTTCCCGTCCTGCGTCACCCTGCTCCGCAACGGCAAGGACATCGACTACGACGGCCAGTCCGGTCCCGTAACGTTCTCCGACGCCGGTGATCCGACCGAGGCCTACGTCGGCATCTACGAGTTCCAGGATGACAACACCTACAAGGCATCCAAGGAAGAGTTCGGCAAGCTCTAAGCTCGCCCTTCCCTAGCCACAGAGGCCCCCGTCCGCACCGGACGGGGGCCTTCTGCGTGCGGGGCCTCTGCCGGGGTCCTCTGTGTGCGGTTGAATGAAGTCCGGCGGGACGCAGGCGTCACGCACGGCAGGCTTTCGGTCCTCGGAGGGGCGTCCGACCGCCGGGAACCCGGCGCTGCATCCAGGCAGCCCGGCCAAAAGTCTGCACCGCGTGACGCCGGGACGTCGCATCGGGATGAGGAACCCGGGAAACCCTGGAGCCCGCGAGTCTGGGGTCAGGGAGGGGCTGGGGGAGCCGGGGAGGAGCCGCGAACCCCTGCGGTACACGCCGGGCACGCAGAAGGGCCGCCACCGGCTGGTGGCGGCCCTTCTGCTGCAGCCGGGCTGCCGGCGACCTATTCGACGGTGTCGGCGAGGGTGCCCAGGTAGAGCTGGATGACCTTGGGGTCCTTCATAAGCTCCCGGCCCGTGCCGGTGTACGCGTCCTTGCCCTGGTCCAGGACATAGCCGCGGTCACAGATCTGCAGGCAGCGGCGGGCGTTCTGCTCCACCATGATGACCGAAACGCCGGCGCGGTTGATCTCGTGGACCCGGAGGAAGGTCTCATCCTGCTTGACAGGGGAGAGGCCTGCGGAGGGCTCGTCGAGCAGCAGCACGGCCGGATCCATCATCAGGGCCCGCCCCATCGCGACCATCTGGCGTTCGCCGCCGGAGAGCGACCCCGCCCGCTGGGCGCGCCGCTTGCCGAGCTCGGGGAACAGGCCCGTCACGAAGTCGAAGCGCTCGGCGAAGTCCTTCGGCCGCTGGAACATGCCCATCTGGAGGTTCTCCTCGATGGTCAGCGCCGCGAACACATTGTTGTTCTGCGGGACGAAGCCCACACCCTTGCTGACCAGCTTGTTGGCCTTGAGCCCGGTGATGTCCTGGCCGCGGACCACGACGGAGCCGGAGTGGACCTTGACCAGCCCGAACATGGCCTTCAGCAGCGTGGATTTGCCGGCGCCGTTGGGGCCGATGATGCCAATGAGCTCACCCTTGCGGGCCTCGATGCTACAGCCGTTAAGGATGTTGACGCCCGGGATGTAGCCGGCCACCAGGTCGGTGACCTTGACGACCGAATCCTCGTCGTGGACGGGCTTTGCGGCTGCTGCCGCGCTGGGGGCGCTCATTCTGTGTCCTTCGCAGTGGTGGGCGGCTGCTCGCCGCGGGTCGGCTCCTCGGCGCTGCGCCGGCCGCGCGCCGGACCGGTGCTGTCCGGGCCCGTAGGCTCCTGCGCTTCCGCCGCGACGACGTCGAGTGAGATGATGCCGGCGTTATCGGTGCCGACAATCGATTCCTCGTCGGCGACCAGTTCGGCGGCGAGCTCCTTGATGCCTTCCGAGTCGCCGAGATCCACGTCGTGGTGGGCGCCGAGGTAGGCATCGATCACGGCCGGGTTCTTCATGACGTCGGCGGGCGGGCCTTCGGCCACGATCTTGCCCTCGGCCATAACCACTACCCAGTCGGCGATATGCCGGACCATGTGCATGTCGTGTTCAACGAACAGCACGGTCATGCCCTCCGCCTTGAGGTTCTTGATGTGGTCCAGCAGTGACTGCGTCAGTGCCGGGTTCACCCCTGCCATCGGCTCGTCGAGCATGACCAGCTTGGGCCGGACCATCAGGGAGCGTGCCATCTCCAGCAGCTTGCGCTGGCCGCCGGACAGGGACGCCGCATAATCGTCCTTTTTGGCGTCCAGCTTGAACTTCTCGAGCAGCACGTCCGCTTCCGCTGTGATTTTCTTTTCCTGGCCGCCCCAGATTCCCTTGAACAGGGCCTTGGACAACCGCTCGCCGGACTGCTGGGAGGCGCCGAGGCGCATGTTCTCCATCACAGTGAGCTTGCCCATGACCTTGGTCAGCTGGAAGGTGCGGACCATGCCCATCCGGGCGACCTTGTACGAGGAGACCCCGGCCAGGGAGTTGCCTTCAAACTGCCATTTGCCCGAGTTCGGAGTATCGAAACCGGTGAGCAGATTGAACAGGGTCGTCTTGCCGGCGCCGTTGGGACCGATCAGCGCGGTGATCTTGTGCCGCGGGATTTCGAGGTACTCGACGTCGACGGCGTTGATGCCGCCGAAGCTGCGGGTGACGTTCTCCGCCACCACGATCGGATCGCGCTTCTTGCAGCCGGGAACGGCATCGCCGACGGCGATCGGACGCGTGTCCGTCATGAAGTTAATTTCTTCCGATGCGCGGGGTTCTTCGCTCTGCGTGCTCATGCGAACGCCAACTCCTTCTTGTTTCCGAAGACGCCCTGGGGCCTGAAGATCATCAGCAGCATCAGTGCGACGCCCACCAGGATGTAACGCAGCTGACCGGCCTGGACCGTGTTCAGCCAGGTGATGGTGCCGGATTCAATGAGTCCGTAAAGGATTCCCTGCGTGAGGGACAGTACGACCCAGAAGATCATGGCGCCGATGACGGGTCCGAGCACCGTGCCCAGGCCGCCGAGCAGCAGGCAGGTGTAGAGGAAGAACGTCAGTTCCGTGCCGTAGTTGGCCGGCTGTACCGCGCCGCGCGGGAGGGTGAAGATCATGCCCGCGAGGGCGCCGAGCACACCGCCGATAATGAGCGCCTGCATCTTGTAGGCGTACACGTTCTTGCCCAGTGAGCGGACGGCGTTTTCGTCCTCGCGGATGCCCTTCAGCACGCGGCCCCACGGGCTCCGCATCAGCAGCCACACCAGCAGGCAGCAGACGGCGACCAGGCTCCAGCCGACCACTCGGATGAAGAAGTCGCGGTTGTTCATGCCCAGGTAGGAGCCCTCGGGGAACGGGTTCATCGCATAGAACCCGCCTTCGAAGGCGGCCAGGCCGTTGGCGGAGCCGGTGACCGCGGTGAGCTGGTTCGTGGTGACGACATAGCGGACGATTTCGGCCGCCGCGATGGTCACGATGGCCAGGTAGTCGGCCCGCAGCCGGAGGGTGGGGATACCGAGCAGCAGGGCGAAGATGGCCGAGGCGACCACAGCGATCAGCAGGCCGACAAAGAACGGCACGCCGAACGTAAGGGTGGAGATGGCGAAGCCGTAGGCTCCCACCGCCATGAAGCCGGCCTGGCCGAAGTTGAGCAGGCCCGAGTAGCCGAAGTGAACCGCCAGGCCGAGCGCGGCGAGGGCGTAGGCCGCCGTCGTCGGGCTGAACAGTTCGCCGGCAGCGCTGGAAAATATGAATCCGAAGTCCATGGCTGTCTCCTAACCCACGCGCTCGCGACGGCCCAGGATTCCCTGGGGCCGGATCAGAAGGACAATAATCATGATGAACAGTGCTCCCACGTACTTAAGGTCGGCGGCGAGGCCGAACACGGTGGTCAGCTCCACGAAGATGCCGACGATGATGGATCCGATCAAGGCACCCCAGACCGTGCCGAGGCCACCCAGGGTGACGCCCGCGAAGATGAGCAGCAGGATCTGCGAACCCATGTCGAACGTGACGCCGGGCCGGTAGTACGCCCAGAGGATGCCGCCGAGGGAGGCGAGCATGCCGCCGGTCACCCAGACAATCCGGATGACGCCGTCGACGTCGATGCCGGAGGCTGCGGCCAGGGCCGGGTTGTCGGCCACCGCGCGGGTGGCTTTTCCAAGCCGGGTCTTGAGCAGGACCACACCGAGGACGGCGATAACCACCGCACTGATCACCAGGGACCACAGGTTGTTGGGGGAGATCGAAATCGGGCCGAGCTGGATCTCCGCGCTTTGAGCGAAGGGCAGCTGCTGGGTGGCCCCGCCGAAGAAGAACTGGATGACGTAGCGGACGGCCAGTGCCAGGCCGATGCTGACGATCATCATTGGCACCAGGCCGGTTCCGCGGCGCCGCAACGGCTTCCACAGCCCGGCGTCCTGGACGTAGCCGAATAATCCTCCGCCGAGCAGGGCGAGCAGGATGGCCAGCCAGAACGGAAGGTTCATCGCGTTGAAGGCAAAGACCAGGACGGCGCCGAGGGTCACCATCTCGCCGTGGGCGAAGTTCGTCAGGCCGGTGGTTCCGAAGATCAGCGACAGGCCGACGGAGGCGAGGGCCAGCAGCAGGCCGAAGCTCAGGCCGGCGACGAGCCGGTTGATCAGGTTCTGGCCGAAGTCCTGTTGCTGGACGACGATGCCTTTACCGAAGGCGAAGATCACCGAGAGGTTGGAGGTCTGGCTGAACGTGACCTGGCGGGGGTTTTCCTGGCCGTCGGCGAGTTTGATGCCCTCCGGAAGCGTGGATTCATCCAGCTCGACCTCGTAGGTCCCCTGGGTGGGAACCCCGATGGTCCAGGACCCGTTGGCGCCGGACTTGGCGGTTCCGGTGAAGTCGCCGCCCTTGGCCGTGATGGTGACGTCAGCGATCGGCGCGCGGTCGTCGCCGCGCAGGAAGCCGCTGATGCTGTTCTGGAACGTGGTTGCCGACGGGGATGGTGTCGGCGAGGGGCTCGTGGCCTGTGATGCCGGCGCGACAATCAGCAGTAGCGCGGCCACGGCGGCGAAAACGGCCCCCACAGCTTTCAGCAGTCTGCCGCGCCGTCTCTGCGACAGGCCTCTCGGTGTGCTTCTCAAAATGAAAACCTCCACATGGGGGTGGTGTGGGTTGCGCCCTTGCAACCACTGCGAACGGTCAGGGTGACGAGACTTTGTGCCTCGTGCGATGCGGTGGAGCTGAAGTGCTTGTGATATCCGTCACCCTGTTTGGCCCATGTTACAGGCCGCCGGGGGCAATGAATGCCGTCGCGAGCAGGGAGAACGTCGCGATCGGATAACGACCGTGAAGCCCGGATGGCCCGGTGCTTTACCTGAGCTAAAGAAAACTTTTGTTGTTTCGGAGTATGCCTAAACAGTCGGTCCGGGCCGCACCGTGCGGGCCGCGGGACCGCCCTCGGGAGGTCACGGTTGGGTTGCGGCGGGCTCCCTCCGGGAACTAACCCTGCCCGTCCGGTGTTGAAATTGGTAGCGTGTTGTCACAGACACGAACAGTTCATTACACACGCCCTTTATTTTGGAGGACACCAGCTATGGCACTTGGCGGAAACCCCGTCTTCAACGGAAAGAACTTCCGTGGAGCAACCAAGGCACCGCCTGCCCCGCAGGCGTACGGCCAGAACACCTACGGCCAGCCCCAGTTCGGTCAGACGCAGACCGGCTGGAACCCTGCCCAGCAGGGAATGACCCAGGACCAGCTGCAGGACATGTACAACCGGCCGGCCGCCGGACCCTCCGACACGGGACGCATGACCTTTGACGATGTCATCATGAAGACCGCGGCCTGCCTGGCCGCCGTCGTCGCCGGTGCCGCCGTCACCCTCCTGGTGGCACCCGGCCTGTCGAATCTGCTGATGATCGTCGGCGCCCTGGGCGGATTTGTCCTCGCCCTGGTCAACACGTTCAAAAAGCAGCCCTCTCCGGCGCTGATCCTGGCCTACGCGGCCCTTGAGGGTCTTTTCCTCGGCGGACTGACGCGGATCCTTGACGGCATGTACCCGGGCGTTGGCCTGCAGGCCGTGATCGGCACGCTCTCCGTCTTCGCCGTGACCCTTGTGCTCTTCAAGAGCGGCAAGGTCCGGGCAACGCCCAAGGCCATGCGCTTCTTTATGATCGCGATCATCGGCTACGCCGTGTTCGCGCTGATCAACATGGTCATGATGTGGACCGGCGCTGTTGATTCCCCGTTCGGCCTGCGCACCAGCGTGGAGATCTTCGGCATCCCGCTGGGCGTCTTCATCGGCCTGCTCGCGATCGGCCTCGCAGCCTTCTCCCTGATCATGGACTTCACCAGCATCGAAGCCGGCGTCCGAGCGGGCGCCCCGCAGCGCTTCTCCTGGACCGCGGCGTTCGGCCTCACCGTGACGCTGGTGTGGCTCTACGTCGAGATCATCCGGCTGCTGTCCATCCTCCGCGGCAACGACTGACACCGCGGCTAACCGCCGGTAGCCAGGAACAAAAACAAGAGGAGCCCCGCCGCAAGGCGGGGCTCCTCTTGTGTGGCCCACAGCTTTTGTCTGCCCGGCGGAGCGGCTCAGCTGAGCCGCTCGAGCACCACCGCCATGCCCTGGCCGCCGCCGACGCAGAGCGTCGCCAGGCCCAGGGTGGCATCGCGTTCCCGAAGGCCGTTGAGCAGTGTCGTGGTCATCCGGGCTCCGGTCATGCCGAAGGGATGTCCCAGCGCGATGGCGCCGCCATGTACGTTGAGCCTGTCCGGGTCGATCCCGAGTTCCCTGGCGCTGGCGACGACCTGGACCGCGAAGGCTTCGTTGAGTTCCACGAGGTCGATGTCCCCGATCTCCAGCCCGGCCAGCTCCAGGGCCCGGCGGCTCGCTTCGACCGGACCCATGCCCATGAGTTCGGGGGAGAGGGCGCTGACGCCGGTGGAGACGATCCGCGCCAGCGGCTCCAGACCGAGTTCGCGGGCCCGTGCGTCGCTCATCACGACGACGGCGGCCGCCCCGTCGTTCAGCGGGCAGGCGTTGCCGGCCGTGACGGTGCCGCCGGTCCGGAACACCGGCTGCAGGCTGCTCACCGACTCGAATGTGACGCCGGCGCGCGGGGAATCGTCCCGGTCGACCACGGTCCCGTCCCTGCGCGTGTAGGGGGTGATCTCGCGGTCATAGAAGCCGGAGGCGATGGCTGCTTCGCTGCGGTTTTGGCTCAGCACCGCCCAGGCGTCCTGGTCTGCCCGGCTGATCCCGAGACTGGTCGCGACGTTTTCCGCTGTCTGGCCCATGGCGATGTAGATATCCGGCATCCGGCCGCCCAGCCGAGGGTCAGTCCACGGGGTATTGGACGCCGCCCGGGCGGCGGTGCGCTGCCGCGCGGCGTCGAAAAGGGGATTGTGGGTGCTCGCGTCCGTCTCGCCGGCGCCGGCCCAGTCGCGGTAACGGGACACGGCCTCCACTCCCGCCGAGACAAACGCATGCCCCTCGCCGGCCTTGATGGCGTGGAAGGCCATCCGGAGCGTCTGCAGGCTGGACGCGCAGAACCGGTTGATGGTGGCGGCCGGGACGTTGTCCAGCCCGGCGAGGACGGTGACCACCCGGGCCATATTGGAGCCGGCTTCGCCGCTGGGCTCGGCGCAGCCCAGGTAAAGGTCGTCCAGACCGCGACCGGCCGTGTCCGCCGCGTCGAAGGACGGGATCCGGGCCAGCGCCGCAGCCACCATGGCCGCCGCGAGATCGTCGGGCCGTTCGTCCTTCAGCGAGCCCTTGAAGGCGCGGCCGATCGGGCTTCTGGCAGTGGAAACGATGACGGCTTCTGACATGGGGCCAGCCTACGCTCCGGCTATGACAGGCGCATCGCACCCGCCGCGGGCCGGACGCGGAAGATGTCCGGCACCGTGTACCCGGCTTCCGCAAAGGCACGTTCGACGGCGGCACGCACCCACTGCTCCGCCGCGGCCGGGACGAGTGCGATGGCAGAGCCGCCGAAGCCGCCCCCGGTCATCCGGGCCCCGGTGGCCCCGGCAGCGCGGGCGGTTTCCACGGCGAGGTCCAGTTCGACGCAGGAGATCTCGAAGTCGTCCCGCATCGAGGCGTGTGAGGCGTCCAGGAGCGGACCAATCGCCGCCGGGCCGGTGCGCTCAAGCAGCCCGACCGTCTGGCGGACCCGCTCGTTTTCCGTCACGACGTGCCGCACGCGGCGGAAGGTCACCGGGTCCAGCCGGCTGCCGGCCGCGTCCAGGTCGCCGGGCCCAACGTCCCGCAGGGCGGTCACGCCCAGGAGACGGGCGCCCAGTTCGCAGGAGGCGCGCCGTGAGGCGTAGCCGCCTGCGGCGTGGGAATGCGACACCCTGGTGTCAATCACCAGCATCACCAATCCGGCGCTTTCGGCGTCGAACGGCACCAGCCGGACGCTCTGGTCGCGGCAGTCCAGGAAGAGGGCGTGTCCGGCCGCGCCACGCAGCGACGCGGACTGGTCCATGATGCCGGTGGGTGCCCCGACGAAGTCATTTTCCGCGCGCTGGGTGGCCAGCACCATGTCCTGCGTTTCCAGGCCTGCCCCGGTGAGTTCGTTGACTGCTGAAATGACCGCGCATTCGATCGCGTGGGAGGAGGCCAGCCCGGCGCCGCGGGGCACGTCCGAGTCCAGCAGCAGGTCCAGCCCGCGGACCGGAAGACCGCGCTGCTGCAGCGCCCACAGGACACCGAGCGGGTACTTGGTCCAGCCCCTCGCCGTGCCGCTGGCCAGGGATCCGGCGTCCGCCGTCGTCAGTCCCTGGTTGCCGAAGGTCGACAGCAGCCGGATGGCGGAGTCCGGGCGCAGCCGGACCGCCACACGTGCTGTCCGGTCGATCCCAAACGGCAGCACGAAGCCCTCGTTGTAGTCGGTGTGCTCGCCGATCAGGTTGACGCGGCCGGGTGCCTGCCACACGCCGTCCGGCGCCGAGCCGAAGATGGACTCGAACCGGGCGGCCAGTTGCCGGGCGTCGAGCGCGGGGCTCATGCCGGGCCGCCGGCGCCGGCAGGCCGGGAAATGCGGATCATGGCTCCACGGTATACGCCGCGGCGTGCGGCTGGGTACGGTGGTGACCATGAACCTGCCTCCGCCCGTTTCCCCCGACCCCCTGCACCGCGACAGCCCCGGCGGCGGCCTCGACAGCCTGGGCAGTGGCCCCGGTGGTCCCGGGCTGGGCGCTCCCGGGCCGGATGCTTCCGGGCCGGATGCTTCCGGGCCGGATGCTTCCGGGCCGGATGCTTCCGGGCCGGATGCTTCCGCCCGGCGCTATGCCACGGGCCGGCAGTACGAGCTGCGGCGCGGCGACGCGCTCGCCGTCGTCACCGAACTGGCCGCCGGGCTGAGGCTTTACAGCCGCGGCGGCACGCAGCTGACGGAAAGCTACGGGGACGGCGAGATTTCGCCCGGTGCCGCCGGCATCACCCTGGCTCCGTGGGCAAACCGGGTGGAGGATGGCGTCTGGTACCTCAACGGCAAGAAGCAGCAGCTGGACGTTACCGAGGTGTCCCGCAACAACGCCAGCCACGGGCTGCTGCGCAACGCCTCCTATGAACTAGTCGACGAATCGGAATTCTCGGTCACCCTGGAAGCAGCCGTGTTCCCGCAGCACGGCTACCCCTTCCTGCTGCGGCACCAGGTCCGCTACGAACTGGCCGAGGACCTGGGCCTGGTGGTCCGGCAGCTGCTGATCAACGATTCCCAGGAACCTGCCCCGTTCGTCCTCGGCGCCCACCCCTACCTGCGGCTGGGGGACCTCCCCAGCGAGGACCTGACGGTCACGGTCCGCGCCCGGACCCGGCTGGTGACCGACGAGCGGCTGATCCCGCGCAGCACCGCGCCGGTGGACGGCGACTTCGACCTCCGCGCCGGGCGGCTGGTGGCCGAACTCGACCTCGATTCCGCCTATACGGACCTGGAGTTCGACGCCGGCATCGCCCGCCACACGCTGACCGCACCGGACGGCCGGAGCGTGAGCCTCTGGCAGGACGGGAACTGCGGCTACGTCCACGTCTTCGTCACCACGCAGTTCCCGGGCCGGACCAAGGCCGTGGCGATCGAGCCGATGACCGGCCCGGCCAACGCCTACAACAGCGGCGACGGCCTCCGCTGGCTGCCGCCGGGGGAGCGCTTTGCCATGTCGTGGGGGATCAGCGCGTCCCTGGAGCGGTGAACGACGGCCGGTTTCCTTTCCGGGCGACGCTGGTGAATTATGGGGCTATGACGCCAGCTGACGATTTTGCCCCGCGAGACCACTCTGCCGGAGACCACCCCGCCGGAGCCCGCGCCACGGCTTCCGCCAGCGCCTCCGCACCCGCCGCCCCGCCGCCGCGCGTCGTCACGGACCGCGAAATCGACCAGGACATCCCCTACGGCGTGCGGATCGCCGCGTCCTGGTCCTGGCGCCTGGGACTGATCATCCTGATGGCAGGCGTCATCGTTTGGCTGCTCAGCCGGGTCAGCTTCCTGCTGATTCCCGTGATGGTCGCCGCGCTGCTGGCCGGGCTGCTGGCACCGGTCAAGAACTGGCTCCGGCGGGACCAGGTGCCCCACGGACTCGCCGTCGCCGTCACCGTCCTGGGCTTCATCGGCTTGATTGGCGGGGCACTGGCCCTCGTGGGCCGTCAGCTCGCAACGGGTTTCGCCGAGCTGTGGAGCGAGGCGCTGGCCGGGATCCAGAAAATCCAGGCCTGGCTCGCGGACGGACCGCTGCACCTGAGTGCGGCCCAGATCGACCAGTACCTCAAGGACGGCACCGAAGCGCTGCAGAACAACTCCAGCAGCATCCTTAGCGGCGCCCTCTCGTTCGGCAGCACTGCCGGGCATTTCGCCGCCGGAATGGTCCTGGCGCTGTTCATCCTGATCTTCTTCCTGCTGGAAGGAGGGCGGATCTGGTCCTTCCTCGTGCGGCTGCTGCCCAGGCGGGCCCGCGCTGCGACGGACGGGGCCGGCCGCAAGGGCTGGGAATCGATGGTCAGCTATGCCCGCATCCAAATGTTCGTCGCCTTCGTGGACGCGGTCGGGATCGGGGTGGGCGCGGCGATTATCGGTGTGCCCCTGGCGCTGCCGCTGGGTGTGCTGGTGTTCCTCGGCTCCTTTATCCCGATCGTCGGTGCCCTCGTGACCGGCTCCGTCGCTGTCCTGCTGGCCCTCGTCGCCAACGGCTGGGTGAACGCCCTGGTGATGCTGGGGATCGTCCTGGTGGTCCAGCAGCTGGAGAGCCACATCCTGCAGCCGCTGGTGATGGGCAAGGCCGTCTCGCTGCACCCGGTCGCCGTCATCCTGGCCGTGGCCGCCGGCTCCTATCTCGCCGGAATTCCCGGAGCGCTGTTCTCCGTGCCCATCCTCGCCGTAGCAAACTCGTCGATTCGCTACATTGCCGGCAGAACGTGGGAACATGAAAGTGCGCTGGCCACCGCGGGTCAGCAGGGCATCCCTGCCCCTGCGTCCGGCGCCGACAGTACTGAGCGGGACGCCCGACGACCGGGCGTCGCCTCCGGCCGCAGCGATGAAGCCGCACCCGGCGATGGTTCCCCCGGCCGTGACTCCGGGCGGGGCAGCGGCGCCGGATCGACACCCTGAGCCGACGGCTGGCCGTAGAAAGATCCGAAGAAGGAGAGTAGTTCGTGAACACCCTTGAGAGCCTGCCCGTCACGCTGGACGATGTCCTGGAGGCGCAGAAGCTGCTCGACGGGATTATTACGCGGACCCCGGTTGAATCCTCCCGCGCCCTCGGCACCATGGTCGGCGGTGAGGTCTTCCTCAAGTGCGAGAACCTGCAGCGGGCCGGTTCCTTCAAAGTCCGTGGCGCCTATGTGCGGATGGCTAAACTCTCGCCGGCGGAAAAGAAGCGCGGCGTCGTGGCGGCCTCGGCCGGCAACCACGCCCAGGGAGTGGCCGTTGCCGCCAAGAGCCTGGGCATCAAGGCCCGGATCTACATGCCGCTGGGTGTCGCACTGCCCAAGCTCGCCGCCACCCGCAGCCACGGAGCCGAGGTGGTATTGCACGGCCACAACGTCGACGAGGCCCTCGCCGAAGCGAAGCGCTACGCGGATGAGAGCGGCGCCGTGTTCGTCCACCCCTTCGACGACGTCGACATCGTTGCCGGCCAGGGGACCGTCGGGCTTGAAATCCTGGAACAGATTCCCGACGTCGACACCATCCTGATGGGCGTTGGCGGCGGCGGACTCCTCGCCGGCGTCGCCGTGGCCGTGAAGGCCAGGGCCAAGGAACTTGGCCGGGAGATCCGGATCATCGGGGTCCAGGCCGAAAACGCGGCCGCCTACCCGCCCTCGCTGGCCGCGGACGCCCTCGTGCCGCTCAAACGTGTCTCCACCATGGCCGACGGCATCGCCGTCGGCCGGCCGGGCCAACTTCCGTTCAGCATCATCCGGGAACTCGTCGACGACGTTGTCACGGTCAGCGAGGACGCCCTGGCCCGGGCACTGATCTTCCTGCTGGAACGTGCCAAAATGGTCGTCGAACCCGCCGGAGCGGTGGGTGTCGCGGCGCTGATGGAAGGCAAGATCGAAAACCCCGGCACGGTGGCCGTGGTGCTCTCCGGCGGCAACATCGACCCGATGCTGATGCTCAAGGTCATCCAGCGCGGCCTCTCCGCCGCCGGCCGGTATATGACCGTGCGGATGATGCTGGACGACCGTCCCGGTTCGCTGGCAACTATCGCCCGGATCATCGCCGAGAACGACGCCAACGTAACCGGTCTGGACCACACCCGGGTGGGCGGCTCGATCAGCATGGGCGATGTGTCCATCACGGTGAACCTGGAGACGAAGGGCCACGAACACTGCGAGCAGGTCCTCGCGGCGCTCCGGGCCGAAGGCTTCCAGCCGATTGTGGTGCACTAGGACCATGACGCTGGACTCCACCTGGAACGGCCGGCCGCGCTCCGGCAGCACCACCGCCGGACGCGCCCGCAGGGGACTGCTGGTGGTGGGGTCGTTTGTTCTGGTGCTCTACGTTATCGAGATCATCAACGCGCTGATGCTCCGTTCGCTCAACGGCACGTTTGGGCTGCGCCCGCGCAGCCTTGACGGGATCCTGGACATCCTGACGTTCCCGCTGCTGCACGCCAACCTTGCGCATCTGTTCTCCAACACGCTTCCGCTGATCATCTTCGGTTTCCTGGTGCTGCTGTCCGGAGCGCGGGTCTTCTTCACCACTCTGGCCCTCAGTTGGCTGGCTTCCGGCGTGGTGGTGTGGCTGATCGGCGGCTTCAACATCACCGTTGGGGCGTCCGGCCTGGTCTTCGGGCTCTTCGCGTTCCTGCTGGTGCGGGGCTTCGTGAACCGCAACTGGTGGCAGATCCTGCTCTCCGTGGTGCTGTTCCTGACCTACGGCGGGATCCTGTTCGGAATCCTGCCCACGGTGGCGGGCTTCGTTTCCTGGCAGGCACACCTGGGCGGAGCGATCGGCGGGGTGCTGGCGGCACTGCTCCTGAGCGTGCAACGGGCCGGAATCCTGCCAGCCCGGCGCTAGCGAAACGACGCCGGCCCGCCCCGTTCGGGGTGGGCCGGCGTCGTTTGCTTGAGCTGCAGGCCTACGGCAGTGTCGTTAGCCGTAGTACTCGTACTGGCGGTATCAGCCGACGTACGGCTTGGCGGAGAGGATCTCCACCGTGATGTCCTTGCCGTTCGGGGCGGTGTAGCTGAGCTTGTCGCCCTCCTTGTGGCCGACGATGGCCGCGCCGAGGGGGGACTTCTCGCTGAAGACGTCCAGGTCCGAGTCGCCGGCGATTTCCCGGGAGCCGAGCAGGAAGCTTTCCTCGTCGCCGGCGATCCGGGCGACAACGATCATGCCGGCCTCGACAATGCCGTCGTCGGCCGGGGATTCGCCCACGTGGGCGTCCCGGAGCAGCGCGGTCAGCTGGCGGATACGGGCTTCGATCTTGCCCTGCTCCTCCTTGGCCGCGTGGTAGCCGCCGTTCTCCTTGAGGTCGCCTTCCTGGCGCGCCGCCTCGATCTTCTGGACGATTTCCGCCCGGCCGGGGCCGGAGAGGTGGTCCAGCTCTGCCTTCAGGCGGTCAAAAGCTTCCTGGGTGAGCCAAGCTGCAGTTGCGCTGTTGGTGGTAGACACGGACTTCTCCTTATGGTCAAACAAGCAAAGACCCCGCCACGGTGGCCACTTATAGGACTCAGCAACCAGCT
Organism: Pseudarthrobacter sp. HLT1-3; assembly: GCF_059383535.1. Taxonomy (NCBI): domain Bacteria; kingdom Bacillati; phylum Actinomycetota; class Actinomycetes; order Micrococcales; family Micrococcaceae; genus Pseudarthrobacter; species Pseudarthrobacter sp. HLT1-3. The sequence goes on along the minus strand of NZ_JBWZCJ010000003.1, from coordinate 268,805 downwards.
CAGCGGGGGAAAGGTATTGATCCATTGTAGTCAATCCTGCGGATATACCAAAGAAGGCTGGGGCGTGGATCACACCGTGTTACTGCGGTGGGGCCGCGCCCGGGGGTCGCCCCGCCGGGCGGGCTGGCTGGCCGCACGCGGCAGGGTCTACTTGCCGGCGTCGGGAATCCAGCAGCTGTCGACGACGCCGGACACGGCCGGGGACTCCGTCCGCACCGTGGCCCGGTGCGCAGTGGTGCGCCCGCCGTCGGAGCCGGCCTCGGCGGCGTTGGGGGCGATGTCCACGACCTTCCAGCCCACCACGGCGAATTTGGAATCCAGCGCCTTGACCGAGCACTTGGCGGCGGTGGCCGGCTCCTTGGTGACCTGGAAATCGACCTCGGTGAGGGTGCCGTCCTGCGTGCTGTAACCGATGTCCTTGAAAGTGACCGTGGCCGTGGCGTTCGACGTCGAGATCCAGGCCATAAAGGCCATTCCGGCTGCGAGGGCAACGATCAGAATGGTGCGTTTAGCCTTGCCACTGAGTGTTCGCTTTTGGCCGCCGTAGCGATTGGCTAGGCTGGGAGATGCCGGCGCAGTCGCGGCTGGCTGATCCTGGGAAGTCACCAGTCCAGTTTAGTGTGGTTCCGGCGGGGAAATGTCCGCCGCTCCGGGACACCCCCGCAGCACGCCCGTAGCAGCAGACCTTTTAGATGAAAGAGGGCCGTCCCACGATGACAGCGTCCACCAGCCCGTCAGCGCCGCTTCGACTGTTGGCCGTCCATGCTCATCCCGACGACGAATCCAGCAAGGGTGCCGCCACGATGGCGATGTATGCCGCGGCCGGCGTCGACGTCCTGGTGGCCACCTGCACCGACGGCTCCCGGGGCGACATCCAGAACCCGGCACTCGCCGGCGCACCGCACCCCAAACGCGACATGGCCGGTGCGCGCATGCTGGAGATGGAGCAGGCGGCCAAAATCCTGGGCGTCCGCCAGCGCTGGCTCGGCTTCGTGGATTCGGGGCTGCCGGAAGGCGATCCGCTGCCGCCGCTGCCGACCGGCTCCTTCGCCACCCTGCCGCTGCAGCGGGCGGCGGCCCCGCTGGTCCGGCTGGTCCGGAGGTTCAAACCCCAGGTCATCCTGAGCTACGACGAAAACGGCGGGTACCCGCACCCGGACCACATCATGGCGCACCGCGTCGCCGTCGAGGCCTTCGAAGCCGCCGGGGACCCGGCCCAATATCCGGGAACCGGCGAGGCGTGGGCGCCGAGCAAGCTCTACTACGACCGCGCATTCAGCCCAGAACGGTTCCGGGCCCTGCATTTCGCGCTGGAGGAATCGGGCCTCCAGTCGCCGTATGCCGAACGGCTCGCCGCCTGGCTGGAAGCCGACGCCGAGGGCCACACCCCGCCCGCACCGACCCACCCGACGACGACCCAGATCGAGTGCGGCGACTTCTTCGAAGCACGGGATGACGCGCTGCGCGCGCACCGCACCCAGGTCGACCCGGAGGGGTTCTTCTTCGCCGTCTCGCCGGCGATGCAGCGCCGCGTCTGGCCCTGGGAGGATTACTCGCTGGTCCAGTCCAGGATCCCCACCGACCTGCCTGAAAAAGACTTCTTCGCCGGGCTAAGATAGACCCATCAGGCCTTTTCTATGACGTGTAGAACACGTCGTGGAAAGAGTTCCAGCCCGAGAGCCGGCCCCAGCGTGGGCTGCCATTCAGTCCCCATAGAAGGTCCTCACCGTGTATTCCTCGCTCCTTGTCCTGGCCACAACCCCGGCGCCCACCCCGACGCCGTCGCTGCGCCCCGGACTGTCCCAGGACCAGGTGACGCCCGGCCTGCTGGGCTTCCTCCTGACCGCCTTCATCGTTGTGCTGACGGCGCTGCTGATTGTTGACATGGTCCGGCGCATCCGCCGGGTCCGCTACCGCGCCCAGGTCGAGGAGGAACGCGCCGCCGAGTGGGCTGCCGCTTCCGGGGGCACCGCTGAAGGATCCCCACCGGCGGGCGACACCGGACCGGGGACCCCGGCGTGGGATCCGTCCCGCGAGCCCGCCAACCGACCGGACGTCGACGGCGATGCAGGACCCGCAAACCGCTGACGGCGGCACGCCCCCGAGCTTCCCCGAGGCCGCCAACGCCCTGGGCGGAGAGCCCTCTGCCTACCTCCGGCAGCACGCCGGCAACCCCGTCCACTGGCGGCCCTTCGGCGACCAGGCTTTCGCCTTCGCCGCCGCCCGTGACGTGCCGGTGTTCCTTTCGATCGGCTATGCCGCCTGCCACTGGTGCCACGTCATGGCCCGGGAATCCTTTGAGGACCGGGACACCGCCGGTTTCCTGAACGCCCACTTCGTCGCGGTGAAGGTGGACCGCGAGGAACGGCCCGACGTCGACGCCGTCTACATGGCCGCGACGCAGGCGATCAGCGGCGAAGGCGGCTGGCCCATGTCCGTCTTCCTGCTGCCCGACGGCCGGGCCTTCCATGCCGGCACCTACTATCCGCCCCGGCCGCTGCCCGGCAGGCCGTCCTTCCGCCAGGTGCTGGAGGCCGTGGTCGATGCCTGGCGGGAGCGCCGGGACGCATTGGAACAGAACGCCGACGCGCTGTCCCGCGGGCTCGCCGCTTCGGTGCCCGGCGCTGCCATTCGGATGGACGGTGTGCCGGAGCCCCCCGATCCGGCCCTGCCCGCGGAGGCCGTGCTGGCGCTGGCGGCCGCCGAAGACCCTTCCTCCGGCGGCTTCGGCGCCGCACCGAAGTTCCCGCCCTCCGCGGTCCTGGAGTTCCTGATCCGGCACGCCGCCGCCCCCGACCGGGCTGCACCCTCCGGGACGCCAGCCATGGCCCGCGACCTGGCGGGCCGGACCCTCGCCGCGATGTCCCGCTCGGCCCTGTTCGACCAGCTCGACGGCGGCTTTGCCCGCTATTCGGTGACCCGCGACTGGTCCGTCCCGCACTTCGAGAAAATGCTCTACGACAACGCCCAGCTGCTGCGCGTCTACGTCCATTGGGTCCGGCTGGGCGGCACGCCCGGGTACCCGGCTGAGGAAGCGGCCGACGTGGCCGGCCGCACCGCCGGCTGGCTGCTCGCTGCCCTGGGACTCGGCACAGACGACGCCGGCACGGACGCACTGCCTGGTTCTCGCGGGGACCTTCCCGTGGCGCTGGCCTCCTCCCTCGACGCGGACACCGTTGTGGGCGGTGTCCACGCCGAGGGTGCCACCTACCTCTGGACTCCCGCCGAGCTTTCGGCCGTCCTTGGTCCCGGTGACGGCGCCGCCGTAGCGCGGCTGATGAACGTCCGCGCCCGCGGCACCGTCTCCGCGGACGGCTCCCCGCTGCATCCCGGCCGTGCCTTCAGCGCCGACGAAGCCGACCTGTGGCGGCGGGTCCGGCCCATGCTGCTCGCGGAGCGCTCCGGCCGGCACCAGCCCGCCCGCGACGACAAAGTGGTCGCCGGCTGGAACGGCCTCGCCGTCGCGGCCCTGGCAGAGGCCGGCGCCGTGCTGGGGCAGCCCCGGCTGGTGGCCGCGGCGGAACGCATCGCAGCGTACCTGGAACACGTGCACTGGCGGCCTGGTGCCGCGGGCGAACCCGGCACGCTGAGCCGGGTCTCCCATCAGGGCGCCGCGCGGGGTATCGGCGGGCTGCTGGAGGACTACGCCTTCTGCGCCGAGGGCCTGCTCGCGCTCTACACCGTCTCCGGACGGACCCGCTGGTACCGGCTGGCCAAGGACCTCCTGGCCGCAGCCAGGACGCTGTTCACCGCCGACGGCACACTCAAGGACACCGCGGGGGAGCCGGAACAGCTCGCCAACGCCCAGGGCGGCCGCGCGTCACTGGAGCTCTTCGACAACGCCACGCCCAGCGGGGCGGCGGCCTTCGCCGGCGCGCTGCTGTCCTGCGCAGCCCTCTCCGGCGCCCCCGAACACCGTGCCCTCGCCGGCAGCATCCTCGCGCTGCTGCCGCCACTGGCCACCCGCGCGCCGCGCGCGGCAGGCTGGCTGCTTGCAACGGCGCAGGCCACCCTCGCCGGCCCGGTGGAGGCCGCCGTCGTCGGGCCGGATACCCCGGAGCGGGCAGCCCTGCACCGCGAGCTGCTGCTCTCGCCCAGCCCCGGAATGGTGATCGCCCTGCAGGACGACACCTCGGCAGCCAGCGCGGCGCCGGACGGCGGAGTGGAGGACGAGGACCCCGGCGTGCCGCTGCTCCGTGGCCGCAGAGCGGGCCGCGACGGTGCACCCCTGGTTTACCTGTGCCGCGACATGGTCTGCGGGCTTCCGGTGAGTTCTCCCGTCGAGCTGCGGGAGCGACTGGCTACGATGGCCGAATGACTTTTTCCGACGGCTTCGAACTCGTGGTTTTCGACTGTGACGGCGTCCTGGTGGATTCCGAAGTGATCGCCGTCCGGGTGGATCAGCTGGTCCTCGCCGACCTTGGCTGGGAGCTGGAGCGGGAGGAGATTGTGGAGCGCTTCGTCGGCAGGTCCGAGGCGAGGAAACACTGGACAGGCTGCGGCCCCCGCACTGCGTCGCCTCCAGCGGGAGCCATGCCAAGATGCGGCGGACGCTCGGGCAGACCGGACTGTGGCACCGCTTCGAGGGCCGGATCTTCAGCGCCTCGGAGGTCGCCAACGGAAAACCGGCGCCCGATCTGTTCCTGCATGCCGCCGGCACGATCGGCACGGCACCGGAGCGCTGCGCCGTCGTCGAGGACAGCGCCCACGTCGTCCAGGCGGCCGGGATGCATGTCTTTGCCTATGCCGGCGGGGTGACCCCGGCCGAGCGGCTGGCCGGCCCCGGCACGACCGTGTTCCACGACATGCGGGAGTTGACCGCCCTCATCGAGGCCGGACGGCCCTGAGGACCGCCCCGGCGGGAAGCGCCGGGCCGCACCGGACCCGCCCCCGGTCCGAAGCAGCCGTCAGCTCAGGACTGCGACGGCAATCGAGATGTAGTGCGCAGCGAAGGCAAAGACTGTGAGGGCGTGGAACAGTTCGTGGAAACCGAAGTGTTTGTAGCTGAAGTTCGGCTTCTTCAGCGCGTAGAAGACGGCCCCGGTGATATAGAGGGCGCCGCCGACACAGATCAGCACGGCGGAGGCGACGTTGGCCGCAAAAAATTCCGGCAGGAAGAACAACGCGCCGCAGCCCAGGGCGATGTAGATCGGCACGTAGAGCCAGCGCGGGGCATCGGTCCACAGCAGGCGGAACAGCACGCCCAGGATGGCACCGGCCCAGATCACCCACAGCAGCAGCTCGGCCTTGGGCCGGTCCAGCAGGGCCCAGGCCAGCGGTGTGTAGCTGCCAGCGATCACCAGCATGATGTTTGTGTGGTCCAGCCGCTTCAGCACCATCTTGACCCCCGGGGACCAGTTGCCGCGGTGGTAGACAGCGCTGATCCCGAACAGCAGGACCCCGGTGAAGGCGTAGATGGCGCAGGCGATCTTCAGGTCCGGGGTCGGTGCCAAAATCACCAGCACCAGGCCGGAGGCCAGCGCCAGCGGAGCCGTCACGGTGTGGATCCAGCCGCGCCACTTTGGCTTGATCATCAGGAGCTCGGCCAGCCGGACGGCGGCGTCGTCCATCGGACCCGTTTTACGGTCTGCAGGCTGCTCCGGCTGGGGCTCGGGGGTGTAGCTTTCCATGCCGCCATAATAACCTACGGCCCAGTAAGTTACCCGCGGGTAATAAGGTAACGGGGGCGACGCCGTAACGTCGTTGCACCCCGGCCTGCGCTCCGGCGGGTAGCCTAGGATGTGCAGAGCAGTCGTACCCCAAGGAAGCCAGGTGAAACTCCGGATGGAATTGCCCGGGTTCCTCTATGGCTTCTATGAGCGGAAACTGCAGCGGTCCCTGGACCCGGAACGCATCCCCCGGCACATCGGCGTCATGGTAGACGGCAACCGCCGCTGGGCCAGGCAATTCAACGCCCCGACCAGCCAGGGGCACCAGGCCGGCGCCGACAAGATCCACGAGTTCCTCGGCTGGTGCCAGGAACTCGGCATCAAAGTGGTCACCCTCTACATGCTCTCCACGGACAATATGAACCGTTCCGGCGAGGAACTCGACCTGCTGATGGGCATCATCGCCAACACCCTGGACCGGCTGGATGAGGACGCCGAAATCTCCGTCCATGCGATGGGGGCCCCGGAACTGCTGCCTGACTACCTCGCCGCCCGGCTCAACCGGCTCACGGCCCGTACCCCGGCGCGCGAGAAACTCCACGTCAATGTCGCCGTCGGCTATGGCGGACGCCGGGAAATCGTCGACGCCGTGCGCGAGCTGCTGCACGACGCCGTCGAGCGCGGCACGGACATCGGCAAACTGGCCGACGAACTGAGCGTCGACGACATCTCACGTTTCCTCTACACCCGCGGCCAGCCTGATCCGGACCTCGTGATCCGCACTTCCGGGGAGCAGCGTCTCTCCGGCTTCCTGATGTGGCAGAGCGCGTACAGCGAATTCTATTTCTGCGAGGCCCTGTGGCCTGCGTTCCGGAAAGTGGACTTCCTCCGCGCCCTCCGCGACTACGCGGGCCGGCAGCGCCGCTACGGCTCCTGAGCCGTCATCCGGTGTTCACACGCTGGCAACAAGAATCGCCGGAAAATTGGCACCGAAATGACACTGCGCGGACGTACGTTAATCCCATCGGCAGGCAAACCGCCGGCTGATCGGGGAGGCCAATACATGGAGCGGAAGTTCGCACCTGGTGTAGGGGAGGCCGCGTCCGGCCTCACGGCCGAACCGCCCCACCAATAACAATTCCGGGCATGCGCCCCGGGGCTGGAGTCGATGTGGCTATTTCTGAACAACTGCCCGCCGTCGTGACCGACCAGGGACAGAAAGCTACCTCTCGCGCCAAGCGAGCCACCTCAATGACCGGTGCGGCGGATTACGCTGCGGCCGGTCTTGCTGTTTCCGGGGAAGGGACAGCAACCATGGAACCGGCCCGCAGCTTCGTGATCGACACCTCGGTGCTGCTCTCGGACCCGCGCGCCCTGCTGCGCTTCGCGGAGCACGAAGTGATCCTGCCGATCGTCGTCATTACCGAGCTCGAAGGCAAGCGGCACGACCCCGAGCTCGGCTATTTCGCCCGCAAGGCGCTCCGGCTCCTGGACGACCTCAGGGTGGAGCACGGCGGGCTGGACCGTCCCATTCCGCTCGGCCATGACGGCGGCACGCTCATGGTGGAGCTGAACCACATCTCCGCCGAGGTGCTTCCCGCCGGCTTCCGCGGCGGCGACAATGACAGCCGGATCCTCGCCGTCGCCAAGAACCTGGCCAACGAGGGCCGTGACGTCACGGTGGTGTCCAAGGACCTCCCGATGCGGGTGAAGGCCTCGGCCATGGGCCTGCAGGCCGACGAGTACCGCAACGAACTCGTCAAGGACTCGGGCTGGACCGGAGTTGCGGAGGTGGACGCGAGCGAGGAGGAAGTCTCCACGCTCTACGGCCATGAGCCGGTCTTCATCCCGGAAGCGGCCGAGATGCCGACGAACACCGGCCTGGTGCTGCTGTCCTCGCGGGGCTCCGCCCTCGGCCGGGTCGGGGCGGACAAGCAGGTCCGGCTCGTGAAGGGCGACCGCGACGTGTTCGGGCTGCATGGCCGGTCGGCCGAACAGCGGCTGGCGATCGACCTGCTGATGGACCCCTCCGTGGGCATTGTGTCCCTCGGCGGGCGGGCCGGCACGGGCAAGTCCGCGCTGGCCCTGTGCGCGGGCCTCGAAGCCGTCCTGGAACGCCGGGAACACCGCAAGGTGATCGTCTTCCGGCCGCTCTACGCGGTGGGCGGCCAGGAGCTGGGCTACCTGCCCGGCTCGGAGGCGGAGAAAATGAACCCGTGGGCGCAGGCCGTCTTCGACACCCTCGGTGCCCTGGTCAGCCAGGAGGTCGTGGAGGAAGTGATGGACCGCGGCATGCTTGAGGTGATGCCGCTGACCCACATCCGCGGGCGCTCGCTGCATGACGCGTTCGTGATTGTGGACGAGGCCCAGTCGCTGGAGAAGAACGTGCTGCTGACCGTGATGAGCCGGATCGGGCAGAACTCCAAGATCGTCCTGACCCACGACGTCGCCCAGCGCGATAACCTCCGGGTCGGCCGGCACGACGGCGTTGCCGCCGTCGTCGAGACGCTCAAGGGCCACCCGCTCTTCGGCCACGTCACGCTCACCCGCTCGGAGCGCTCGCCGATCGCTGCGCTTGTGACGGAGCTGCTGGAGGGGGCCGAGATCTAGGGATTCGTTCCATTCGCGGGGGCCGTGGCCGGGTTTCGCCGGGCCGCGGCCCTTTCGCATTGGGGCCGTTGCCCGGTCTTGCCGGGCCACGGACCTTCGCGTTTGGGGCCGTTGCCCGGTTTTGCCGGGCCACGGACCTTCGCCGTCGCTTAGACACGTCCCATCCGGCCCGCTACGGTCGCTGGGCGACCTTCGGGGCCCGATGCGCCGCGATGCGCTCCTTTGCGAAGGACCGTGACCCGGCGTGGGGGTCTGTTCCCTTTTCGATAGTTGACGCTGCGCTTCTGCGGGCCGGTCACCTTTTCGAACGGCCGCGTCGCTGCTTTTGTGCTTTGCCTGTCTTTAGCTCTCGGGGGAGGGGGTGCGGTTTTGGGGGTCGATCCCCAGGTATTTTGCTGTGGGTTCGTGGCCCCCGACGTGGAGTTGCCAGTCCGGGCGTTTGAAGGTGGTGGGGGTGAGGCGGACTTTCTGGGCCTCCTGGCGCTTGCCACCCCAGTTGACGCGGCTGATGCCGTTGAGTTCGTAGCCGAGGGAACGGGACACCCCGAGGGACTGCTGGTTCCAGACGGCCGCCTCGGACTCCGCAACTTCCGCGCCGAGCCAGTCGAAGGCATAGAGGGCGACGGCGGCGCGCATCTCCTTGCCGAATCCCCGGCCGTGCACGCTCTGCCGGAGCCAGGAGCCCGTGCCGACGGTCCTGAGGGTGGCGAAGTCCTTGGCCTCGATGTCCTGGCAGCCGATGAACTCGCCCTCGTGCCAGATGCCCAGCAGCAAGGTCCACTGCTCCGGCGACATGGTGCCGCGGCACCGCCAGTACCACTGAGCCATATTGCGGCCGAGTTCCTCAGCCGGGGCCTCCGCCCACGGTTTGCTGAACGGGCTGCGGCCGGGTTCGTGGATACCGCTCAGGGCCGCCTCCGCCGCCGCCGGGATCTCCTCGTCGCGGATGGGCCGCAGCGTCAGGCGGGGCGTGGTCAGGGTCAGGCCAAAAGGCGGCCAGTAGCGGTCGAGTTCAGTCATCCGGGAAGCCTAACGGCGCAGGCGGCTGCCAGCCAGTCACACGGGCGGTCAGCCCGCCGGGAGTTCCCAGCTGATGTGCCGGCGGACATCCGTGAGGTTCATCGACTCGGCCAGGAACAGGTCATCCAGCATGTACTCGTCCACGGCAAGGATCCGGATCCAGTGCCCGTACTGCTCCGGCCCAGATCCTTCCTGTCCGCCGTCCAGCCAGCGGCTCGCGACGCAGACGCCCGTGCCGGCGTCGATCCTCACCAGTGTGCGGCCCGGCCGGCACAGCGGCGCGCCGGGGTCGCTCGGACGGTAACCGGGATTCGGGGTCACGGTGGCTTCCAGGGCAGGGCGGCCTTCATGGCGCACTTCGGTGATGGTGCCCAGCTCCACGGCATTGGAATTGGGGAATTCCAGCGGCACCGGGGCGTTGCCGGCGAGTTCCACCGGGTCCAGTGCGGCGGCGAAACGGCCGTTGCCGAAGCCGGGCTCGCCGTACGCAGCCTCGGGGCGGCGCCGGACCAGGCCGCGGTCGTCGTAGACCGGAGTGACCAGCTGGGGCGGCAGCAGCCAGGTCTTCCTCGTGGAGCTGACGTAGAACTCGTCACGGGAATCGTTGATGCCGGTGGTGCTGTGCAGGACCAGACCGTCGGCGGACTCCAGCCGCAGGGCTCCCGGGCGGCGCAGCCACGCGCGGACCAGATCCGGAACGGGCGCGGTGTCAGCGGCGCGCGGATCGCCGGTATCGACGGAGAGGGGCCGGTCCAGGTACTCAAACCGCAGGGACTGCCACTTCCACGGCGACGAACGGCACAGATTCCGGAAAGCGGCTGCCTGCTCCGCGGGGTCCCCGGGCAGGCGCCGCTCGCGCGGGTTCGAGGTGTCCCATCCGGCCATATCCACAGTGTACGCGCGGGCCCGGCCCGGGCAGCCGGGATTTCCAGTAGCATCCGAGGGTGATCCAACGACTCGGCGGACTGGGCGAAGCGACCCCCTTGGCCTTCTGGCTGGTTCTTCTGGCATGCGCCTATTTTGCGGTTGTGGCCGCGCGGCTCACGGTCATCGACATCCGGCACCATCTGCTGCCGGACCGGATCGTCTTTCCGTCCTACGCCGTCGCCGGAGTGCTGTTGCTCGGTGCCGTGGCGGTCCACGCTGTCTCGGGTGCACCCGCCGCCGCAGCCGTGCCCGACGGCGGTGCCGGCCTTTTCGGGGTACCCGGGCTGCGTGTGGTGGCCGGGGGAGCAACGCTGTGGCTCTTCTACTTCCTGCTCCGGGCCGTCTATCCGCCCGGCATGGGTTTTGGCGACGTCAAGCTGGCAGGGGTGCTCGGAATGTACCTGGGCTTCCTCGGCTGGCCGCACGTCTTTGCCGGGACCTTCGCCGCCTTCCTCTTCGGCGGTCTGTGGAGCGTGGCCCTGCTGGTCTCGCGGCGCGGCAGCCTGCAATCAAGCATTCCGTTCGGGCCTTTTATGCTCGCCGGAACGGCCGCCGCCATGGTGCTGCTGCCGGCCTGACGCCGGAGATCCCCGGGCCCTTTGGCTAGGCTGGCGGGATGGCTACCCCCGACTTCATTCTCAAACTCCGCGCCAAGATTGGCCACGAGCCCCTCTGGATCCCCGGCGCCCGGGCCGTCGTGTTCGACGGGGCCGGCCGGGTCCTGCTCGGCCAGCGGGCCGACAACGGCAAATGGGGCCTGATCACGGGGATTCTGGAGCCCGGGGAGGAACCGGCGACGGGCCTGCTGCGGGAAGTCCTGGAGGAGACCGGCGTCGTTGCCGCCGCCGAACGGCTCGTCTCGGTGGACGCCGTCGGGCCCACCACCTATCCGAACGGCGACGTCTGCCATTTCCTGACGCTCGTGTTCCGCTGCCGCTATGTCTCCGGGGAGGTGCGGGTCAACGACGACGAGTCCCTCGCCGTGGGCTGGTTCCGGCCTGAGGACTTTCCCGAACTGATGCCGGGGCATCTGAAGAGCATTGAACGAGCGGGGCAGGCCGACGGGGCTGCGCACTTCCAGTACTGACACCAGCACTGACTGCGCCGACTGCAGGCGGCTGACCGCCCGGCGTCGACGTCTGCGGCACGGATGCGCACGCACGGCCGGCAGGGACGCCGCATCCCCCGAGGCTGCGGCGTCCCTGGTCCTGGTTGCACCGGTGTCAGCGGTGCAGGCTGTGGATTTCGTCGTCCGCCGGCAGCTTGGCAGCGGCCGCGCCCGCAGACGGCGCGACACGGGCGTGGCGTTCGGCCTCGAGACGTTCGGCCTCCTCGCCGCCCACGGCCTCGCCGCGGGCCACCATGCCCGCGGTGTCCGAGAGCGGGATCTGCCGCAGCCTCAGCGCGAGCACCAGGGCGATCCCGAGGAACGGCAGCAGGTACCAGAACACGGGTGCCAGGGAATCGGCGTAGGCATTGACGATTGCGTCCCTGAGCTGGTCAGGGAGTTGGCTCAGCGCCTGCGGGTCCAGGGTGCGGGTGGACTGCGAGGCCTGCTCGGCGGAGGCGCCCGCCCCGGTGAACGCCCGGGCCAGCGAATCGGAGAGCCGGGCGGTGAAGATGGAACCGAAGACCGCGACGCCCAGCGAGGCGCCCACTTCACGGAAGTAGTTGTTGGTGCTCGTGGCCGTGCCGATCTGTTCGGCCGGCACGGAATTCTGCACCACCAGCACGATCACCTGCATGATCGAGCCCAGCCCCGCACCGAAAATGAACAGCTGCACGCAGATGATCCAGATCGGCGTCGCGGCGGTGAGGGTGGTCATCCACAGCATCGCTGCCATCGTGAGCGAGGCCCCGAGGATCGGGAACATCTTGTATTTGCCGGTCTTGGAAATGCGGAGGCCGGAGTAGATGGCCATGCCCATCAGGCCCACCATCATGGGCAGCAACAGCAGGCCCGACTCCGCGGCGGAGGTGCCGGAGGCCATCTGCAGGAACGTGGGGATAAACGCGATCGCGGCGAACATGCCCAGCCCAAGGGTGAAACCGATCGCGGTGGCGTTCACGAAGATCCGGTTCTTGAAAAGGCTCAGCGGGATAATCGGGTCCTCGGCCCTGCGCTCGACGAGAATGAATGCGGCGCCCGCGAGCACCATTCCGGCGCCGAAAGCCCAGGTCACCGGCGAATCCCAGCCCTCATCGTTCTTGCCGCCGAAATCGGTGAAGAGGATCAGCAAGGTGGTGGCCGCAGACAGCAGCACGACACCCAGGATGTCGATCCGCTTTTCGGCCTTCTTGCTGGGCAGGGTCAGGGTGAACCATGCAATGGCGAACGCCGCGATGCCGATCGGGATGTTGATGTAGAAGGCCCACTCCCAGGTCAGGTGGTCCACAAAGTACCCACCAAGCAGCGGACCGGCCACGGCGGACAGGCCGAAGACGGCGCCCAGCGGGCCCATGTACTTGCCCCGGTCCTTGGCCGGGACGATGTCGGCGATGATGGCCTGCGAGAGGATCATCAGCCCGCCGCCGCCCAGGCCCTGGATGGCGCGGAAGATCACGAAGCCCCAGAAATCCGTGGCAAACGCACAGCCGACCGAGGCCAGCGTGAACAGGGCAATGGCGACCAGGAACAGGTTTCGACGGCCCAGGATGTCGCCGAACTTGCCGTAGATCGGCATCACGATCGTGGTGGCCAGCAGATAGGCGGTGGTGATCCAGGCCTGGTGTTCCACGCCGCCGAGCTTGCCGACGATGGTCGGCATGGCGGTGGAGACGATCGTCTGGTCCAGGCTTGAGAGCAGCATGCCCGCGATCAGGGCGGAGAAAATGATCCAGATACGTTTCTGGGTCAGGAGCAGCGGCGCGGCTGCCGGTGCGGTGGTGACGGCGGAACTCATTGGGGTCCCTTGCTGGCGGCGGACGGGGCGGTGTCCAGTGGCTGGGAAAACAGCGCGCGGGCGGCTGCTACGTTCTCAAGCAGCATGTCCTGGTACGGGCGGGTGTTGGCATCGGAGAAGTAGGCTGCGCTCGTCTTTCGGGCGATGGCGCCCAGGAGCAGCACGGCCATCCGGACCACCGGATGGTCCGGGGGGACGTTTTCCCGGGCCGCGAGGATCCGCGCGAATTCGGCGTCGCGCTGTTCCGAGGCGCCGATGATCCGGAGCATGAGCTGCGGTTCCTTCTGGATCACGGCGATCAGCTGGCGGGTCTCTTCCTCGCTGGCGTTCATCTGTTCCGACAGGTCGAGGGAGAGGCGCACGAGGTCCGTCAGCAGGGTGGGTGAGATTACCCCGGCCGGAGAACCGGTCCCGCCCTCGATGAAGCGGCGGACCACGGCGGCCGGGAAGTCGTCGTCGACATGGCCGATGATGGCGTCTTCCTTGGTCGGGAAGTAGTTGAAGAAGGTCCGGCGGGAGATTTCGGCCCGTTCGCAGACCTCCTCCACCGTGTAGCCGTTCAGGCCACGCTCTGCTGTCAGGGACCGGGCGACGGCGGTGATCGCAGCCCGTGTTGCGGCACGTTTGCGCTCGCGGAGTCCGCCTTCGATATTTGCACTTTCATTCACAAAGTAAATATTTACACTATTCAGAAATAAGTGCAAATAGTCGACGGGCCGGGCTGTCGGTCTTTTGTCGGTGCCCCGCCATAGTCTGATTCTGTCCGGCCAGCCGCCGGGCATTGGTGGTCCGGGCGCTCCGGACCCAGAAATGGGGAAGCATGACTGACGCTGCACTGACACAGATTTACGTTCTCCTGGACCGGTCGGGGTCCATGAGTGCCATTGCCGACGACACGGTGGGCGGCTTCGCGTCCTTCGTGCGGGAGCAGCGGTCCGTGGCCGGCCGCTGCCGCCTGTCCCTTGCCCAGTTCGACGACAGCTACGAGCGGGTCTATTCCGCGGTGGACATCCAGCAGGTGCCCCCACTGGTCCTGGAGCCGCGCGGCAGCACCGCCCTGCACGATGCCATGGTCCGCCTGATCGGGGAGGCCGGCGCGGAGCTGTCCGCCCTGCCGGAGGACCAGCGACCGGGCACCGTCCTGGTGGCTGTGCTGACCGACGGCCACGAGAACGCCTCGCGCGAGGCGACGGGCCCGCTGGTGAAGGCCCTGGTGGAGCGGCAGCAGAACCAGTGGGGCTGGCAGTTCACCTATCTGGGCGCCAACCAGGACGCCGTGCTGACAGCGCACGGGCTCGGTATCCGGGCCGAGGACGCGCTGACTTACGCAGCCGGCAACGTCGATGCGGCCTTCTCCGGGCAGTCGGCCAAGACCCGCAGGCTGCGCGAAGCCCGCCTGGCCGGCGCCAGCATGGTGGAGGCCGCCGCGGCCGCGGCATACACGGCCGAGGAACGCCGCGCCGCGGGCGGAGGGGTTCCGCCAGGCTGAGCGGGGCCGGTCAGCAGGCACACAATGCGGGCGACGTCGTCGGCGAACCGCTCCAGCAGACCTTCCACGGCGTTGCGGTCCTCCGCGCTCAGGGCCGCCAGGTGCGAGAAGCGCGCGAACCACTGCTGGGCGTACTCCCGTGCAGCCGGGGTCACGGGTGCGCTGGTCGTCAGCTCGGACTGCGTGACGCCGAACCCGGCGGCCTCGATGACCGGAGTCCAGTTCGGATGGCGGTTCCACCCCTGGGCCGCCGCAGCGGCGTGGCAGCGCTGCTCCAGCAGCGCTCCGCCCGGATGGCTTAGGAAGCGGGGCAGAGCGGCGAGCTCGACGACGACCAGGACCCCACCCGGCGCCAGTGCCCGGCGGACCCCCGACAGGAGCCGCGCGGGGTGGGCGACGTGGTGGAGCGAGGACGATGCCCACACCAGGTCAACCGGCGCCTGCGTCACTCCATCCGCAGTGTTCAAGGAGCCGGCCAGCGCTGGGAAGCCCTGGTCGAGGTCGGCCTCGACCACGGCGAAGCCCTGCTCGCGCAGCAGCTCGAGCATCTGCGGGTCGTTGTCGACGCACGTCACCGCGGCGCCGGGGAAACGCCCGCGCAGCAGCCGACTGCCCGCGCCGGTGCCGGCACCGAGGTCAACGACGCTGCGTGCGGCTGGCATCCCGGTCAAGTCCAGGACAGCTGCGAGGTGGTCGCCGAAGACCTCGGCATCGAGGTCGAGGACGCGGTGCTGGTCATGACTGCCGGATCGCTGGTGGGGCTGGTGGTCGTGGTCACGCGTCCAGTGGGGCTGGTGATCCATGCTGGTCAGCTTTCTACGGTGGTCGCAGGGCCCATGTCGGCGGCCTTTTGCCCATCATCAAGGCCATGGCGTCGGTGGCCAAGCACGATCTCAGCGACGGCTGCTTCCGAGGCAGCCGAGAAGGGGCCGAAGTGCCCGTCAACGGCCCACCGGGTTTCCTCTTCGATGAGGTCGGCGTTGATCCCTGCCCCGGTCATGACACCCTCGGCCGCCGCGGTGATCACCTGAGCCATCAAGTTGGAGACGTTGCCCGCCGCATACACGCCCCGGACGGCCGTCGCCCCCATAGTGTCGGTCTCGACAAACCGTCCGGCGCCCGAGGGGTGTACCTGGGGACTTAGTCCGAGTGATTCCAGAAGCGCGGACCTGGCCTCCATCCGGGTTCCGACAGCCAGGGCCTGTACGCCGAACGAGCGGCCCTGGCGGAGCGTGAGCCCCGTGAGGACACCATCGACAGCGTCAATAGAAGCCACGGCGCCGTCAACGACCGTTACGGACCGGGCCGCGAGTTTTTCCCACTCCTCGCCGGTCGGTTCCACGGTGTCGTTGAGGAAGAGGGTGATATCCCCGGACCACTGCCTGAATAACAGTGCCTGATGGACGGACAGCGCGCCTGTGCCCAGCACTCCAATCCGTTGCCCGCGGATTTCCCAGCCATGGCAGTAGGGGCAGTGCACAACGCCCTTTCCCCATTGCTCCCGCAGCCCGTCGATGAGAGGCAGCTCGTCCGTCAAGCCGGTGGTGACGAGGAGGCGTCTGCCGGAGAACCGGCGGGCATCGCCCAGAATCACCTCGAATCCATCGGGGGTTCGCCGTGCCGAAACGGCTTCGCCGCCAATGACCGTTCCTCCGTAAGAGAGCACTTCACTGCGTCCGATGGAGAGGAGTTCCCGGGGGTTCATGCCGTCCCTCGAAAGATAACCATGCACACCCGCCGCGGGGGCGTTCCGTGGAGTTCCGGAATCGATGACCAGCACCGAGCGCAGCGCCCGGCCCAGCGTTAGGGCAGCGCTGAGTCCCGCCGCGCCGCCGCCAACAATTACAACGTCATACCGTGTGGTGTCCATGCTCATTTGTCCTTCGTCGCATCCTGAAAGTCCGCCGGCAGCGTCCTCTGGCCGTTACACCAGCTTCCATCGCATGCGCGATAATTGACAAACATGATTGCTGTTATGGCAAACTGTGGGGTATGACAACTGAGCTTGACGATGTTCTCGGGGCTGTCGGTCCCCGGCTTCGGGCACTCCGTACGGAACGGAACCTCACCCTCGGAGATGTGTCCTCCGCATCCGGAGTATCGGTTAGCACCCTGTCCCGGCTGGAATCCGGCCAACGCAGGCCAAACCTCGAAATCCTGCTGCCCCTCGCGAGGCTGTACGGCGTTCCCCTCGATGATCTGGTCGGTGCGCCGCCGACCGGGGATCCGAGAATTCACCTGCGGCCCATCACCCATGGCGGCATGACGGCTGTTCCTCTCACGCGCCGCCCAGGCGGATTACAGGCCTTCAAGATGGTGCTCGCCGGTGATGCCCGCGGGGCAGAGCCCGACCCGCGCGTTCACGAGGGCTACGAATGGCTATACATCCTCAACGGACGACTGCGTCTGGTGCTGGGCGACAAGGACTTTGAACTCCGTGCTGGCGAAGCCGCGGAATTCGACACCCACACACCGCACTGGTTCGCCAGCGCTGACGGCAGACCCGTCGAGTTCATCAGTCTGTTTGGGCAGCAGGGCGAGCGGATGCACGTACGCGCGCGGCCCAAGCCCTCATAGCCGGGAGATCCGATGGGTTCCGTCCCGGATACCTGCCCGTAAATCCTTACAGACGACGGCGGCCGGCGCCTTTCGCTGGAAAGGTGCCGGCCGACGTCGGACGCTGCCGTCCCCGAGGGGCGAGGCGGGGGTGGGTGCTAGGCCTTGTGCGGCGGACGCGTCATGGACATAACGTCCAGGGCGGTGTCCAGCTGCTCTTCGGTCAGTTCGCCGCGCTCCAGGAAGCCCATCGCGACGACGGTTTCGCGGATGGTCAGGCCCTCGGCGACGGCCTTCTTGGCGATCTTCGCGGCGTTTTCGTAGCCGATGAACTTGTTCAGCGGGGTGACGATCGACGGGGAAGCCTCGGCGAGGAAGCGGGCGCGCTCGACGTTGGCGGTGATGCCGTCGATCATCTTGTCCGCCATGACGCGGCTGGTGTTGGCCAGCAGGCGCACGGATTCGAGCAGGTTGGCGGCCATCACGGGGATGCCGACGTTGAGCTCGAACGCGCCGTTGGTGCCGGACCAGGCGATGGTGGTGTCGTTGCCGATGACCTGGGCGCAGACCATGATCGAGGCTTCGCAGATCACCGGGTTGACCTTGCCGGGCATGATCGAGGAGCCCGGCTGCAGGTCGGGGATTGCGATTTCGCCGAGGCCGGTGTTGGGGCCGGAGCCCATCCAGCGCAGGTCGTTGTTGATCTTCATGAAGGAGATCGCAATGTTGCGCAGCTGGCTGGAGGCTTCGATCAGGCCGTCACGGTTGGCCTGGGCCTCGAAGTGGTCGCGGGCCTCGGTCAGCGGCAGGCCGGTGTCGGCCGCGAGCAGTTCGATGACGCGCTCCGGGAAACCGGCGGGGGTGTTGATGCCGGTACCGACGGCGGTGCCGCCGAGCGGCACCTCGGCGACGCGGGGGAGCGAGGCGTTGATGCGCTCGACGCCGTAGCGGACCTGGGCGGCGTAGCCGCCGAACTCCTGGCCCAGGGTCACCGGCGTGGCGTCCATCAGGTGGGTTCGGCCGGACTTGACGACGTCCTTGAACTCGACGGCCTTGCGTTCCAGCGAGTCGGCAAGGTAACCCAGCGCGGGGATCAGGTCGTTGATCAGCGCGGAGGTGGCGGCGACGTGGACGGAGGTCGGGAACACGTCGTTGGAGGACTGTGAGGCGTTGACGTGGTCGTTCGGGTGGACCACCTTGTCGCTGCCGGCAGCCTTGAGGGCGCGGGTGGCGAGCTCGGCGATGACCTCGTTGGTGTTCATGTTGGAGGACGTGCCCGAGCCGGTCTGGAAGACGTCGATCGGGAAGTCGCCGTCGTACTTGCCGGTGGCGACCTCGTCGGCAGCGTCGGCGATCGCCTGGGCGAGCTCGCCGTCGAGCACTCCCAGTTCGGCGTTGGCCTGGGCTGCGGCCTTCTTGACCCGGGCGAGGGCCTCGATGTGGGTGCGTTCCAGGGTTTTGCCTGAGATCGGGAAGTTTTCGACCGCACGCTGCGTCTGGGCACGGTAGAGGGCGTTCACGGGGACGCGGACCTCGCCCATCGTGTCGTGTTCAATGCGGAACTCTTCGGTGTTCAACTCTTCTGTGGAAGTCATGGGGCTAGCTTATTGGGCGGAGGCGTTGCATCGAAAACCGTGAAGGGCTTGCTACTTGGCCGCTTCGGGGACCTAGAGCTTGCCGATTCCGGAAACGAGGTCCGCCCGGCCGTCGGACAGGCTGTAGGCAAGACCGATCACGGCGGCCCGGCCGCTCTCCACAGCCTCGGAAATCACCCGTGAGCTGTCCACGAGCCGCTGTGAGGTCTGTTTGACGTTCTCGACCACCATTTCGTTGACCTCGTGCTGGTTGTTGCGCAGCGAGGTCAATACTGAGGGGGTGATGCGTTCCACGAGGCTGCGCATGAAGCCGACGGGCATCTGTCCGGTCTCCACCGCTTTTTTGGTGGCCGTGACCGCGCCGCAGCTGTCGTGTCCCAGGACGACGATCAGCGGTACCGAGAGGACGCTGACGCTGTATTCGAGCGAGCCGAGAACGGCGTCGTCGATCACCTGTCCCGCAGTGCGGACTACGAAGGCGTCCCCCAGGCCCAGGTCGAAAATGATTTCAGCGGCCAGCCGGGAATCCGAGCAGCCGAAGATCACCGCGAAGGGGTGCTGGTTCTCCACCAGGGAGGACCGGCGCGAGGCGTCCTGGTTGGGATGGGACGACTCGCCGGAGACAAAGCGTTCGTTGCCCTCGCGGAGACGGCGCCAGGCAAGGGCGGGAGTGAGATAAGTGGCCACGGCCTTTACCTTACGGTGATGGGGCGGGGGAGGGTGAAACTGTTGCTGCGGCGCTGCCCGGGGGTGCGGCGCTGCCCGCGACGCCGGGGCGGCTCTCGAGGTCCTTGACGACGGCGGCTGCCAGCGACGTGAATTCGTCCAGCTGCGCGGATCCGGTCAGGATGACGGTGGAGCCGCCGGCGTCGAGAAGCACCATGCTCTTCTCGCCTTTGCCGGTATCGCGGAGTTCCCAGTCGCGTCCGCCGGCGCTGCGGGTGCCGGTGACGGGGGCGCTCTTCACCTGCTGCAGCAGCCAGGTCGGGTTGGACTGCCGGGTCTGCACCAGGGCGATGAAGGACTCCTTGGGGGTCAGGTAGCCGACCTCCCAGGTCGGGACGCCGCTGCCGGTTCCGGACTCCCAGCGCGCGTAGTTTGCGCGGAATGTGTCGGAAGTATCAGGCGCGGCCGGTGTGAATCCCGCCACACCGGCAGCGTTCTGCGCCACCTCGCTGACATTGATGTCCGGCCGATAGCCATCCGTCTTGGGCGCCGGGTTCATCAGGACGACCGGCAGGAAAGCGGCGATGCTCACGACCAGGGCGATGATCATGCCGATCACCGACGCGTTGGCCCGCTTGGCCGCCCCGGCGGTCAGGACGGGCTTGACGGGCGGCTGGCCGGGCGCGGCGGGCGTGTCCTGGCCGGCGGCGCCGGCCGGGGACGCTGGGGCTGCGGGGGGCGTTTCCTGCAATTCACTCACCCCTCTATAGTCGCCCATTCCGGGCTGATCTCACATTCGGAGGTGCCGGGCGGCACGGCCCCGGCCGGGGCGGCACGTTTCACGGACTGGTCATTTTCAGGCGCATCTTTCCACCGCGACTATGATCAGGTGTAGACGAGATCACAACCAGACGAATCGCCGCGACGGATCGACCTGTCCGTTCGGCTTCAATGATCGCCACTCGAAGAAGAGGTTCACGTGACATCAGCGCCAATGACCCAGAAGTACTCCACGCTTTCCCCGTCCCTTGCCGTCGGCATCGACGAGCCGGACCGCAACCTTGCTCTGGAACTGGTCCGCGTCACCGAAGCCGCCGCCATCGCCGGCGGCCACTGGGTCGGTTTCGGGGATAAGAACAAGGCCGACGGCGCCGCCGTCGACGCCATGCGCTCTTTCCTTCAGACCGTCCACTTCAACGGTGTTGTTGTCATCGGTGAAGGTGAAAAAGACGAAGCGCCGATGCTCTTCAACGGCGAGAACGTCGGCGACGGCACCGGCGCCGAATGCGACGTCGCCGTCGACCCGATCGATGGAACGCGCCTGGCTGCCCTCGGTATCAACAACGCCCTCGCCGTCCTCGCTGTCGCCGAGCGCGGTTCCATGTTCGACCCCTCCGCGGTGTTCTACATGGAGAAGCTCGTCACCGGCCCGGAAGCTGCCGACATGGTCGACCTGCGCCTGCCGGTCAAGCAGAACCTGCACCTGATCGCCAAGGCCAAGGGCGTCAAGGTCAACCAGCTCAACGTCATGATCCTGGACCGGGACCGCCACCGTGGGCTCGTGGAGGAAATCCGCGAAGCCGGTGCCCGCACCAAATTCATCATGGACGGCGACGTCGCCGGCGCCATCGCTGCCGCTCGCGCGGGCACCGGAGTTGACGCCCTGATGGGCATCGGCGGAACCCCGGAAGGCATCGTCTCGGCCTGCGCCATCAAGTCCCTCGGTGGTGTGATCCAGGGCCGGCTGTGGCCGACCAGCGACGAGGAGAAGCAGAAGGCGATCGACGCCGGCCACGACCTGGACCGGGTGCTGTCCACCAACGACCTCGTCTCCAGCGACAACTGCTACTTCGCAGCCACCGGCATCACCGACGGCGACCTGCTCAAGGGCGTGCGTTACTCCAAGGACAAGGTCCTCACCCAGTCCATCGTGATGCGCTCGAAGTCCGGAACCATCCGGTTCGTTGATGGCGAGCACCAGGCCAGCAAGTGGGAGGGCTACGCCCGCAAGAGCTAGCACCTGCCGCAACAGAACACCCGGATCCCGGGGCGCGTTTCGCGCCCCGGGATCCGCCGTTTCCGGGCGGGCCGGGAGGCCGCGGGCTGCCGGCATTGGGTAGGGTGGAACCCATGACATGGCTCGTAACAGGTGGCGCAGGATATATCGGTTCTCACGTGGTTTCCGCTTTGCGCGGAGCCGGGATGCAGGCGGTGGTGGTCGACTCGCTCTCGAGCGGGCACCGCGAATTCGTCCCGGAGGAGGTGCCGTTCGTGCACGGCACGATCCTCGACTCCGAGCTCGTGGCGCGCACCATGCTGGACCACGCCGTCACCGGAGTGATCCACCTCGCCGGCTTCAAATACGCCGGGGTGTCCGTGCAGGAACCGCTGCTCACCTACGAGCAGAACGTCACCGGCACGGCGGAACTGCTCAAGGCAATGGAACTCGCCGAGGTGGACAAGCTGGTCTTCTCCTCCTCCGCGGCCACCTACGGCACGCCCACCGGGGACATCGTCACCGAAGACACCCCGACGCAGCCGGAATCCCCCTACGGGGAGAGCAAACTGATTGGCGAATGGCTGATCCGGGACCAGGGCCGGGCCAGGGGACTGAAACACACCTCGCTGCGCTACTTCAACGTCGTCGGCTCCGGCGCACCCGAGCTGTACGACACGAGCCCGCACAACCTCTTCCCGATCGTGCTCCGTGCGCTGACAGCAGGCAAGACCCCGCGCATCAACGGGATCGACTACAACACCGCCGACGGCACCTGCGTGCGCGACTACGTGCACGTGGCCGACCTTGCCACGTCCCATGTGGCGGCGGCGCGTGCCCTGGCCGCCGGGACGCCGCTGGAACGGGTCTACAACCTCGGGTCAGGCGACGGGCTCTCCGTCCGGCAGATCATGACGGCGATGGCCAAGGTTACCGGCATCGACTTCGAGCCGGAGATCGGCCCCCGCCGGGCCGGCGACCCGGACCGGATCGTGGCCGACGGCGCCCTCGCCGCGCGCGATCTGGACTGGAAGATGCGGCACTCCGTGGAGGACATGGTCGCCAGCGCCTACGAAGCACAGAAACGCGCAGCCGCCGGCACGATTTAGCCGGCTCCGCTGCGCCACCCCCGGGGGGACATGCCCAGTGCTCAGGCCCCTGGAGCTGTGCAGCCACCGGGGGACATGTCCCGTGGTCAGGCCCAGGAATGGGCATAGGGGGGCTATGTCCACGCGCCAGGGCCGGGGTGGGGCATGTCCCGTGGAGGCGGGCCCGAGGAATGTCCCACCACCGGGGGACATGTCCGGTGCTCGCGCCCAGGGATGGACATAGTGGGCCTATTTCCACGCGCCAGGGCCGGGGTGGGGCATGTCCCGTGGGGTTCGACGGGTCTGCGGGCGGGCGGGGTGGAACTAGCGGCGGAGGGTGCTCCGCAGCCGGGCGGGCAGTTTCCGGGCCATCACGACGGCGGCGCGGGCGGCCTGGGCGGCCTTCCGGGCCAGCTGGTAGGCGTTGTAGCGCACCGCCCGCACCGGCAGGTCCCAGGTTCCGGGGTAGGTGACCTCGCGCCCGCCGAAGGACTTTTTGAAGGCCGTGAACCCTGCCCACTTATGATCGGGCTGGTCCGCCGGTGCCACCCCCCACAGGTCCACGTGCTCCAGGCCTTTGTCCTTGGCATCGGCCATCAACGTGACCAGCAGGGGAATTCCGGCGCTGAGCTTGCGGTGCGCGTCGTCCAGGGCGGCGTGGGCGTAGGTGCGGGTGTCCGCGGAGTCGTAGGCCAGGGCGGCGGCAATCGGCTCGCCCTCGAGCTCGGCGATGAAGAGCGTCGCGGCGCCGGCGGGCATCAGCGAGCGGGCGACCTGCGTCAGGTATTCGTCGCTCTGCGGCTTGAACCCGTTGCGCGCCGCCGTCAGATGCAGGAACGTCAGCAGCACCGGGATCTCGGCCGGGTCCTGGCTGGCCCGGAACGTCACACCCTTCTTGTGGATGTTCCGGTACAGGTTGCGGTTCACCGGCTTCATATCCGCGAGGACATCCTTGAAGTCCCGGTCCAGATCCACGATCCAGCTCAGTTCGGGCTGCTGGTTGGCCGGGGCCGGGTGCAGCCCGCGCGGGCGCAGCACAGCATCGGCGTCCGCGGCGGTGAAGCCGGGGTCGACGGGTTCAATCCGGACAAACACGGCCCCGCAGCTGCGCGCCAGCTCGGTCAGGGCCGCCAGGGCTGCGTCGAACGCGGCGAGCGAATCGGCTACCGGGCCGTAGGGTGCGTAGAGGAGCTTCCCGGCCGGGTTGCTTTCCTCGATGGCCAGAAAGCTCCAGCCGGGCCCGGAGCGTTCATGCACAGTCCGGCCCAGTCCGCGCTGGAATTCCGCCCACGGGGGGCTCTGCAGGAAGTGGTCCACGGTCTCAGGCTTCCAGTCCGGTGGTGACGGCGAAGGCCAGGGCCGTCCCGGTGGCACCGGACGGCGCGTGGGCGTTCACCGGCGCCTCGGCGGCGGGCAGGAAGGCACTCGCGCCGCGGCCCAGGCGCAGCTCGCCCTTGGGGGAGTCGAGGATCAGGGATCCTGACACGACGATGATTACCGCGGCTCCGGCCTGTGCCAGCGGAACGGGCTCCGCGCCGGGCGCCAGCTCGACGCGCTGCAGCTGGAACTCGCGGAACGGGGGCCGGAAGACTTCCTGACCCAGCATCGTGGTCACGGCCGGGAGCATCGGCACACCGGCGGGCTCGAAGACGATGGTGCGGAGCAGCTCGGGCACGTCCACGAATTTCGGGGTCAGGCCGCCGCGCAGCACATTGTCCGAGGAGGCCATCACCTCGATGCCGAGGCCGTGCAGGTAGGCGTGGACATTTCCGGCCGGCAGGTAGACGGCCTCGCCGGGCGCCAGCGAGACGCGGTTGAGCAGCAGTGAAATCAGCACGCCCGGATCGCCCGGGTAGCGTGCATTCAGGTTGACGACGGTGGAGAGCTCGGCCTGGTACGGCGCCATCGGGGCACCGGAAACCAGTGCGGCCACAATCGCGGCCGTCGCCTCCGTCACGCCGTCGCCGCCGGCGATCAGCCGCTCGAAGGCTGAGCGCAGGGCCACCTGCTCCCCGGGCTGGGCCAGATCCTGCAGCAGCAGCGGAACCAGTGGCGGAAGCTCCAGGCCGGCGAGCTCAAAGTCCGCGGCCAGCAGCTGGAAGACCGCGCGCGCGTCCGCCGCTGGCCGGAAGCCGCAGAGCGCCTCGAACGGGGTCAGCGCGAGGATCATCTCCGGCTTGTGGTTGTCGTCCTTGTAGTTCCGCCCCGCGGCGGCGCGGTCGACTCCGGCGGCCTCCTCGCGGGCGAACCCCGCCCGGGCCTGCTCGAGCGTCGGATGCACCTGCAGGGAGAGGGGGCTCTCGGCGGCCAGCACCTTGAGCAGGAACGGCAGCCGGGGACCGAATTCGGCCACGCTGTCGCTGCCCAGATGGTGCTCCGGGTCGTCCGCGATCAGCGCGTCCAGGGCCCGGCGTCCGCCGTCGTCCGCGACCGCAGCGTGCGCACCGGGCGATCCGGTACCGCCCGGGCTGAGCGCCACCGACGGTGAGTCCGGGTGCGCGCCGACCCACAGCTCCGCCTCGGGGCCGCCGGAAGCCTCCCTGCCGAGGAGCCCGGCAATGGCAGTCGTGGAGCCCCAGGCATAGGGCCGGAGGACATTCTCAAGTTCGTACACGGCCGGGGGTGTCCCTTATCTGTTCAGGAATTCTGGGGCGGAAAGAGTGGGTGCTGGGGCTAGAGCGGCATGCACTGGCCGTTGGTGGCAACCAGATCGCGGATCGACTGTTCATCGCCGTCGAGCTTGAACTGGTTCAGCATCTCCTCGGTGATCGGCTCGCCGTCCGGCGTCGTGGTCACCGGGGTGAAGTCCGACGGCGACGGGACGGGCTGGGTGCCGGGCTCGATCCGCGGCGCCGCGCCGGCCGCCGAGAGCGGTCCGGGCGCCGCGTCCTGTTGCCGGATGCCGTCGTCGAGCCCGGCGCCGTTGGAGGCGCCCGCCGCGGCGGCCGGCGCGAGCAGGGCGTCGACCTTCCGGTGGATCTCGTCGAAGTCCGGGACCGTCGAGAAGGATACGTCGAAGTCGGGCGGACCGATGGTCAGCCGGCTCATGTCCTGGCCCTTCGCCTTCATCGCGAGGTCCACAAAGCTGCCGAGCTGGCCGGCGGAGATGTTGGAGTCAACCACCTTGGTGCCGGCCTTGACGATGTCCTCGAACTTGGAAAGCAGGGTGGCCGGGTCCAGTTGCTTGAGCATCGCCTGCTGGACGCACTGCTGGCGGGCGATGCGGGCGTAGTCGTCCACGAATTCGCGCGAGCGGCCGTACCAGAGGGCGTGGTAGCCGTCGAGCGTATTGTCGCCCGCCGGGATCCAGCCCAGCGGCATACCGTGGATGCCGTTGGCCTCGTCAACGGTCTCGCCGCTGATCGGTACCCAGCCGCCGGCCTTGATCTTGATACCGCCCATGGCATCGATGAGCTTGGCGAAGCCGTCCATGTCCACCAGCACGTAGGCCTGGACCTTGATGCCCAGCGTTCCGGACACCGCCTCCAGGGTGGCCTGCGCCCCTGGGTCCGCGACCCCGGGGTACAGGTCCTGGTGTTCGTTCGTGACCTCGGTGTTGATGGCGTTGATGAGGCATTCGTTGCCGCAGTCGTAGCCGTCAGGGTAGATGGTGCGCATCGGGGAGTCCTCGCTGAACTGCGCGTTCTGCAGGTTGCGCGGCACCGAAATGATGGCGGTCTTGCCGG
This sequence comes from Pseudarthrobacter sp. HLT1-3, assembly GCF_059383535.1. Taxonomy (NCBI): domain Bacteria; kingdom Bacillati; phylum Actinomycetota; class Actinomycetes; order Micrococcales; family Micrococcaceae; genus Pseudarthrobacter; species Pseudarthrobacter sp. HLT1-3. Next base: position 242,660 of record NZ_JBWZCJ010000003.1, on the reverse strand, counting down.
TCTTGGCATCCACGCTGATCACCGAGAGGCTGTCCGGGCGGCGGCCGGTGCGGTCCGCTCCCGCGTCGCCGCCCATCATCAGGAAGTTGTACCGGCCCTCCGAGGGTTCCATCGACGGTCCGCTGGAGAAGATGTTGCTGATGGCGTCGCGGCTGACGTTAAGCAGGTACGCGGCGTACCCGAGCGACCCGCTGCTGAGCACCATCGCCAGCACCAGTGCGCCGACGACGGCGGGGCGCACCTTGGGGGCCAGCAGTACCGGTCGGATCAGCCGCAGGGTGTTGATGAACAGGGCCGCCCAGCCGATGGCCAGCGCGGCCAGGACGATGATCAGCAGGAGCGAGGTGAGCGGGCCGGTGAGCAGGTTGATCAGCGTCGACCGGGATGCCACCAGGAGCACCACGGCCAGGACCGCCAGCAGCCAGACCGTCAGGGTGACGCGCAGCGCCATTCGTCCGAGCCGCCGGTTTCCGGCGACAATCTGGGCGCTGCCGGGCACGAGCAGGGTCAGCAGGATAAGCAGGAAGGCACGCTTGGTCAGGACCGGGGCGGCTGCTCCCGAGGGATAACGCACGGGATCCGTGAGGGACGGCGCGGCCGTTGGGTTCCGGGGCCCGTGCTCGCGGGAGGGGGCGTAACTGTTGGTCATCTGGCGATCCTTAACGGCTGCCCCGGGTGACGACGTTTGCGTCGGCGAACACTTCGCTCACCTTGTGCCGCAGGCTCACACCCTTCCGGGTGGCGACGTCATTGAGTTCCTGGGCGAAATCGAGCAGGTCGGCGCGGAGCCGGGCAGCCAGCGGATCGGTGCCCGAGGCCAGCATCCGGACCGCCAGCAGTCCGGCGTTCCGGGCCCCGCCGATGGAAACGGTCGCGACCGGAACCCCGGCAGGCATCTGGACGATGGACAGCAGGGAGTCCATGCCGTCGAGGGTCTTCAGCGGCACCGGCACGCCGATGACGGGCAGCGGGGTGACGGAGGCGAGCATGCCCGGCAGGTGCGCTGCGCCGCCGGCGCCGGCGATGATGACACGCAGCCCGCGGCCGTGGGCCGTTTGGCCGTAGCTGATCATTTCAAGCGGCATCCGGTGTGCGGAGACGACGTCGGCCTCGAACGGGATCCCGAATTCGGCCAGGGCCTCGGCGGCGGCCTCCATCACGGGCCAGTCGGAGTCCGAGCCCATCACGAGTCCGACGATCGGGGCGTCGGCGTCCTGCGCTGCCGTGGCCCCGATGTCCGTGGCCTGTTTTGTGCTGCTGCGGCTGCTGCTCGCGTTCATGAGGTCTCCTCGAGGGCTGCCGCTCCGGTGCCGGACGGTGTCCGTCCGTTCCGGATGATGTTGGCGACGGTGGTGGCGCGTTCCCGGACGGAGCCGACGTCGGTCACGGAACCGCCAACGAGGTTGACGTGTCCGATCTTCCGGCCCGGCCGGACGGCCTTGCCGTAACAGTGGACCTTCGCCGCGGGTTCGCTGGCCAGGGCTGCGGGATAGGCGGAGAACAGGTTCTGGTTCTCGCCGCCCAGGAAGTTCTTCATCACCACGACGGGGCCCAGCAGGTCCGTCGCCCCGAGGGGCAGGTTGAGGATAGCCCGGAGGTGCTGCTCGAACTGGCTCGTCACCGAGCCGTCCTGGGTCCAGTGGCCGGTATTGTGCGGACGCATGGCGAGTTCGTTGATCAGGAAGCCGGTGCCCACCCCCGGGGTTTCGAACAATTCCACCGCCATGACACCGGTGACGCCGAGTTCGCCGGCGATCCGGAGGGCGGCGTTCTCGGCCGCTGCCGCAACTTCCAGCGGGATGTCCAGGGCCGGGGCGATGACTTCGTCGCAGACGCCATTGACCTGGATGGTGTGGACCACGGGCCAGGCCCGCGCCTCGCCGTCCGGGGTCCGCGCCACCAGGGCGGAGAGTTCGCGGCTGAATTCCACTTTGGCCTCCGCCAGCAGCGGCGACATCGCCTCGAACCAGCCCGCGGTGTCCGCCGCGTCCGCCGCGGAGTCCACGATCCGCACGCCCTTGCCGTCGTAGCCGCCGCGCGGTGTCTTCAGCACGACCGGCCAGCCGATGTCCTCGCCGAACGCGACCAGCCCGGCGACGTCGTCGACGGCGGCCCAGCGCGGATTGGGCAGTTCGAGCCGATCGATGGCCGCCCGCATCACCAGCTTGTCCTGGGCGTTGACCAGCGCGTCCGGTCCGGGGTGGACGTTGACGCCGGCCCGCTGCAGGGCGCGGAGATGCTCGGTCGGGACGTGCTCATGGTCGAACGTCAGGACATCCAGGCCGCGGGAAAACTCAAGCAGATGATCCAGATCGGTGTAATCACCGACCGGGGCATTGGCCACGGCCGCGACGGCTGAAACGTCCTCACCTTCGGCAAGGACGCGGAGCTCGAAGCCCAGGGCAGTGGCCGCAGGGGCCATCATTCGGGCGAGCTGGCCGCCGCCAACCACACCGATCACAGGAAAAGTCACAAGGACCAGCCTACCGAAAACCTCGCAGTATCCCGGCTTTTGGACGTCCCGGTGCGGGTCCGAAGGGGTCGGCGCGTGCTGGTTCCCGGGAATCGGCGCTAAAATTGGACGTTGGCCCAATGGCCGAAAAATCAAGAAGGCCACGGAGGGTCATGATTACTACACTTACCGAGCGCTTGCGCGGGCTCGCTTCGCTCTTCTGGCGCGAAGTGGCCAAGTTCGGGGCGGTGGGCGGTGTTGCGTTCATCATTGACAACGGATTCACGTATTACCTGATGCACGGCCCGATGACCGACAGCGAAGCCAAGGCACGGTTCGTGGGGGCCAGCATCGCCACGGTCTTCTCCTGGATCGCGAACCGCTTCTGGACCTTCCGGCACCGACGCCAGGACAATGTGCTCCGGGAATTCGCGATGTTCATCCTGATCAACGGCATCGGCATCGGAATCTCCACCGGTTTCACCGCTCTGGCCAAGTACAGCCTCGGCGTCACGGACAAGAACATGCTGTTCGCCGCCGGTGTGGTGGGCATCCTTGTGGCCACGGTCGTGCGCTTCTTCGCCTACCGGTTCCTTGTCTTCAACAAGGAACTCGATGAAGAGCCCGAGTTCTCCCATGACCACGAGATCATCGAGCGGCATCCGCACACCCACCCCGGCCCCGTTGTCGGGAGCCCCGCCGGGACCCACACTGTTGAGAGCCGCTCCGTTGAGACCCGCACTGAAGAAAGTCGCTCGGTCGAGAGCCGCGCTGTTGAGAGCCGCTCCGTCCCGGATCCGGACCGGCCGGGTCCGTCCGCTTAGCGGTTCCGCCAACGTTCCGCCAACTCCGGGCCACGTCCCCGGGGCAGCGCTCAGCTGCCGTTGATGCGCTCGTCCGCGAGCAGCTTCTGTGTCACCGAGACGGCGGCGTGCACCAGCACAACGGATCCGCCGCCCGTCCAGGCGCCCAGTGCCTGGGCGAGGGCGGGCTCGAGTCCGTCGCCGGCCGGAACCAGCAGCCGCACGCCGTCGCCGGGCGCCGCGGCGAAGCCGTTTAGCAGATCGCCATGGGTGTGCGCGGTCCCCGCGGCGTCCAGCAGCGCCCTCCGTGACGGTTCCGGATCCACATGCGGCATAAAAACGTCACCGTGGGAGCGCACTTCCGCGGCATAATCCACGACCCCGGTGGGCAGCTCACCCGGCCAGCGCATGGCCAGGGCCGGCAGCGCCACGGCCAGGACAGCGTCGAACGCCCCTTGCGCGGCACCCCGGCCGGGATCGCCGGTGGCCAGCAGCTCCGCTTCGGTGTCGTCGAAGACGACCTCCATGCCGAGCTGCCAGGCGGCGAGGGCCAGGATCAGCGACTTCCAGTGGGCCGGCAGGTCCAGCCGCAACCGGGTTCCGGGTTCGGCGTCGAGCTCGTCCTGCAGCAGGTTGCTGGTCTTGGCCACCCAGTTGTCCAGCACCCGTCCGGAGAGCTCCACCCGCTCGGAATCGGGTCCGTACCAGGTGAGCCGGGGGGAAGTGGACTGTCCGGACCGCAGGGCTGTCATCAGTTCGATTGCCGGGATGCTCATGGGTTCATCTTGTCACGGGGCAGCCGGTGTGATCTCCGTCATAGGCCCGCCCGGAGCGGCCGGCGCGGATCGTCGGCCGGGTTGGGAACTTCCCCGTGGATTCAACAAAAACTTCTCCGAAGTGCTCAGTACCCTGATTATTCCGCGGGTTCTCCGGGTCCGGGACGAAAAATCCCGGGCGTGGCGTGCCCCGGATTCGGCACTTAAGTTGATTATTATCCCGCCGTGGCTTGACTCCCGGATACTTACACACGTGTAATTAGGTATCGAAAGCCAATGCGCAGAAACCGGCACACAACCGAGTGTCCAAGGGTCAGTCAAAGGCTGCAAAATCAGAGAGGAAACGCCAATGGGGCTAGCAGAGCGTATCCATGAAGAGGCCGTCGTTGCTGGACAGGCCACGGCCAAATACCGTTCACGCGGGGTGCCGAGCGACTGGTATGTAGATCCGGCCGACCCGGACGCAGCAGAACGCTTCAACGAACACACCAAGGACTCACTGCAGGACCAGGCGACCGCTTTCCTCGCGGCCCACGACGAACTTCTGTCCGGTCCGGACCAGGAAAACGATCTTCACGACCCGCCGATGGAGCTGCAGACGCTCCATTCGGGTACCACCACGCAGCCGGTATGGATCGGGCTGCCCTTCCAGCAGGACTTCGACGATGAAGGCGAGCTGGGCTGGCAGACGGACGCCCTGTGTGCACAGACTGACCCGGAGGCATTCTTCCCCGAGAAGGGTGGCTCCACCCGCGACGCCAAGAAGGTCTGCGGGGCGTGCAACGTGCGGTCGCAGTGCCTCGAATACGCCCTGTCGAATGACGAGCGTTTCGGAATCTGGGGTGGCCTCTCCGAGCGCGAGCGGCGCCGGCTTAGGAAGCGAGCGATCTAATTCTTCAGGAAGTACGAGTCACCGCCGTCGTGGTTTCCCACGACGGCGGTGATTTTCTCCCCAGGACCCTCGCTGCACTGGCGGCTCAGCACCGGCAACCGGACACCTGCATCGGGGTTGACACGGGTTCCCGTGACAATTCCGCGTCGCTGCTCGAACAGGCCTTCGGCACAGCCAACGTCACCGTCTTCGACCAGACCCGCAGCGGGATGGGCGGCGCTGTGCAGGCCGGCCTCAATGCCCTCGCCCCCTGGGGCGACGGCGGCATCCCGGGCAGCGGCGCTGCTGCCGGACCCGCCCGGGAATGGATCTGGCTGCTGCACGACGACGCCGCGCCCGCCCCCGAAGCACTCGCCGAGCTGCTTCAGGCCGTGGAACGCGCGCCGTCGGTCACCGTGGCCGGCTGCAAGCAGCTGGACTGGCATTCCGGGCGCCGGCTGATCGACGTCGGGCTCTCCACGAGCCGCTGGGCCGAGCGGCTGACCCTCATCGAGGCCGACGAACTCGACCAGGGACAATACGACGGACGGAGCGACATCTTCGCCGTCAACTCTGCCGGCATGCTTGTCCGTCGTGACGTCTGGGAGGAGCTCCGCGGTTTCGACCCGGCCCTGCCGGGCAGCGGCGACGACGTTGACTTCTGCTGGCGGAACCGGCTGGCCGGCCACCGTGTCGTGGTGGTCCCCGGAGCCCGGATGTTCCACGTCCCGCACCGTCCGCACGCGCTGGGCAACGCAACAGCGGCCCGGAGGGCCCAGGTGCACCTGCGGCTCAAGCACGCCCCCGCCTGGAGCGTCCCGCTGCACGCGGCCGGCGCCCTGCTGGGCAGCATCTTCAAGCTGGTCCTGAGCATTGCCGTGAAAGATCCGGGGCACGGCTTCTCGCAGCTGCTGGCAACCTTTGGCGCGCTTGGGCGTCCCGTGGCCGTGGCCCGGGGGCGGCGGAGCGCCGCCCGGACGCGCCGCATCCGGCGGTCCGTCATCAAGGGGCTGCAGACCCCGCGGCGGGAGGTCTGGGCCCACCGCCGGTCCCTGATGGAAGCCCTCGGGGCGGACGACTCCGGGGACAGCCTGCCCGGCAACGACGCTCTGGCCGACCAGCCCACCGGCGACTCGGCCGACGATTTCGCCGCCCTCACCACCTCCGAGCGGGGCTGGGTAGGCAACGGCGCGCTCCTCGCCATTCTGCTTACCGCGGTGGCCTCCCTGATCGGGCTGCTGAACCTGGTGGGCGCCGAAGCTGTCTCCGGCGGCGCAACGATTCCGGCCTCACTGGGGCTGGGGGAGATCTGGAACCATGCCTCGAGCTGGTGGATCACCCTCGGGGCGGGCCTTCCCGGCCACGGCGACCCCTTCGGCTACGTGCTGTGGGTGCTCGGTGTGCTCGGTGCCGGGAACGCCAACGGCGCGCTCGGCTGGCTGCTGATCCTGGCCATGCCCCTCTCCGCCCTCGGCGCGTGGTTCGCCGCCGGGGCGCTGACGCAGCGCCGGCTGCTGCGCCTGACCGCCGCGTTCGTCTGGGCCGGTGCGCCCGCCCTGCAGGTGGCGCTCAACCAGGGCCGTGTCGGTGCGTTGCTGGTCCACGTCGTGATGCCGCTGCTGGTGCTCGCCCTGCTGCGGGCCACCGGAACCGCCGCCGGACGCGGGCGCTACGCCATTCCTGCCCCCGGGGAACGCCGCTTCACCGCGGAGCCCCCGGTTAAGCCCGGCGTCAACGGCACACCCTCCTGGACCGCTGCCGCGGCGGCCGGCCTCGCCCTCGCCGTTGTGACCGCGGCGGCGCCCTCGCTGCTGCCCCCCGCCGTCGTCCTCGTGGCCCTGTGCGGGACACTCCTGGGCCGCCGCGGCCGCACCGTCTGGTGGGCGCTGCTGCCCAGCCTTGCGCTGTTCGTTCCCTTCCTGGCCTCCACTCTTGACCGGCCCCGCGCCCTGCTCGCAGACCCCGGCCTGCCGCTGGGCTTTGACGCCGCACCGCTGTGGCAGCAGGCCCTGGGACAGCCGCTGCGCTTCGCGGCCGACGGCGGCCTCACCGGCCTGCCGGTGTTTGGTGCGGACACGGCGGTGCCCTGGGCGCTGCTGCTGGCCCTGCTGGTCGGACTGCCGGTCCTGCTCCTGGCGGCAGTTGCACTGTTCCTGCCCGGCCGGCCGCCACGGACTGCCCGTGCCCTCTGGGCCGCGGCACTGCTGCTGCTGGCGGGCGGCTGGCTCAGCAGCCGGGTCGCCACCGGGGTCAGTGCCAACGTCCTGGTCACTCCCTTCACCGGACCCGCAGTGTCGGCCGCGGCCTTCGCCATCCTGGCAGCGGCCCTGATCGGGGCCGCTGGCCTGCTGGACTCCGCCGACCGGGCATCCGCAGCAACGATGGGCCGCAGAATCCTGCTCCGCGGCACCGCCGTCACCGCCGTGATCCTCCTGCTTTCCGGGCCGCTTGCCGGACTGACCGTCTGGGCCGCGCACAACATCCTGCAGCCGGCCGCCCCGGCCGCCGCGCCTGTCACCGAAGCAGCCGGTACCGCAGTGACCGGCACCGAACCTTCCGCGACCGATGCTGCTGGCACCGGTTCCTTAGGTGCCCGGAAACTTGTGCAGCCGGTCGAAGCCCGGACCCTCCCGGCCACCGCCATCGACCGCGGTGAGGGGCCGGAACAGGCCCGCACCCTCGTCATCGCCACCGGCGACAACGGAACCTTTGACGCCGCGCTGATGCGCGGCGCCGGGACCACCCTGGATGCCATGTCCACCATTGCCGCCGCCCGGCCAATCATGGGCGGGCCGGGGGAGGAGACAGTCCGTAACGATGACGCCGTCGTGGCAACCCTGCGCAGCGTCGTGGCCACCATCGTGGCCGGCCAGGGCGTTGATCCCCGCACCGAGCTTGAGCGTCTCGGCGTCGGGTTCGTGGTCCTGCGGACCGCCGACACGGCGGCGCAGCTGACAGCGAGCCGGATGGACGCAGTCCCCGGGCTCGTCGCCGTCGGCAAGACCGACGTCGGCTGGCTCTGGCGGATCAGCCCGCTGAACCAGCCGGTCATCCAGGCCGCCGACGTCGCGCACCGCGTCCGGATCGTCGACGGCGCGGGCGCCACCGTCGGACTCGTCCCGTCGCAGGCGGTCTCCGCCGATGCCGCGGTGCCCGCCGGACCGGACGGACGGCTCGTTGTGCTCGCCGAACGCGCCGATCCGGGCTGGAGCGCTTGGCTCGACGGCCGCCGCCTCACCGCCACCACCTCCGGCTGGGCTCAGGCCTTCACCCTGCCCGCGGAGGGCGGACAGCTCAGCCTGCGGTACGAAGCGCCCTGGGCCATCTGGGCAGGCCTTGCGCAGGCCGTCATCATAGGCCTGACCGCCCTGCTTGCCATCCCCATGCCTGCCCGCCGGCCCAACACCGGCCTCTCCCGGGACGAAGGCTCCCTGCGTAAGGAACATCAACATGCCTAGGGACGACACCCCCGCCAACGACCCCGCCGACGCCCTGCCCGGCGACGACGCAGACGCCCTGCCCGGCGGCACCGCCGCGCCCGGCGACGCAGCCGCGCCCGGTGACGCAGCCGCGGAACTGCCGCCGCGTCCGGCGTCCCATCCGCGGGCCCGGCGGCTTGCCGGGGTCCTTGCCGCCGTCGTCCTCGTCGCGGCCGGGGGCGGACTCGTGTCCGCCACCGCCCTCACCCCGCAGGGACCCGGCAGCAGCCGTCCCATCGCAGCCCCGCTGGCGGCTGTCCCCGCGGGCAGCAGCGTCGGCGTCTGCCCGGGACCGGCCCGGCTGCTCGAAGGTTCCCCTGTGGGCACCGATCCGCAGTTCAGCCCGGAGTCCGCCTCCGCCCGGAGCGATGTCACCGCGCTCGTGCTGGGCTCCTCTGCAGGGGTCCTGCCCGGCAGCAGGCTGGCCGCGCTCACCGGCGGCACCCTGGTCGACATTGCCCCGGCCGCACCCGCCTCCGAGAGCCCCGGCACCGCCGCCGCACCCGCAAACGCCGCCCCGAAGGCAGGCGTGGTCTCCCAGCGGGGCGTCGACGCCGTAACGGTCCTGAGCGCCGATGCGGAGGCGGACCGCCAGGCTTCCGCAGCGGCAGTTCTGCACTACCAGGCCGAGGACGGGGACCTGCGTGGTTCGGCCGCCGCAGCCTGCCAGCAGCCCGGCAACGACCTGTGGCTCGTCGGTGCGAATACCGCACTCGGCCGGACAGCCGTGCTGAACCTCAGCAACGCCTCCAGCAGCCCGGCCACGGTCAGCCTCGAACTCTTCGGGGCCGAGGGACAGATCCAGGCCCCCGGCAGCCGCGGGCTCCTCGTCGCGCCCGGCAGCACCCGCTCCGTCATCCTGGCTGGCCTCGCCCCCGGACAGGAGCGGCTCAGCGTCCGGGTGCGCAGCGCCGGCGGGCCGGTCGCCGCGGTCATCCAGCAGAGTGTGCTGCGTGGCCTGACCCCCGGCGGAGTCGAGTTCATCGCCCCTGCCGCGGCTCCGGCCCTCCGCCAGGTGATCACCGGCGTCGACACCCAGGATCCGTCCCCGCTGGCTGACCTCACCGGGCAATCCGGCTTCGGCGACGCCGGACCGGCCCTGCAGATCACCGTGCCCGGGCCCGCGGACGCCGTCGTCGCGATCAAGCTGTACGGACGGGACGGCGAGAAGGCCCTGCCCGGCGGCGGTGTGGTCACGGCGAAGGCAGGATCCGTTACCCAGGTCCCCCTCGACGGCGTGCCGGCCGGCCTCTACACCGTGGGCGTCAGTTCGGACGTTTCCCTCACCGCCGCGGCCCGCGTGACGCGCGGGCTCAAGGCCGACGAGGCCTCCGACTTCGCCTGGTCGGCCGCTTCGGCGAGGCTGGGCAGCCAGCACGTTGTTCCGGTCCCCGGCTCGGGGGACCGCTACCTTGTTTTCGGTGCACCCGAGGGCCGGACCACTATTTCCTACACGCCGATCACGGCCGACGGCAAAGTCCGCGCGGCCGCGGCCGCCGACATCGCAGGCGGCACCACAGCCTCCATCAAGGTGCCGGGCGACGTCGAGGGCTCACCGCTCGTCGGCTACCTCGTGTCCGCCGCCGGGGATCCCGCGTACGGCGCGGTCCTGCTGCAGCAGGACGGCAGGTCCGACGTCGCGACCATGGCGATTGCCCCCGGGGCAGCGGGCCAGGAGCAGGTCCCGGTCACGCTCGGCTACTGACGCAGCCCTAGTAGCGGCGGCGGTAGACCGGGTCCAGCGACTCGGGCGGCACACCGAGCATCTCGGCCGTGTATTCCACCACGACGTCATGGACCAGATCCTGGAGTTCCTCGCGGCTGCCGCAGGCCTGTTCGACGACGCGACGGTACAGCGTGATCACGGGCCCCTCGCCCGGCGTCGCGGGGGAGTAGGAGCCCATCGGGGCGGCACCGCGGTCCGCCACGAGCTGCTCGAGCCCGGGCGGGATCTCGTCGACGGCGAACCGGACGCCGTCCAGCGGCTTGCCCCAAATATCGTGCAGCCGCTCAGCCGAATCCAGCACAAAATCGTCGAAGCGGTCCGAGCGGGTGCGGTAACCCGGCAGCGTGGGCAGCATCAGCTCGCCGCGGAGTCCGCGGCCGTGACGGTTCCGCCGCCTCTGGCGGAAGCCCCGGAGCGCCGCGGCGCGTTCGGAACCGGCCGGAGCGGCACCGGCGTCGTCGCGTCCGGCATCGGGGTCAGCCAAGCGGACCGTAAAACCCGGATTGTGGTGCGGTGACTGCATAACTCGACTCTAAACCCGGCGAAAGGTAAACGCGATACGGGCCTCGCGACCCGCCGCCAGCGCGTCGGGCGGCGGCGGGCGGCCCGGAGGAGTAGTCTGTGGTGTCGTGGGTGCCATTCGTCTTTGTTCAAGGTCAGCCTGCCGCAATTCAGCGGTGGCCACTTTGACGTACGTCTACGCGGACTCCACCGCAGTCCTGGGCCCGCTGGCCACCTACGCCGAGCCGCACTGTTACGACCTGTGTGAACAGCACGCCGGATCCCTGACCGTCCCGCGCGGCTGGGAAGTGCTGCGGCTGGCCATGCCGGCCACCCCCGCAGGTCCCGGGCCCGATGACCTCGTCGCCCTTGCCGACGCTGTCCGGGAGGCAGCGGTACGGCCCGCCGCACCGGAATCCGGACAGGGCCAGCGCGGTGTCCACCCGTCGCTGGCAGCACCGGCCGCGGCCGAGGGCACCCGGCGGGGGCACCTGCGCGTCCTGCGCGAACCGTCCTAAGCGGCAACTGGCGGTAGGCTGGGAACTGAAAAAATCCGTCAGCCACCGGCGCCTGCTGCGGCGTCCACCAGGGAGCGTTCACCATGCCGAAGATCAGTCCCGAACTGTTGTCTGTCCTGAGATGCCCCGTGACCGGTTCGCCGCTGGTGCAGGACGGCGAGGAACTCGTCACCACCGCGGCCGGCCCCGCCGGAGCGAAGCTGCGCTACCCCATCGAGGACGGTATCCCGCTGCTGCTGCCGCCGGAACTCCTCCCCGCCGCCGCCGCGGCGCCCGCTTTCCAGCACGACGCCGGCGAACCGGATCCAGGCCAGCACACCGACGGTGAAACCGCCGGGCACACCGCCGGCTAGGCTGCCGGCCCATCGCTTCGCCGTTCGGCACCGAAGTACTTTCCAGCCACCGATAAGCACGTTTACCGGCGTTCCAGGCAACCAGGACCCTGACCGGTCCGCCGGCCACAGCAAAGGATTCACATGACTCTCGACTACAAGATTGCGGATATCTCCCTGGCCGAGGCGGGCCGACACCAGATCCGCCTCGCCGAACACGAAATGCCCGGACTGATGTCCCTGCGCGAGGAGTTCGGCCCCAGCCAGCCGCTCAAGGGCGCCCGGATCGCAGGCTCCCTGCACATGACGGTGCAGACCGCGGTGCTGATCGAGACGCTCACAGCACTGGGCGCCGAGGTCCGCTGGGCCTCCTGCAACATCTTCTCCACCCAGGACGAGTCCGCCGCGGCCGTTGTGGTCGGGAACGGCACCGTCGAGGACCCCCAGGGTGTCCCCGTGTTCGCATGGAAGGGCGAGACACTGGAGGAATACTGGTGGACCGCCGAGCAGATCCTGACTTGGCCCGGTGCGGACAGCAACCCGGATCTCGGCCCGAACATGATCCTCGACGACGGCGGCGACGCCACCATGCTGGTCCACAAGGGCGTCGAATTCGAGGCCCTGGGCGCGGTTCCGGCCACCTCCGATGACGAGTCCGAGGAAGGCCGGGTCTTCCTCGAGGTGCTGCGCGCCTCGCTGCAGGCTGATCCGCAGAAGTGGACCCGGATCGGCTCCCGACTGCTGGGCGTCACCGAGGAAACCACCACCGGTGTGCACCGGCTGTACCAGCTCGCGGAGCAGGGCAAGCTGCTGTTCCCGGCCATCAACGTCAACGACTCCGTCACCAAGAGCAAGTTCGACAATAAATACGGCATCCGCCACTCCCTGCCGGACGGCATCAACCGCGCTACCGACGTCCTGATGGGCGGCAAGGTCGCCGTCGTCTGCGGCTACGGCGACGTGGGCAAGGGCGCAGCGGAGGCCTTCCGCGGCCAGGGCTCGCGGGTTATCGTCACCGAAATCGACCCCATCTGCGCCCTGCAGGCAGCCATGGACGGCTACCAGGTCGCGAAGCTGGAGTCGGTCCTCAGCGAAGGCCACATCTTCATCACCACCACCGGCAACAAGGACGTCATCATGGCCGAGCACATGGCCAGGATGCGCGACAAGGCGATTGTGGGCAACATCGGCCACTTCGACAACGAGATCGACATGGCCGGACTGGCCCGGATCGCCGGCATCAAGAAGGTCGAGATCAAGCCCCAGGTGCACGAATGGGTGTTCGCCGCGGACCCGGCCACGGGCGAGGGCAGCCGGTCCATCATCGTGCTGTCCGAAGGGCGCCTGCTGAACCTCGGCAACGCGACCGGACACCCGTCCTTCGTCATGAGCAACTCCTTCGCCAACCAGACCATCGCGCAGATCGAGCTCTTCACCAAGCGCGACCAGCCGGAAGGGGAGCGGGAGTACGAGAAGCAGGTGTACGTGCTGCCGAAGATCCTCGACGAGAAGGTTGCCCGGCTGCACCTCGACGCCCTGGGCGTCGAACTGACCGAGCTGTCGAAGGAGCAGGCCGAGTACCTGGACCTCGAGGTCTCCGGACCGTACAAGCCGGACCACTACCGCTACTAGGAACGACCGCTACTAGGAACCGCAGGACACGGCGGCCCGGACCGCCGCTGCTCCCGCCGTTCCCGCAGTGAATAGGGCCCCGGACTCCGGTCCGGGGCCCGCTTTGTGACCTGATCGTGGCGCAACCGGGACCGGGACGGCTCGCTGCTTCGTTTATGCTGGCATTGGGAGATTGTGAGCTCAGACGTGGGCTCATCCGCAAATGCAGTGGGGGAAACACAGGAAATGGCCATGACTGAAGACAGCGGGCGTCGACGCCGGCAGCCGGGACAGCGTCCCCGCAACACCGGGAAAATGCTGGCGGTCCTTGCCATCTGCGCAGTCATCGGAGCGGGCGGCATCGGCGTCGCCACGTCACCGGGCTGGGCCCATGCAGACATGCCGTCGGAGGCCTCGGCTCCGATGAGGAACGTGTCCGGCCTCGCCGCCCCCGTCGTGAAACTCGTCGAGCTCGGAGTGACCCCGACCGACGGCGCCCAGGGCGTCAATCCGGCCGCGCCTCCCTCGGTGAAAGCCGTCAACGGCGTGGTGAAGGACGTGGTGCTGGTCCCGGCCGCCGGAGGCGACCCCGTCCCGGGCACGACGAGCGCGGACGGCTCGACCTGGACGGCCGTGGATCCCCTGGACTTCGACACGAAGTACAAGTACAGCTTCACCATCGTCGACGAGGCCGGACGCGAGACCAAAAAAGCCCAGACCTTCGCCACCGTGGCCAAGGCCAACGAAGCGGACGCCGCCGTGTATCCGCTCAACGGCACCACTGTCGGCGCCGGCCAGCCCGTCGAGATTGTCTTCAGCGAGCCGGTACTGAACAAGGAGGCCCTGGAGAAAGCCGTCACCGTCACGGCGTCCTCCGGACAGGCCGTGGCGTGGCGCTGGTATTCGGACCGCCGGGTCAGGATCCGCCCCGAAGCCTTCTGGGCCTCCAACAGCGAGATCACCGTGGACCTGAAACTTTTCGGCGTCGACTTCGGCAACAAGATGATCGGCAACTCCGACACGAAGGTCTCCTTCAAGGTCGGACCGCAGCGCCTCGCCGTCGTTGACGACATCACCAAGACCATGAACGTGTACTTCGACGGCCAGCTGGTCAAGACCGCGAAGGTCACCCTCGGCGACAAAGACTGGCTGTCCCCAACCGGCTTTGCCGTCATCATGGAACAGGAACGCCACTCCAATTTCAACGCCGGCAGCATCGGGCTGAAGCCCGGCGACAAGGGCTACTACCCGCCCCTGACCGTGGAGTACGCCAACCGCCTGACCAGTTCCGGAGTGTACGTCCACCAGGCGCTGGAATCTGCGTGGGGCGCGGTCGGCCGGGTCAACGTCTCGCACGGGTGCGTGGGGCTGCTCCCGGCGGACGCCGCCTGGTTCTTCAACAACATGAAGACCGGCGACGTCGTCCAGACGCTCAACACCGGGGCCCCCGCTGTGGAACCACTCGAGGGCTACGGCGACTGGAACATCCCCTGGGCCCAGTACGCCAAACGCTGACCGCACGGTCCGCTGGCCGGGCCGGACTGACCGGACCGCCGGCCGAAATCCGGGCGGCGGAGTCCACATCCTGAATCCCGTCCTGGATCCCCGTGCTGTTCTCCGTCCCTTTGGGGTGTGGCACCTCGCCGACCCCGAGGCTCTGGCGGTAGGCTCGGTTGCAGATATGGAGCGTTGCCAGGCCCCGGCTGGCGGCGCGGACGCCTACGGAAGCGAAGCCGCAGTGACTGACTCAAGTCCCACCCCTCCGAACCGACGGGATCCGCAGCTGGATCCGCCCGACGACGCCGGGGAACCCGCCTTCGATTGGATGCGGCCGGTTTCCCCGGACAAGTCCGCCGCTGCGGCGTCCGCCCGGTCAGCCGACCCTGATGCCGATAGCAGTCCTGGTGCCGACAGCAGCGCCGAACCCCAGACGCGCGCCGACCGCAAGGCCGCGGAAGCCGCCGTCGAGCCGGCCCCCCGGGATGCTGGCTCGCACTACAGTGAGCCGCTGCCCACCTCCGCGCTGCAGCTCCGGCCTCCGGAGGAGGTGGTGCAGCGCCGGAACGCCGAGCGTGAGCACGCCCTGAACGCCAAGCCGGTGGCACCGCGCGTGATGCAGGTCCTGCTGGCCGTGTTCTTCCCGGTCATCCTGCTCGTGCTCGCTGTCCGGGCCGTCGCCAGCCCCCTGTTCCTCTGGGTCGAGTACAACCGCCCCGGTTTCCCCGGCGACGGTTACGGTTTCAGTACCGATGATCGGATGACGTACGGCTCCTATGCAGTGGACTATCTCAGCAACTGGGCAGGACCGCGGTACCTCGGCGAACTCGTCAACCGCAACGGCGACAAGCTGTTCGGGGCCGGCGAGGTCAGCCACATGGCCGACGTCAAGCTTGTCATCCTCTCCGCCTTTGGCGCAGGCGTCCTGCTGATCCTGCTGAGCCTGATCGCCGTCATCTACCTGCGCCGCCGCAGCACGGGGGGAGTGCGGCGCGGCCTGTTTGCCGGGTCCATCATCGCGCTGACCATCATCCTGAGCCTCGGCGTGCTGGCCGTGCTGGGCTGGGAACAGTTCTTCGCCCAGTTCCACAGCGTTTTCTTCGCCAGCGGCACCTGGACATTCTCGCTGCAGGACACGCTGATCCGGCTCTTCCCGGCCCAGTTCTGGGTCGACGGCGGGATCGTGATCGCCGGACTGGTTCTGCTGGCCTCGCTCCTCACCCTCATTCTGACCTGGCCCACGCGCAAGCGCCGCGGGCTGCCAAAACGCGGCGCCGCGGCGGCTGACCCGGCCGACGAAACCACGGACGCTGCTCCCGCCCGGGACGAAGCCACGGACGCTGCTCCCGCCCGGGACGAAGCCACGGACGCTGCTCCCGCCCGGGACGAAGCCACGGACTCCGTCCCCGCGAAGCGGTCCCGCTTCCGGCGGGCCCGGGCCGGCAAAGCGAACGAGGTGTACGCCGGCGACGGATCCGACCCGGATTCAGCTATCGGGAGCCCCACACCAGGATCGTCCGCCACAGCGCGCTCCGGGTCCGCGGGCCCCGGCACAACCGACGCGGGCACAACCGACGCCCCTAACACCGCATCGGCGGACCCGCGATCGCCCGGCACCGGGTCGGCCGGCGCCGCATCGCGCGGCTACTCCAGTTCGGTCTAGCGGCGTCAACCGTTGATCAGCCGTAGATCCGGTTGATCTGCGCCTCGAAGTCACGCACGACGGCGGCGCGCTTGAGTTTGAGCGACGGTGTCAGGTGCCCGGATTCCACCGAGAAGTCGGCGTCCAGCACCACGAAGCTGCGGATTGACTCGGCCTGGGACACGAGGGCGTTTGCGTCATCCACGGCGCCCTGCAGGGCCACCCGGACCAGTTCATGGCTGCTGGCTTCGGCGGGGCCCATCGCGGGAACCTTGTGCGCGGCGCACCAGTTTTCCAGGCCCTCGGGGTCCAGGTTGATCAGCGCCGAGACGAACGGCCTGCCGTCCCCGACCACCACGGCCTGCAGCACGAGTTCGTGCTCGCGGATCTTTTCCTCAAGCGGTCCGGGGGCGACATTCTTGCCCCCGGCGGTGACGAGCAGGTCCTTCTTCCGGCCGGTGATGGTCAGGAAGCCATCCCGGTCCAGGGATCCCAGGTCGCCGGTGCGGAAGAACCCGTCCACAAAGGCCTCGGCGTTGGCCGCGGGGTTGTTGTGGTAGCCCTTGAAGACGCCGATGCCCTTGACCAGAATCTCGCCGTCCTCGGCGACCCGGACGGTGGTTCCGGGGATCGGGATGCCGACCGTCCCCACCCTGGTCCGGGTGGGGGTGTTGGCGGTGCACGGTGCCGTGGTTTCGGTCAGGCCGTAGCCTTCAAGGACGGGGATCCCGGCGCCGCGGAAGAAGTGCGCGTCGTGTCCGCTCAGCGGGCTGGCCCCGGAGACCGCGTAGCCCAGTTGGCCTCCGAAGGCCTGCCGCAGCTTGGGATACAGCAGCCGGTCGAAGAGGGCGTGTTTGGCGCGCGTGGCGAGTCCGGGGCCGGTCCCCTGGCCCCGGGAGGCGGCGTCGAGGTCCTTCGAATAGGCGATGGCCACTGCGGCGGCGGATTCGAACAGACGCCGTTTCCCGGCCAGGGCCGCCTTGTGGGCGGCGCCGGCGTACACCTTCTCGAAGATCCGTGGCACCACGAGCAGGAAGGTGGGCTTGAAGCTGGCCAGGTCCTCCAGCAGTTCCTTGGCACTGGCGGTGTGGCCCAGGGTGGTCCCTGCGCTGAGGCAGATCAACTGGACGGCGCGGGCGAGGACGTGGGCCAGCGGGAGGAACATCAGGGTCCGGGAGCGGGGCTGCAGCAGGATCTCGGGCAGGAACAGCACCACGTTTTTGGCGACCAGAGCGAAGTTCCCGTGCGTGATTTCGCAGCCCTTGGGCCGGCCGGTGGTGCCGGAGGTGTAGACAAGCGAAGCCACATCCGCCAGTCCGGCCGCGGACCGGTGCCGTTCCAGCTCGGCGTCGCCGACCCCGGCGCCGGCCGCGGCCAGGCTGGTGAGGTTGGGTGCCGCACCGGCGTAGTCCATCCGCACGACCGGCAGCGCGGCGTCGCCGCGCAAAGCGGAGCCGTCCAGGACCTCCTGGACCAGGGCCGCCTTGGCCTCGTCCTCGGCGAAAATGCGCCGGGCCCCCGAGTCCTGCAGGATCCACTCGACCTGGCTGGCGGAGGACGTTTCATAGATGGGGACCGGGACGCCGCCGGCGAACCAGATGGCAAAGTCGACCACTGTCCACTCGTAGCGGGTGCCGGACATGACCGCGACCGTTTCGCCGGGGGAGATACCGCCGGCAATCAGGCCCTTGGCCAGCGCCCGGACCTGGTCCAGGAACAGCTGTGCGGGAACATCGGCCCAGCCGGCCGGGCCCTTCCGGGAGTAGAGCGCATGCACGGGATCCTTGGCGTGCTGCTCAAGGAGCAGGTCCGTCACATTGCTGCCCGGGTCGAGCCCGACGAGCAGTCCGGTGCTTGCTTCTCTCACAGCCGTTCTCCTTTCCGGGCCGCCCGATGGTGACGGACGTCCCCTGCAATCCTGCCCTAGATCCAGGACGGCATCCACATCCGGAACCGCCAATCCTGGTAACTGATGATCTCGGCGGTCCAGACCGGATAGAAGAACGCGGACACCACGACGGCCGTGACCACAAAGAGGGCCACGAGGTAAATACCGGACCGCCGCCGCCACAGCGGATCGGAACGCTGCCCCAGCACGAGGCCCAGGCAGTACACCAGGGCCAGCACGAGGAAGGGCTCGAAGGACACGGCGTAGAAGAAAAACATGGTGCGTTCCGGGTACAGGAACCAGGGGAGGTAACCGGCGGCGACGGCGGCAAGGATGGCACCCGCGCGCCAGTCGCGCCGGCCGGCCCACCAGAAGAGCAGGACGCCCAGGCTGGCGGCGGCGGCCCACCAGATCAGCGGGTTTCCGACGGAGAGGATCGCCGTGGTGCAGCTGGCCGTATCGCACCCCGGGCTGCCCTGCTTCGGGGATTCGTAGAAGAACGACGTCGGCCTGCCGAGCACCAGCCAGCTCCACGCACTGGCCTCGTACGGGTGCTCCGAGCTGAGCCCCTGGTGGAACTTGTAGGCCTCCAGATGGTAGTGCGCCAGCGACCGGACGGCGTTCGGCAGCCAGCCCCACTCCGCCGAGGGCACAGTCGCCGCCCAGTTCCGGAAGTAGGCGTCCGTGGAGCGGAACCAGCCGGTCCAGGTCGCGGCATACACCAGGGCGGCGACCGGAACGATGCTGAGGAAGGCCGGAATCCCGTCCTTGAGGATCCCGCCGCTGATCCAGCCGTGGATGCCGGCGATCCGGCGCGCGCTCAGGTCCCAGAAGACCGTCAGCAGCCCGAAGCCGGCCAGGAAGAACAGTCCGGACCACTTTGTGCCGACGGCCAGCCCCAGGCAGACACCGGCCGCGAGCCGCCACCAGCGGATCCCGAGCCAGGGACCGGATGCGAGCTGGAGCAGGCCGGGACGTCCGTCCGGGGAAGCTGCCGCGAGCCGGCCGAGCCGCCGGGCCAGCCGGCGGCGGCCGTCGTCGCGGTCCATCAACAGGGCGCCGAACGCGGCCAGGACCCAGAACATCAGGAAGACGTCCAGCAGGGAGGTCCGGGACATCACCAGATGGTGGCCGTCCACCGCCAGCAGCAGACCGGCCACCGCGCCGAGGGTCAGCGAGCGGAACAGCTTCTGGGCGATCAGGGCCAGCAGGAAAACGGACAGCGTGCCGGTCAGGGCCGCTCCGAACCGCCAGCCAAACGGATTGTCCGCGCCGAAGAGCCACATCCCGCCGGCGATCATCCATTTCCCGACCGGGGGGTGGACGACATACTCGGGCCCGGGAAGCAGCACCCCGGGATTGCCGGCGGTGAACGCGTCGTTGGCCTTGTCCGGCCAGGCGCGTTCGTAGCCGCTGACCAGGAACGAGTAGCCGTCCTTGACGTAGTACGTCTCGTCAAAGACCAGGCCGCGGGGCGTGTCCAGCCGGACGAAGCGGAGGACTCCGCCCAGCGCCGCGGTGATCACCGGAATGAGCCAGAACCACAGCCGGAGCGAGGGTGGATAGTCCCGCCAGCTCTGGATGCCGCCGATCAGGCGGCTGGTGAGGGCTGCGGGGGTGAACGCCGCCGCCGGGCGGCTGACCCAGCGGTGTCCCGCCAGGTTGCGTCCGGTGCTGGTGGCTGCGGGCGCCGGGCCGGGGGAACCGGCCTCGACAGGCCGCGCGGGGGTCTGCGTCACGTTGCCCATGCTACCTTTTACGGCTGTGCCCGGCGGCCAGGCCGGCGGGCAGGCTGCCGGCCAGGCAATTGCCAGCCGATCGGTCCGTCTGCCCCCGCGCCGCGCCGGCAGTAGGCTGGTCAGGTGGACCCTAAACTCAGCACTTCCCCGAATCTTCCAAGCGACGGCGTGCCGGACGACGTCGGGGAGGGCACCGGTCCCGGGCCCGGCGCAAGCCCCGGGACGGCGGCGGCTCCGTCGAAGGGCGGACCCGGCCGGATCGTGCTGGCGGCAACCCCGATCGGCAACGTCGGGGACGCCACCCACCGGCTGATCGAACTGCTCACGACGGCGGACATCGTCGCCGCCGAGGACACCCGGCGGCTGCACCGCCTGGTTCAGAACCTCGGCATCACCGTGGCCGGCCGCATCATCAGCTACCACGAGCACAACGAGGCCGCGAAGACCGGTGAGCTCCTGGACCAGGTGCGCGCCGGCAAGACCCTCGTCATGGTGACCGACGCCGGGATGCCGTCCGTCTCGGACCCCGGCTTCCGCCTGGTTGAAGGGGCCGTCGCCGCCGGGTTGACCGTCACGGCCGCCCCAGGGCCTTCCGCCGTCCTCACTGCGCTCGCGCTCTCCGGCCTGCCGACCGACCGGTTCTGCTTTGAGGGCTTCCTGCCGCGCAAGGCCGGCGAGCGGTCCTCCCGGCTCGCTGACCTCGACGCGGAGCGGCGCACGATGGTCTTCTTCGAGGCCCCGCACCGGCTGGAACCCATGCTCCGTGCGCTGCGTGAGCGGTTCGGCGCCGACCGGCGCGCCGCCATCTGCCGGGAGCTGACGAAGACCTACGAAGAGGTCATCCGCGGCAGCCTCCGCGAGCTGCTGGAATGGGCAGAGAGCAACGAGGTGCGCGGCGAGATCGCCGTCGTCGTGGGCGGAGCCCCGGAACGGGAACCGGGCAAACCGGAAGACCACGTGGCGGACGTTAACGCGCTCATGGCGCAGGGAATCCGGCTCAAGGAGGCCGTCGCGGCCGTGGCGGAGGACGCCAAGGTCAGCAAGCGGGAACTCTACTCTGCCGTGCTCGCCGCCCGGTAGCCGGCACCGCCACGGCCACCGATGGTCAGCTGTGCAGCTGTGCAGCTGCACAGCTGACCCCGCTCGACGTAGTGCGGACATGCGTAGACAGTCCGGAGAATACGGCAGTACCGTGGCAGTAAATCCGGCGCCTTCGCAACGTCAAGCGGACGGCGCTGTACCGATCATGCCCACCCCAATCGCTGACGAGGGAGTCAACCGTGACTGTAACTGCCCAGCCCATTGTTACTGCGGAGCGCGAGAGCGCCCTGCTGGCCTCTGTTCCCACCGGCCTGCTGATCGGCGGCCAGTGGCGGCCGGCCGCGTCCGGCAAGACCTTCGACGTGGAGGACCCCTCGACGGGCAAGGTCCTGCTGAGCATCGCCGACGCCGGACCTGAAGACGGGGCCGCGGCCCTGGACGCGGCCGCCGCCGCGCAGGAGTCATGGGCGAAGGTCCCGGCCCGGGAACGCGGCGAGATCCTGCGCCGGGCGTTTGAACTGGTGACCGGGCGGGCCGAGGATTTCGCGTTGCTGATGACGCTGGAGATGGGCAAACCGCTGGCCGAGGCCCGTGGCGAGGTCACCTACGGTGCCGAGTTCCTGCGCTGGTTCTCCGAAGAGGCTGTCCGGGCTTTCGGCCGCTACTCGGTGTCCCCGGACGGGAAGTCCCGGCTGCTGGTGACAAAAAAGCCGGTGGGCCCGTGCCTGCTGATCACGCCGTGGAACTTCCCGCTGGCCATGGCGACCCGCAAGGTCGCCCCCGCCGTGGCCGCGGGCTGCACGATGGTGCTGAAGTCAGCGAACCTGACGCCGCTGACCTCGCAGCTGTTCGCCGCGGTGATGATGGAGGCCGGGCTGCCGGACGGGGTCCTGAATGTTATCCCGACCTCCACCGCGGGGGCCACTACGGGTCCGCTGATCAAGGACTCCCGGCTCCGGAAGCTCTCCTTCACCGGCTCCACCGAGGTGGGCCGCCGGCTGCTTGCCGATGCTTCGGAAAACGTGCTGCGGACCTCGATGGAACTCGGCGGCAACGCCCCGTTCGTGGTGTTTGAGGACGCCGACGTCGATGCCGCCGTCGCCGGGGCGATGCTGGCGAAGCTGCGGAATATGGGCGAGGCCTGCACGGCCGCGAACCGGTTTATTGTGCACGAATCCGTCGCGGACGAGTTCGCGGCGAAGTTCGCCGCGAAGATGGCGGACATGACGACTGCCCGCGGCACCGAGGCCGGATCCAAAGTCGGCCCGCTGATTGATGCGAAGAGCCGGGACAAGGTCCACGAGCTGGTCTCCGATGCCGTGTCCGCCGGTGCGGTCGCGGTGATCGGCGGTGCCGCCGTCGAGGGCCCCGGCTACTTCTACCAGCCCACGATCCTCAAGGGCGTCACCGAGGGCACCCGGATCCTGTCCGAGGAAATCTTCGGCCCCGTCGCCCCGATCATCACCTTCTCCTCCGAGGACGAGGCGGTCCGGCTGGCGAACAACACCGAGTACGGTCTGGTGGCCTACGTCTTCACCAGGGACCTCAACCGCGGCATCCGGATGGGCGAACGCCTGGAGACCGGCATGCTGGGCCTGAACGCCGGCGTGGTCTCCAACGCCGCGGCACCCTTTGGCGGGGTCAAGCAGTCCGGCCTGGGCCGGGAGGGCGGCCTCGAAGGCATCGAGGAATACCTCTACACGCAGTACATCGGCATCGCGGACCCGTACGCCGGCTGACCTCAGCTCCGGCGCAGCCAGTGCCCGCGGCGAAGCCGGCGCAGCACGCTGCGGGTGCCGGCCCGCGCCCCGGCAAGGGTGTGCCGGGTGCGCTCGGCCGCACGGCCGGCGGCGACGAACGGTGCCGTCGCGGCACGCCGCCAGGCGGCCAGGATGGATCCCGGGAGCCATGCCGCGCGGAACCGTCTGAGCGGCCCGGCATGGGTGCGCAGCGAGGTACGGACCGCCGCGATCCGGCCGGCGGAACTGCTGTCGCGGTCGGCGACGCCGTCGCCCTCGGGTCCGGAGGGAGGGCGGCCGTATTGCCGTCGTTCGAAATCCGCGGTCAGTGACCGGACAGCCCCATGGGCGTCCGCGTCCAGGCCCCCCGGTTCTCCGAGCGCCCCCGAGAAGCGCAGCCGCTGGGAGAAATGCCGGGAGGTCTCGCTGGTCCGCGGCGCCACACCGAAGTCGGTGGCCAGGTCGCGCAGTTCCGCCCAGGCCTGCAAGGCAGCGGCCCCGCCCGCCTGGGAATTCAGTCGGCGGCGGCGCAGCGCGCTGCGGGCCAGGTGCGGTGACGCCAGCAGCAGCCCGAGGAGCACCAGGGCGCCGGTGCCGTACAGCACGGGCAGCAACCTGTTTGCCGCGTCCTCCGGGACGGCAGTGCCCGGGAGCGGCTGCGGCGTACCGGAGGGGACCGGCGCGGTGGGGCTGTTGCTGGGAATGAGGCCATCGTTGTTTTCGTTGGTGCTCGCACCGCCGGATGTGACGGCGTCGGTGGCGTAGGACGGCACGACCCCGCGCGACGGGGTGGGCTCGAAGGGAATCCAGCCCAATCCCTGGAAATACAGTTCCGGCCAGGCATGGGCGTCGCGGCCATCGACCTCATATTCCGACAGGGCACCCTGGCCCCCGATCGAGACCGTGGCGCCGGTGGGGCGGCCGGGGGCGTAGCCGACGGCGATGCGGCTGGGGATGCCTTCGAGCCGGGCCATGACGGCCATGGCCGAGGCGAAGTGGATGCAGTACCCGCTCTTCTGGTTCAGGAAGTCTGCCAGCACGGACAGTCCGTTGCCGTCGTAGCCTCCCTGCACCGGGGACTGCAGCGAATAGCTGAACGCGATGGAGCGCAGGTACCGCTGGATCGCCATCGCCCGCTCGTACGGGGTGGCGCTGCCCGCGGTCACGGCATCGGCGGTGGTGCGCACGATCTCCGGGACGTTGTCCGGCGTCCGGATGAACTGTTCCGGGACGCCCTGCACCGGTCCTGTGGCCTGTGCGAGCAGGTCCGGAGTGAGCTGCGGGGCGACGGAAAGCACAACGTACTGCTGGTTCCGGGAGTTGACGTCGACCCCCTTGATGCTCAGCGTGGCCGGGTCCCAGCTCCATCGGCCGGTCAGGCCGTTCACGGCCTCCGGGGCGAAGGGAACCGGCAGGTACGGGCTGGTGAACTGGCCGGTGTTGACCGCGGTGACCACGCGGACCTCGGTGGCGGCGGACTCGAAGCCGGAATCTATCCGTCCCGTGCCCAGCCGGCGGGTGTCATCGCGGTCATCCGGTGCCCAGTTGTCGCCGTTGAAACTGTCCACGGTCACGGAGCGCAGGTAAGGGGTGCTGGCGGCGTTGGTGGCAAAGGTGATCCGGCCGTCCCCCGTGGGGCTGCGCAGGCTGTTGCCCAGGCTGATCATCGGGTTGAGTCCCGTGGCCGGGCCGAACGGGTTCAGCCGCGAGCCCTGCGGGAAGGTTCCCTGGTCAAATCCCGGGATCACCAGCTGGAGCAACAGGGTGAGGGTCAGTGCCGCGGCACCCGTCAGGGCGCCGCGGCGGAACTGGCCCGGATTGCGTGCGGTGTCCGCTCCGGTCCGTGCGTCGGGCGCGAACCAGTGGCTGCAGCCGAGGAGCAGGAGGTAGCCGGCGGTGGCTGCCGCGAAGGCCAGCACCCCGACGCTCTGCGGTTTGATCATGGCGGGAACGATGAGGATGGCCAGGATCCCCAGGCCGCTCGTCGCCGGCAGGGCCAGCGGATAGGCGAGCGCATCGACAAGGATCACCAGCAGTCCGAGGGCAGCGCAGACCAGCAGGACGATCCCGGCATTGGGGGCAACCGGGGCGCTTTCCGCGAGCACAGTCTCACTGGCCCGGCGCAGGAACCGGCCCAGCTGCGTCATGGTGGCACCGGAGGGAATGAGGCCCAGGATGCTCTGCGGGCGGAAGAAAGTGAAGGTCAGAATCAGCACGAGCGCCGCAAACGCACCGGCAGTCACGAAGATGCTGCGCCACCGGAGTGCCCGGA
Organism: Pseudarthrobacter sp. HLT1-3; assembly: GCF_059383535.1. NCBI lineage: Bacteria > Bacillati > Actinomycetota > Actinomycetes > Micrococcales > Micrococcaceae > Pseudarthrobacter > Pseudarthrobacter sp. HLT1-3. The sequence continues at coordinate 217,773 of NZ_JBWZCJ010000003.1, read as the reverse complement.
GCCCTGCCATGGTGAAGGCCACCGTGAGGACCGTCGAGAGGACGGGGGAGTACCACGCCCATCCCCGCAGCACGCCGTTGAGGCTCAGTGCCGCGCCGGCGACGGCGACCGCCACCGCGAATGCCATTAGCCACGGCTGGGCGCCAGCCTCTACCCGGGCCTTCCGCCCGTTGGGGGCAGGACCCGGGGAAGGGGCAGCCGGGCCGGCACCCTCGCCCGCACCGGCCTGGCCGGAGTGAACGCCCGGGCGGCGCTGGGGTGTCAGCGTCATCGCCGGACCCCCGCTCCGCGCCGCACGTCGGCGGCGGCTGCCAGCGGCGCGGTCCCGCCCTCGTCGAACGCCGTCCACGCTGCGGGCAGGGGCGTTGCGGGGGAGACTGCCACCGCCCGCCAGCCGCCCAGCCGCAGCGCCTCGAGTACATCATCCAGGTCCCGTGCCCGCTCCGTAATGACCAGGGCAAACGCGTTGGCGGCAAAACCGGCAGCCGGGGCCAGTGCCCGGGCCTCGGCCGGCGTGAGGTTGCCGAGGATCGCCAGGACCGGCCCCCGCAGCCGATGGGCGGCCAGCTTGTCCATGAGCCGGTCGTCGAACGGCTGCGGGCCGGCGTCGCCGGCGGAGGGGGGACGGCCAGGCGTCCGGGGGGACCCGGACTCCTTCGGGTCCTGGCGGCCGTGGTGTGACCCTGTCAGCTGGATCGCCGCCAGGCTCTCCGCGACGGACTGGAGCCCGGCCGCGCCGGCGTACTCTTCAGCGTCCGGCTCGGGCGCGGACGGTGAATGCTGGAACGCCGGCTCGCCGGCGGCATCGAGGAAACGCAGCGCGTAATTCCGCTCGGCGAGATGCGCGCCGATGGACATGGCGGCTGTCACGGCCCACTCGAAAGTGTCGCTCGTCAGGGGCTCGTGGTCCGGGCCGGAGCTGCCGCGCTGGCCGGTTCCGCCGTCAGCGGTCCCGCGCTGGCCGGCGCCGTGCAGGCTGGACCGCGCGTTCGAGCCGGAGGCAAAGCCTCCGCGGGTGAAGGCCGGGAACCGCTGGTCCAGGATAATAGTCGCCTCCGGAGTGGTGACGGACTCCTCCTGGCGGACCATCAGCTCCCCGTGCCGAGCCGTCGCCGCCCAGTGCACCCGGCGCATTGGGTCGCCGTGGCGGTACTCCCGGGTCATCACGTCCTCGTCGCTCGGGTTGGCCCGAACCTGGGAGGAGGTGACGCCGTCGTGCCCCCTGGCGCCGGCCAGCCCGGTGACGGGAAGCTCGACGGCGGCGGGTGTCACGGTCAGGAGGTCGCCGTCGTCAATGGCGTGGCGGTGCAGGGACAGCCCGAAGGGGTCGCTGAACTCGGCGGTGACCGGACCGATCAGGAACTGCCCGCGCTTGCCGGAGCGCAAATGGTATTCGTAGCGGCTTGTCCCGCCGGCGGCCGAGCGTGCCGGGAAGCGGAACACGGGGGATTCTCCGAACCGGGCAGGCAGGCGCTCCTCCATAAGCGCGTGGCCGGATCCGATTCCGGTCCTGGCGACGGCCAGCCGGACCGTCGTCGTCGCCGACGTTTCGACGCTGCCGGGGTTGAACTCCCGGTAGACCTGGAAATTCGGCTTGAGCATGCGGGTGCCGGCCAGGGAGAGCAGCGGCAGGACCAACAGCAGGATGGCGAGCGCCAGCAGGTCACGGCGTCCCATCACCTGGGCCGCCAGCAGGCAGACCGCCCCGGCGCCCAGCAGTCCCCAGCCGCGGCCGGTGAACAGGTGCCGCGGGAACCGGGAAGTCAGCGCCATGGCCGTGCCACCCCTAGCGGCGGTTCGGCAATGTGGCGGCCGGTGCCCGGGCCATGTCCGGGCTGACCGGGATTCTGGCCAGGATGCCGCGGATAACGCTCTGGGCGGTTTCGCCGGTGCCCGCGGCCTTGCGGTCCAGGATGATCCGGTGCGCCAGGACGGATTCAGCCACGCTGACGACGTCGTCCGGGAGGACGAAATCCCGTCCCTCCAGGGCCGCCGTGGCCTTGGCCGCCCGCAGCAGTTGGAGCATCGACCGGGGGCTGGCGCCGAGCCGCAACATTCCGCTGTCCCGTGTCGCCCGGCCCAGCGACACCGTATATTCCTTGATCGACTGGGAGACGTACACCTGCCGGACCGTGGCGATCATGGAGGCGACCTCGCCGGCGGTGACGACGGCGGTGACCCTGGTTAGCGGCGACGTCGCCTGGTGGGTTTCCAGCATTTCCATCTCGGCGTCCTTGTCCGGGTACCCCATCGAGATCCGCGCCATAAATCGGTCCCGCTGAGCCTCCGGGAGCGGGTAGGTGCCCTCCATCTCAATCGGGTTCTGGGTGGCCACCACCATAAATGGCTCGTCCAACTTGTAGGACGTGCCGTCGACGGTGACCTGGTGTTCCTCCATACACTCCAGCAGGGCCGACTGGGTCTTGGCGGAGGCGCGGTTGATTTCGTCTCCGATGACGATGTTGGCGAACACCGCGCCGGGCCGGAACTCAAAGGTCCTCGACGCCTGGTTGTAGATGGACACTCCGGTGACGTCGGAGGGGAGCAAATCAGGGGTGAACTGGATACGGCTCACCGAACAGTCGATGGTCCGGGCCAGAGTCTTCGCAAGGAGGGTCTTGCCGACCCCGGGGACGTCCTCGAGGAGCAGATGGCCCTGGGCCAGCAGCACGGTGAGGGCCAGCTTCGCGGCTTCGGCTTTGCCGTCGATCACGGTGTTGATGGCCGTCAGGATGCGCTCGCTCGCGGATCGGAACTCCGCCGCGGTCATGGCGGCGGGCGGCTGGACGGAGCGCCGGGGCGCTGGGAGCCCGGCCACGGCGGAATCTCCCCTCAGGTCCTGGTCGTCAGGGAGGGCTTCGTCTAGGGAGAAGCGGTGGTAGTCCATCGGTAGCCTCTCAGCCCGGGTGGGTTCCCGACCTTCCGTTGTGCTGAAGCCGGTGTTTATAACAGAGTACTAACACAAGTGCCGGCCCTGACAGGGAGTTCCGGGGGAAATCTTGGCACACTCACGGCCGGGCCACCGGCGCCGCCGTTGGCGGCACGGCCGGCCGGGCCACCGGTCCCGCTGCGGGCCGCGCTGCCGGCCCCGCCTTGGCCACCCTCCAGCCATGAGATAGCGCGGGCAGGTTAAATCCCGGGCTCCGGTTCGGGCTGCCGGGAGACCGACGTTAAGGTGGACAGATGATCAACCCGCTGACTCCCGTCCCGTTCCGCGCGCCCGGCAGTGATGGCACCGGCCGGCAGGGCTACCCGCCGGCACCGGAACCGCTTCCGGTGCCGGTAATGGACAACCACACGCATCTCGATTTCGCCAGCCAGGACCTGAAAGTCAGCGTCGGCGACGCCCTCGACGCGGCCCAGGCTGTGGGGGTCCAAGGTGCCGTCCAGGTGGGATGTGACCTCGAATCCTCCAGATTCACGGTTCAGGCCGTGGAGCAGGATCCGCGGCTCCTGGGCGCCGTTGCCCTGCATCCCAATGACGCGCCCGGATACGCCGCCCGCGGCGAACTGGAGGACGCCCTGGCTGAGATCGAGTCCCTCGCGGCGCACCCGAGAATCCGGGCCATCGGCGAAACCGGGCTGGATTTCTTCCGCACCGAGGGTGAGGGGCTGGCCCATCAGCGCTATTCCTTCCGGCGCCACATCGATATTGCCAAACGCCTGGGGCTGACGCTGCAAATCCATGACCGTGACGCCCACGACGACGTCGTGCAGGTACTCCGGGAAGAAGGCGCCCCCGAGAAGGTGGTGTTCCACTGTTTCTCCGGCGGCGAGGAGCTGGCCCGGATGTGTAATGCGGCGGGCTGGTACATGTCCTTCGCGGGGACGCTGACCTTCAAAAACGCGGCCAACCTCCGCGCCGCCCTGGCCATTGCGGATCCGGAACGAATCCTCGTGGAGACCGATGCGCCCTTCCTCACGCCGCACCCTCACCGGGGCCGTCCGAACGCGAGCTATATGGTCCCTTACACCGTCCGGGCGATGGCCGAATTGACTGGATGGGAACTCTCGGAACTGTGTGCCCGGATCGCCGGAAATTCGGTGCAGGCGTACGGATCGTGGGACTGATGTGACGAAAACTGACCCCGCCGCATAGATACTTCGTATGCACAATTTGTTGGCTGCTTTATAACGCTCCGGTTACAGTGGACAACTATTAGCCGGGGTCGGGGAAGGCCTTCGGATAATTTCACTCCTGCAGGGCGCGCATCGTGGCCAACGAACCATGGGCGCGCTCTCGTTTGTGAGTGTGGCAGTGCACCCAGCTGCCGCGGACATCGCGCGCCCCAGCGGGTGCTGGCTCAGGGCTGTCTGCGGCAGGGATCTGTGCACTTTTCCCCGTGCCCGGATGGTCCAAAAGATACGGGCAATCGTGGTCAAGTTCTTTACATCGGATGGCAAGTTCAGCGTCGTCAAGGTCGGCACACAGTTTGTGGTGCTCGTGGCTCTTGTGCTGGGTCTGGTCGCCTTCGTCGGCAACAACAAGACAGTCACCCTTAACGTCGACGGCAAAGTGAGTTCCGTCCAGACCTTCGGCGGTACCGTCGGCCAGGTCGTGAAGGGCGCCAGCCTTGAACTCCAGTCCTCCGACCGGGTCACGCCCGCCGCTGACTCCCATGTACAGGACGGTTCCGTCATCAACGTCAACCTCGCCAAGGCCGTAACGGTCAGCCTGGACGGCGCGGAGCGCACCATCAGCACCACCGCGCCCACCGTTGAGGGCCTCGTGACGGAACTGGGCGTGGCCGGCGCCTCGGAACTCTCCGTTCCCAAGCACGCGCAGCTCGCGGTCTCCGGTTCCTTCCTCTCCATCTCGACGCCGAAGACCGTAAGCATCGTCGCTGACGGCAAGGCCGACAAGACCACCACGACGGCCGCCAACGTCGCCCAGCTCCTGTCCGACGCCGGCATCGCCCTGGGTGCCGGGGACCGCCTCTCGCAGCCGGGCAACGCCCCGGTGGTCAACGACATGGTGATCAAGGTTTCCCGCGTCGACGCCACCCAGACGGCCGAATCGACCGAAAGCGTGGCCTTTGAAACCCTGACCACCGAGGACGCCGAATTGGCCAAGGGCGAGAAGAAGGTGACCCAGGCAGGGGTGGCCGGCACGCTCAACAAGAGCTTCAAGCTGGTCCTCGTCGACGGTCGCGAAGCCTCCCGCACCCTGGTGTCGCAGGCCGTCAGCACCCAGCCGGTCACCGAAAAGGTCACGGTTGGCACCAAGGAAAAGCCGAAGCCGGCAGCCCAGGCCGCCGGAGCCAACACCGGCGCCGGAGCCCCGGCCATGATGAACGAAGCCATGTGGGACAAGATCGCGCAGTGCGAGTCCACCGGCAACTGGTCCATCAACAACGGTAACGGCTACTACGGCGGACTGCAGTTCGACATCAGGACCTGGCTCGGTTCCGGCGGCGGCGCCTACGCCCCGAACGCCAGCCTGGCCACCAAGGCCCAGCAGATTGACATCGCCAACCGCGTCTACGCACAGCGCGGGCTGCAGCCCTGGGGCTGCGGCTGGGCAGCCTCAAGCTAGGCAGCCACACGAGGCCATCCTTCCCTGCTAAAGGGATGTGAGGGGCGAGTTATTATGTTCGGCTTCCGCAGCGGCTGACCACGGCGGCGGATGCCCCCGGCAGAGGCCGGGTCCGGTTCACGGACCCGGCCTCTGCCATGCCCGGCCCGGTTCACGGACCCGGCCTGTGCCATGCCCGGCCCGGGCGCCGGGATAGGATACCTAGGTGACAGAACCGACCCCCTCCCCGCCGGGCAGTACGCCGGCCGCTGCCCCTGCCAACGCGCCGGCAAGCGCGCCCCCATCCCTTATGGGCGCCTCAGACATCCGCAGGCTGGCCGAGGAGATCGGGATCCGTCCCACGAAGACTCTCGGCCAGAACTTCGTCATCGACGGCAACACCATCCGCAGGATTGTCGCCACCGCGGACATCCACCCGGACGAGACGGTCCTGGAGGTGGGGCCGGGTCTGGGCTCCCTCACCCTCGGACTGCTGGACGCCGCCCGCTCGGTCGTCGCCGTCGAGATCGACCCGGTCCTCGCCGGCAAGCTTCCCGCCACCGTCGCCCAGTGGCGGCCGGACGCCGTCGAAAATTTCCACCTGGTCCTCGCCGACGCCATGCGGGTCACCGAGCTCCCGGTGGAGCCGACCGCGCTCGTGGCGAATCTGCCCTACAACGTCGCCGTCCCGGTGGTCCTGCACCTGCTGCAGCGCTTCCCGAGCCTCCGCCACGGCCTGGTCATGGTCCAGGACGAGGTGGCCGACCGGCTTGCCGCCGGGCCCGGGTCCAAAACCTACGGCGTTCCCTCGGTCAAGGCGGCCTGGTACAGCAGCATGCGCAAAGCCGGGGTGATCGGCATGAACGTCTTCTGGCCCGCGCCCAAGATCCACTCGGGCCTGGTGGCGTTCACCCGGCGGGAACCACCCGTCACCACGGCCAGCCGGGAACAGGTATTTGCCGTTATCGATGCCGCCTTCGCCCAGCGCCGCAAGACGCTTCGCGCGGCACTGGCGGGATGGGCCGGCAGCGCGGCGGAGGCTGAGCGCTGCCTGCGCGCCGCCGGTATTGACCCGACCGCGCGCGGCGAAGTGATCGACATCGCCGCCTTTTCCAGGATCGCCGAAGCCCACGAGCAGCCGATCCCTTGAGCCCGTCGGCAGCCACGGCAACGTGAAGCCGGACCGGCGCTGTGCTTGGAGCCTGCCCCTGCCATGCCATAGCGTGGAGCCATGAACGCAGTGAGAGGGCGCTTTGCCGCGAGGACTGTCCGGGTCAAGGCTCCCGGCAAGGTAAACGTCTCACTTGATGTAGGCCCGTTGCGCCCGGACGGCTACCACTCGGTGGCCAGCGTCTACCTCGCGGTCTCGCTCTATGAAGAAGTCGCCGCGACCAGCACGGACACCGGCGAAATCACCGTCAGTATCAGCCCGGCAAGCACCCTCGACCTCGACGGCGTCGACATCCCCCTGGACGAGCGCAACCTCGCCTACAAGGCCGCGGCCATCATGACGGATGTCTCGGAGCACTCCACCGGCGTCCATCTCGAGATCACGAAGCGGGTGCCCGTGGCCGGCGGGATGGGCGGCGGCTCGGCCGACGCGGCGGCCACCCTCCTTGCCTGCGACGCGCTGTGGAACAGCGGGCTGTCGCGCGACGAACTCGCCCACCTGGCCGCGGAACTGGGCGCCGACGTGCCGTTCTCCCTGCTGGGCGGAACCGCCGTCGGGCTCGGCCTGGGCGACGAACTCTCCCCGGCCCTGGTCAAGGCCCAGACCGACTGGGTCCTGGTAACCGCGGACTTCGGCCTGCCTACCCCCGAGGTCTACCGGACCCTGGACCGGCTGCGCGCCGCCGAAGGGGCGGTGGTCGAGGAACCCGATGCGGTGGACCCGATGATCCTGCAGGCGCTGCGCAGCGGCGATGCCGATGCCTTGAGCCGGGTGCTGGTCAACGATCTCCAGCGCGCCTCGGTAGAGCTGGCACCCAGCCTCAGGGACACGCTCGGACTCGGTGAATCGCTGGGCGCCATCGCCGGCATCGTCTCCGGCTCCGGACCCACCGTGGCGCTGCTGGCCCACAGCCCGGCGGCGGCTGAGGGACTGGCCGAAGACCTCCGGCACCACGGTCTCGATGCCATGGCGGTCCACGGCCCGGTTCACGGCGCGCGCATCATCTCCGATACCCTCCTTTAAAAGGATTGTCGTCGTCACCACGACGTATTCGGCCCGGATCGATCCGGCCTGACCAGTCCGCCCGACCCTATTTTCTCCAGGAAAGCAGTTCCCAGTGGCACACCTGCTCGGCGGCGAGAACCTCACGGTCTCGTATGCAACCCGCACCGTCCTCGATGGCATCACCCTCGGCCTTGAAGAGGGCGACCGGATCGGCATGGTCGGCCGCAACGGCGACGGCAAGTCGACCCTCATGCGCCTGCTGGCAATGCGTTCCACCCCGGACACCGGCCGGGTGACCAAGCGCAGCGAGGTCAACATCGGCTACCTGGACCAGAGCGATGTGCTCGACGGCGACCTCACCGTCGGCGCCGCGATCGTCGGTGACCAGGCCGACTATGAATGGGCCCGGAATCCCCAGATCCGCGAGGTCATGGGCGGACTCGTCTCCGACGTCGACTGGCACGCCAACGTGCATGCGCTCTCCGGCGGGCAGAAGCGGCGGGTGGCGCTGGCCAAGCTGCTGATCGAGGACCACGACGTCATCATGCTCGACGAGCCCACCAACCACCTCGACGTTGAAGGCGTCGCCTGGTTGTCCCGGCACCTGAAGACCCGCTGGCGGCCCAACCAGGGCGCCTTCCTCGTGGTCACCCACGACCGCTGGTTCCTTGACGAAGTCTGCAACAAGACCTGGGAAATCCACGACGGCATCATGGACCCGTTCGACGGCGGCTATGCCGCGTACGTGCTGGCCCGCGCCGAGCGCGACCGTTCTGCTTCCGTGGTGGAAAGCAAGCGCCAGCAGCTCGTCAAGAAGGAGCTCGCCTGGCTGCGCCGCGGCGCCCCGGCCCGCACCGCCAAGCCCAAGTTCCGGATCGAGGCGGCCAACGCCTTGATCGCCGACGTCCCCGAGCCGCGCGACTCGACGGCGCTGAGCAAGATGGCCGCTGCCCGGCTCGGCAAGGATGTTCTCGACCTCGAGAACGTCTCCCTTGACTTCCTCGGCGGCGAGCCCGGCCAGAAGCTCTTCGACAACATCACCCTGCGGCTCGCGCCCGGTGAGCGGCTGGGCCTGGTCGGCGTCAACGGCGCCGGCAAGACGACGCTGCTGAAACTGCTCAATGGTGAGATCGAGCCCAGCTCCGGGAAGGTCAAGCGCGGCAAGACGGTCGTCACCGCCGTGCTGTCCCAGGAGGTCAAGGAGCTCGACGACGTTTCGGACCTGCGCGTGATCGAAGTGATCGAGCGGGAGAAGCGTTCCTTCAATGTGGGCGGCAAGGAATTCACCGCCGGACAACTCGTGGAGCAGCTTGGTTTCACGAACGAGAAGCAGTGGACTCCGGTCAAGGACCTTTCCGGTGGCGAACGCCGGCGCCTCCAGCTCCTGCGTCTGCTGGTGGGGGAGCCCAACGTGCTGATGCTCGATGAGCCCACCAACGACCTCGACACCGACACGCTGGCCGCCGTCGAGGACGTGCTGGATGGCTGGCCGGGCACCCTCGTCGTCGTCAGCCACGACCGCTACCTGTTGGAGCGTGTCACGGACCACCAGATGGCCCTGCTGGGCGACGGCAAGATCCGTGCCCTGCCGCGCGGCGTGGACCAGTATCTGGAACTGCGCGAAGCGGCTCTGGCCGGTTCCACGATCACCGGTGGCGGCAACCCCGTCATCGCTGCCAGCGGCAGCACGGCACCAGCCGCGGCCGGCCCTTCGGAAGGTGAAAAGCGGGATGCCCGCAAGGCCAAGAACCGGATCGACCGCCAACTGGGCAAGCTCAAGCAGCAGGAAGACAAGATCCACGCCCAGATGACCGCCGCGGCCGCAGACGCTTCCGGCTCCGGCAAACTCGGCGAGCTCAACAAAAAGCTCAAGGACCTCGCGGTCGAACGCGAAGCCCTCGAACTCGAATGGCTCGGAGCCCTCGAAGTCCTCGGCGAGTAGTCCCCTGGACCCTGGGGACATGCCCAGCGTGTCGCGGCACGGCTGGACATGCACCTCGGTCGCCTCCCGTCCCTCCGGACATGTCCCTTGGGGCAGGCGACGGTTGGACATGTTGGTGTTATGTCCAGCCTTGGAGTCCAAGGGAGGGCATGTCCCTTGGGGGGCGCTCAGGGCCCCCGCGCCCGCCCCGCTGCCGCAGGAAGCCGCAAGAACGGGCCGGCCGGCACCCGGGTTTAGTCGCCGGTGCGGAGTTCGGGGTCTTTTTGGAGTCCGGTGAGGCCGTTCCAGGCGAGGTTGACCAGGTGGGCGGCCACTTCGCGTTTGTCCGGGCTGCGGCTGTCCTGCCACCACTGGCCGGTCATGGCAACCATTCCCACCAGCATCTGCGCGTACATGGCGCCGTCGGCCGAGGTGAAGCCGCGGCGGGCGAACTCGTCGGCCAGGATGTACTCCACCCGGGCCGTGACATGGGAGAGCAGCGTGGAGAAGGCGCCTTCGGGTTGCGTCGGCGGCGCATCGCGCATGAGGATGCGGAATCCCTCGGCGCGGTCCTCGATGTAGCTCAGCAGCGCCAGGGCGGCCCGCTCGACCAGGACACGCGGCTTGGCTTCCTCGGACAGCGCGTCGTTGATGGAGCCCAGCAGGATCCGGAACTCGAATTCAACGACTTGCGTGTACAGGCCTTCCTTCGAGCCGAAGTGCTCGTAGATCACAGGTTTCGAGACGCCGGCGGCAGCGGCGATCTCCTCGATCGTGGTCCCGTCCAGTCCTCGGAGCGCGAAGAGCCCCCGGCCGATGCCGATCAGCTGGCTGCGGCGCTGGGGCCCCGTCATCCGGATCCGGGGAACATAGCCCGCAGGCCGTAGCGGTCTGCCGGCCCGTCCCTCCGCACCTCCGGGCGCCCCTGTGCTGTTGCTCACAGCACCATCATGCCCCAGTTCACCCGCCGGGGTGCGCGGCCGCGCCCTGACTTCGGGGTCGCCGCGCGGGGGCAACGCAGTGTGGCAGAATTGACTCTCGTGCCACAGGCTCACCGCCTTGGCATGGTCCGCCCTGGTGTAATGGCAGCACCCCGGCCTTTGGAGCCGTGGAGTATAGGTTCGAGTCCTATGGGCGGAACAGGTTGGCGCCGAAGGGCCGGAACGGCACCCGGCGGGCGTGGCTCCGTGTGAGTCCAGTAAGATGAATCTGGCGCCGTGACCGGAGTCTTGTCCGGCCTGGCCGCGCGGATCCGGCAACCGCGGTACCGCACCGAGCGGCCCCAGCCGCCGGCCACCCAGATCCACCGAACAGCGGCATGAGCCAAAGCCACTGAGCAAGGAGAGCCCGTACGTGAGCCCCGAGAAGTCCGGCCCGGCCGCCGTCATCGTCCTAGCTGCAGGTGCCGGTACCCGGATGAAGTCCCGTACCCCCAAGATTCTCCATGAAATCGGTGGCCGCTCCCTCGTGGGTCACGCCCTGCACGCCGCCCGCACGATCCGGCCGCAGGAACTGGCCCTCGTCGTCCGCCACGAACGCGACCTCGTGGCCGCCCACATCGCCGACGTCGACCCGGACGCCCTGATCGTCGACCAGGACGAAGTTCCCGGCACCGGCCGCGCCGTCGAAGCCGCCCTCGAGGCACTTGACGCCCGTCACCCCCAGAGGCAGCTCAGCGGAACCGTCGTCGTCACTTACGGCGACGTCCCCCTGCTGACCGGCGAACTGCTCGGCGAACTTGTCGCCAGCCACGAGGCCGGACACCACGCCGTGACCGTCCTGACGGCTGTCCTCGACGATGCCACCGGCTACGGCCGCATCCTCCGGGCCGCGGACGGCTCGGTCACCGGCATCCGGGAGCACAAGGACGCCACCGACACCGAGCGGGCCATCCGCGAGATCAACTCCGGCATCTACGCCTTCGACGCCGCAGTGCTCCGCGACTCGCTGTCCCACGTCACGACCGACAACGCCCAGGGCGAGAAATACCTCACCGACGTGCTGGGCCTGGCCCGGGCCGCCGGCGGCCACGTCGCTGCCGTCGTTACGGAAGACCGCTGGCAGGTCGAAGGTGCCAACGACAGAGTCCAGCTCTCGGCTCTTGGTGCCGAGCTCAACCGGCGGACCGTCGAGGCCTGGATGCGCGCCGGCGTCACCGTCGTCGACCCGGCAACCACGTGGATCGACGCCACCGTGACCCTCGACGAGGACGTGCGGCTGCTGCCCAACATCCAGCTGCACGGCACGACGACGGTGGCGCGCGACGCCGTCGTGGGCCCCGACACGACCCTGACGGATGTCCGGGTCGGCGAGGGCGCAAAGGTTATCCGAACGCACGGGTCCGGTGCGGTGATCGGGGCCAAAGCGAACGTCGGGCCGTTCACCTACCTGCGCCCCGGTACCGTCCTCGGCGAGACCGGCAAGATCGGCGCCTTCTACGAAACCAAGAACGTCACCATCGGCCGGGGCTCCAAACTTTCCCACCTCGGCTACGCGGGCGACGCCGAGATCGGCGAAGACACCAACATTGGCTGCGGCAACATCACTGCCAACTACGACGGCGAGAAGAAGCACCGCACGGTCATCGGCTCAGGCGTCCGTACCGGCTCCAACACCGTCTTCGTCGCGCCCGTCCAGGTCGGTGACGGCGCCTACAGCGGTGCCGGGGCCGTGATCCGCCGCGACGTGCCGCCCGGTGCCCTGGTCCTGTCCCTGGCCAAGCAGCAGAACTCCGAGGGCTGGGTCCTCGCGAACCGCCCCGACTCGATTTCCGCGTCCCTGGCCCAGGCCGCCGGCGCCACCACAACTTCCTCCAGTACTCCGGCATCCACAGAAGAGGGCTAGCAAATATGAGCGAAATTACGGCACGCGGCGAGAAGAAGCTGGTGCTTGCCGCTGGGCGCGCGCATCCTGAGCTGGCGAAGGAAATCGCCAAGGAGCTCGGAACCGAGCTGCTGCCCTTGGACGCCTACGACTTCGCAAACGGTGAGATTTACGTCCGGGCCGGGGAGAGCGTGCGGGGTACCGACGCCTTCGTCATCCAGGCGCACCCGGCCCCGCTGAACAACTGGCTGATGGAACAGCTCATCATGATCGATTCGCTCAAGCGGGCCTCCGCCAAGCGCATCACTGTCGTGTCGCCGTTCTACCCGTACGCCCGGCAGGACAAGAAGGGACGCGGCCGCGAGCCCATTTCCGCCCGCCTGATCGCCGATCTGTACAAGACCGCCGGCGCCGACCGCATTATGAGCGTTGACCTGCACACCTCGCAGATCCAGGGCTTCTTCGACGGTCCGGTGGACCACCTGATGGCCATCCCGCTGCTGGCCGAGTACATCCGCACCCGGGTGGCGGCAGACAACATCACGGTTGTCTCTCCGGACACCGGCCGGGTCCGGGTCGCTGAACAGTGGGCCGAGCGCCTCGGCGGCGCTCCGCTGGCGTTCGTGCACAAGAGCCGCGACCTGACCGTCCCGAACCAGGCCATGTCCAAGACGGTCGTCGGCCAGGTCGAGGGCCGCACCTGCGTCCTGATCGACGACATGATTGACACCGGCGGAACCATTTCCGGCGCGGTCCAGGTGCTCAAAAACGCCGGCGCCAAGGATGTCATCATCGCCGCAACACACGCCGTCTTCTCCGACCCGGCGGCCCAGCGGCTGGCGGAATCCGGCGCACGCGAGGTCGTCGTGACCAACACCCTGCCGATTGACCCCAGCAAGCGCTTCCCGCAGCTCACCGTGCTGTCCATCGCACCGCTGATCGCCCGCGCCATCCGCGAAGTGTTCGACGACGGCTCCGTCACCAGCCTGTTCGACGGCAACGCCTAACCAGCCCAACCCGCGGTTGGGCCTGCTCAACCGTCCGCCGGTGCGGGGCCGTTTTCAGAAATCCGGCCCCGCACTGGTAGCCTTGAACCGAAACCTTGGCGAGGGAGAGCACCGGTAATCCGTATTCACGGATAACCACTGCTGGTCTCCGTTATCGACTGGGTCTGAATCTCCCTTCGGAAGGGCGGCCCCACGGCCACCCGGCGTTGAAGGTCGCAAACAGACCTCCGCCCTTGCTGATCACCGCAATCCCACGAGGAGATATCCATGGCTGAGCAGAAGCTCGCAGCAGAAGTACGTACCGAATTCGGCAAGGGCTTCGCCCGCCGCGCCCGCATGGAGGGCCTGATCCCGGCCGTCATCTACGGCCACGGCGCCGAGCCGATCCACATCACCCTGCCGTCCAAGGCCACCACCCTGGCCGTCCGCGTTGCCAACGCGCTGCTGACCCTTGACATCAACGGCGAACAGCACCTCGCCCTGGTCAAGGACATCCAGCGCAACCCGATCAAGCAGATCATCGAGCACCTCGACCTCCTGACCGTCCGCCTGGGCGAGAAGGTCACCGTGGACGTTCCCGTACACCTGACCGGAGAGCTTGCCCCCGGCAACGTGTTCAACCAGGAAATGACCACCGTCTCCCTCGAGGCCGAGGCAACCCACCTGCCGACCGCCATCGAGGTCAGCATCGAGGGCCGCACGGCCGGCGAGCACATCCACGCTTCCGACCTGGTGCTGCCCAAGGGCGCCGTCCTGCTGGCCGACGCCGAGGCCCTCGTCGTGCACATCTCCGAGGCCACCGAGGTCTCCGAGGAAGTAGCATCCGCCGACGTTACCGAAGGTTCTTCGGTCTCAGAAGCAGCCGAGTAGTTCCGGCGATTTTCGGTGGCCGGGTCCCTGTGGGGCCCGGCCGCCGTCGTCTGCCCAGCCTGCCATCGTGCCGCCCGACCCGGACTGCCCACCGAAGGACTGATCCATGACTGACACCTGGCTGATCGTAGGCCTCGGGAACCCCGGTGCCGAGTACGCCCACAACCGGCACAACGTCGGACAGATGGTCCTCGACGAACTCGCGGGGCGGATCGGCAGCGGATTCAAGTCCCACAAGTCCCGGTCCCAGGTCCTGGAGGGCCGGTTCGGCATTGGCGGACCACGGGTGGTGCTGGCCAAGCCGCTGAGCTACATGAATGTGTCCGGCGGTCCGGTCTCGGCGCTGGCCAGGTTTTATGACATCGAGCCGGGCCACATCATCGCCGTGCACGACGAAATCGACATTCCCTTTAATACGGTGAAACTAAAGCTCGGCGGCGGCGAGGGAGGCCACAACGGGCTGCGGGATATGTCCAAGGCCCTCGCCACCAAGGATTACCTGCGCGTGCGGGTCGGCGTCGGCCGCCCGCCCGGCCGGATGGATACCGCGGACTATGTCCTCAGGGATTTCTCCGGACCCGAAAAAAAGGAGCTGCCGTTCCTGATCGACAGCGCGGCCGACGCCGTGGAAGCTCTGGTCCGGGAGGGCCTGCAGGCGGCCCAGCAAGAGTTCCACCCGGCCAAGGCACCCTAACCGCGCCAAGGGCCTGGCCGGGACAGGTCAGCTCCGCGCCAAGGGTCTGGTCGTGACGCGTCCGCTCCGGCTGCCGCCCGCTCCACGCATGACGCGCCGCGACCCGCGCCCCAATTGTTTTCAAGGTTCCTGAAATGCGGATATGATCGCTCTACTCTCATGTCGGGGGATAGGGATACGCTACTTCTAGGCGGACGGTCTTGGTTTTGCCGCCCGCTAAGCGGTACGAAGGAAACAAGATGTCGAGGGAATCGCTGGGCTGGGGGAATGTTTCCACAACATTGGCACCCGCCGCCGAAGAACCTGCAACCGGACCACTGGACCGGCACAGGTGGTCTGGTCTCGCGCGCAATGCCGACGCCGACCGGGTCCGCAGCGCCCTGCTCGCGGAGGACCGGATGGGCGTGGTCATCACCGGTGACCGCGGCGTGGGCAAGACCCAGGTAGGACGCACTGCGATCGCGGGTTTCGGACCCGATGTTTACACCCTTCAGCTCCGCAGCTCGGGACCGGGCTCAGCGACGCCCTACGGATGCCTGGCATTCACGCTCGCCCGCCTGCCACAAAGCTCCCTGGGCTCGCCCACGGCCATCCTGCACGGCATCACCTCCCTGATCCGCGACGACGCCGCCGGACGCCAGTGTGTCATCCTGCTGGACAACGCCGGAGCCCTGGACGAACTGAGCACCGGCGTCCTGCTCAACCTGCTGCAGACCCGTACCGCACGCCTCATCGCCACCGCCCAGCGCACAACCGACCTTCCGCCGGACTTTTACTGGCTCATCACCTCCGGGCAGCTCGCCGAGGTCCGGCTCGCCAATCTCACGGAAATCGAAACGCTCGAGGTGCTCAAGGCAGCGCTGGGGCACAGGGTTTCCAGTGCGCTGGCAAGCCAGCTGCACCAGCTCGTCGGCGGCAGCCCCACCTTGCTGCAGGCCGTGGTCGCGGAGCAGATCGAAAGAGGCAACCTCGTGCTGTCCGGATCCGTATGGACTCTGGTGGACGAGGTGGTGCTGGACGGGCGCACCGCGCTGGAAGACATCGTCCGGGCGCGTTATGCCCGGGAAACACCCGTGGCCCGGGAGCTGATCGAAGTGCTGTCCTGCGCCCGTACCCTGCCCCTGGCCCGGCTTGCGCGGATGTACAGCCCCGGAGTGATAGCGGACATGGAAGACGCGGGCCAGATTGTCATCGACCGGACCGACCGGCACCAGGTGTCGCTCGGGGACCGCTACCTGGGCGACATCGTCCGCAGCTGGCTCAGTGTGGAACGCCGGCTGGAGCTGCGGGACAAGGTACCGGGCCACCAGCAGGAAGAATTGACGGAGCTGACTGTGGAGGACCTGCTGGCCTACGCAGCCTGGACCCACGATTGCGACGCCCCGCTGGCACCCGCCCACGCCGTGGCGGCAGCCGCCGCCGCCGTCAAACTCTTCGACCCGAAGTTCGCGCTCAAGTGCGCCGGCAGCCTGAGCCCGGAGGACCCGGAATGGAGCGAGGGGCAGCTGCAGAAATCTGCCGCCTACCTTCAGCTCGGTCTGCCACTCCAGGCCATGGCAGCCCTCGACGATGTCTCTGCGGGCCAGCTCAGCAGCCTCGGCGCGGAGGCGTACGCCGAGCTGATCGCCGCCAAAGCGGACTGCATGTCGTGGCTCGAGGACCGCACAGGCCAGGTCCCGGAGCTGATCCGGCAGGCCCGGCTCCGGCTCCATGTACTCGGTGAGGCGCGGCCAGCGGCACCGGCGGAGGAGCTGACCCGGGCCGGTCTGTGCCTGGACCTGTGCGAATTCAACTACCTGTCCTTCATCGGTGATTACCAGCCGATGATGGACCAGCTCAGGGCTGCGGCGGCGCCGGACCTGAATGACGACCCGGTACACCGGCTCCGATCCGGCATCATCCTGATGGAAGCCCTTTGCATGACGGGCAAGGAAAGCGATGCCCGAAAGCTGATGCGCGACATCGGCGGTCAGCTGGGGGAGTGGTCCAACGTTCCGCGGATCCGCGAAAACTTCGCCTGGCGATCTTTCAACGTGCTGCTGTTGTCCGGACAATGGCGGCAGAGCATCGACATGCTCAAGGACGCCAGCGGCAGGGCAGGCCACGGCCTGCATTCCGGGAGCGCGGCCACGGATCTGGCCGTTGGCCTCGCCTACGTATACGCGGGCCGGGGCTACATGGCCCTCGACCCACTCCTGGCCGCGATTGCGCAGCTCGAAGTCCGGGCGAGCCTGCATTCGCTGCGGCAGGCCTACGCAGCCACCGCCTTTGCCTACGCTCAGACCGGCAACTCAGCGCAGGCCACCATCTACCTGGACCGGGCACGGTCAGCGGAAGGCCCGGCCCGCTTCACGGTCAGCAGCTCCGCGGACTTCTGCATGGACATGGCCTCGCGCTGGCTCGGCGATCCCGAGGCCAAGGACCGGCTGGTGCGCTCGGCCGAGGAACATTACCGGGCCGGCCGCTATACCCTCGCCGGTATCTTCATGTTCGGTGCAACGGTCAACGGCACCACCAAGGACTTCCAGTTCATGGAGGACATCGCGTCATTGCGGCAAGGGCCACTTGCGGAGCTGTCCCGGACCGTTGCCGTCGGCAGCCGCAAGAAGGATGCTGGCATCATGCTGGAGGCAGCCGCCCAGGCGGCGGCCATGGAACTTGACGCGGTCCAGGCCCGATGCGCCGCCCTCGCCTTCGATTTCGCCAAGGCTGCGGGCCTGAGCGGCAAGGCCAGCGCCGCCCACGCCATCCTCGAGAGCCTCTCCGACGCCGTGCCTGCCCTGCCGATCATGCCCAGGAACAAGGGGCCGCTGCTCACTGACAGGGAGCGGCAGATAGCAACCCTTGCCGGCAACGGCGTGTCGAACAAGGACATAGCCCTGTCCATCGGTATCTCGGTGAGAACAGTGGAGGGGCACCTGTACCAGGTCTTCACGAAGCTGGGAGTTTCGTCGCGAAGTGATCTGCTTGGACTTATTTAGGAGCAGCGCCGCCGCGGCTGACGCGAGAGAAGGATCCGGAACCCTGACCGGCCGAATGGAGGACCTGCGGTCGGCAGTGGAGTCCATCCAAGGAAGCACCCACGTCGCGGTCCTGCTTCTTGGGGACAGCGGGATCGGGAAATCCACGCTGCTCGAAGCCGTGGTGTCTGAACTGGAGTCAGCGGTCACGCCCGTCCGCATCCATGGCAGCCCGTCGCTGGCGAATGTCCCGTACGGCGTTTTGGGTCCTTTCATTGTCGGGCTGCCGGTGCATGAAGCCACCTCGCAGCTGGCCGTACTAAGGACGTTCTGGTCCCGGTTGGAGGAGGAGCGAAGGGCTTCGCAGAAGCCCCTTCTGCTGATCGTTGACGACGCCCACGACCTTGATGAGCCGACCGCCGGGATCCTGGTGGAGCTCGCGGCGGCGGGTTGGGCGAAACTGCTGGTGGCCTCAGCCGCCCGGCCGGGCCTGCCGGAGCCGCTGCTGCAGTTGTGGTTTGAAGGAATTGCTGAACGACTCGACCTCCGTCCACTGAACCAGCAGCAAACGACCGAGATTTTGGAACAAACGCTGGGACGGCAGGTCCTTCCCTCTGTCGCGGAAATCCTTTGGGAAGCGTCAGAGGGCAACCCGCTGTTGCTCAATGGGCTGATCGACGACGCGCGGAGGGACGGCTCACTGCAGCAGCGCAACGGGGTGTGGCTGCTTGCGCGCCCCCTCAACAGCCACGGGGACCGGTTGACCGACCTGGTGCGCCGGCAGTTGCTCCGGCGCTCGCCGGACGAACGACAGGCCCTGAACCTGATCGCCCTGGCCGAGCCGGTGTCACGGGAGCTAATTGAGGCAACGGTGGGCGAGGTCCCGGTGGCCGCCCTGATCGAACACGAGTTAATCAAGGTCACGCCCGCACCCCACCCGCAACTGCGGCTGTGGCATTCGATCTACGCCGACACGCTGCGCAACCTGATTTCGCCGGCGCGCAGCCTCCAGCTCCGGCAGAGTCTCCTTCAGCTCATGGACAGCGAGCAGGCGTCGGCGGAAGGCCTGCTGCGCCAGGTGAGCTGGTCGTTGGAATGTGGCGCAGAGGTTGACGACCGGCAACTGCTGCGGGCGGCCGTCCTGGCCAGCCGCCTCCACCAGGACGAGCTGGCACGCAAGGCGGCCGCGCTGGTCAAGGACCCTGAATTGCAGGTGGCTGCACGCTCCGTAGCGGCCCGGACCTACTTCAACACCTCTGACTATGCCGCCGCCCGGGACATCCTGGAGGCCGACTTCGCCAAGGGACGCAGTGTCGCTGTCCTCCTTACGGGAACACTGATGTGGGCGGCGGTACAGGCCGCTCTCGGCCGCACGCCGACTGAGATCATGGACCGCGCCGGGGCACTCCTGGAGGCAGGGGACCGGCTGGCCAAGGAAAGCCCGGAAGAAGCCGAGGAAATCCTTGCCGCCGTCCGGGAACGGTACGCCACCCTGCACGCCATGGTTTTCGCGCTGGCGGGCGAATATCCGGACGATCCCGGCACGGAGGCCGCAACGCCGGCCGGCCCGTCCAATCTGCCGGCTAACTCCCTCGAGGCAGCGTTCAGGCTTGCCCTGGAATCCGAACGGCTCCTCGTGCAGGGCAAAGCAGTCCAGTCGTTCGCGGCGGCGTCCCAAGCCCTGGCAAATGCGGGCACTGGACACGACGAACTGTATTACCTTGCTGAATTCCTAGTGGCTCGGGCGGCAGCGGCTGCGATTCACAGTGGCGAGTGGGACGCAGCGGAGGCACTCCTGTCCGAAGCGTCCGCCGGGCCCGGACCAACCCTCGCCGCCTTCGGCGGGGGAGTCCACGCCGCGCACGGCATCATCCTGACCTATCAGGGCAAGGCCGCCCAGGCCCTGACCACACTCAGTGCGGCGCTGGAGTCACTTCGGCTCGCGGACCCCCAACAGCTCTTCGCTTTTACGGCCTCGATGGCTTTCGCTGCCGCCGCCGAAGTCGGCGCCAAAGATGCGGCCGCGGCGTTCCTTGCCGACTACAACGCAGCCCCACCGTCGGTATCACGCTACCTGCGCACCCTCTCGAAGATGGCAGTCACCTACGGGAAAGCCCGGCTGGGCAATCACCCGGGTGCCATCGGCGAGCTCCGGACGCTGGGCCGGCCCCTTGGCGACGGTTCCACCCCCGGCCTGGAGTTTGACTCGCTGTCATTTTGCCTCGCGCTGGGGGACCGGGACGCCGCTGCCCGACTGCTGCAGTTGCGGGACGAGCTGGAGGGCCCCAGGGCCGCGGCGATCTGTCGCTATGCGGCTGCCATCAGTACCGACCTGCCCGCGGATCACCTCGAAGCGGGCAAGAGCTGCGAAGATGCCGAGCTCTGGGGCTTCGCGGCCCTTGCCTACGATGCAGCCGCCAATGGGTACCGGCTTGCCGGTGACACGCTGCGGGAGAGGATGGCGATGTCGCAGCGCAAGCGGTGCCTGGACCGGGCCGACAGTGTTGACGGCCGGGAGCCGGACACCGAGAGCGACTCCCTTGGTTTGCTGACACGCCGGGAGCGCGACATCGTGGCGCTCGCCGTGCGGGGCCTCAGCGACCGCCAGATCGCCGCCGAACTGCAGGTATCCATCCGGACGGTCGAGGGCCACCTGTACCGCAGCTACGCGAAGCTCAACATCAAAGGCCGGGACCAGCTGCCCGGCGTGTCCCCCTCCTAGCTGATGCGGCCGGCTGATGCGCGCGCCGAGTGGGCAGCCGTCTGCCGGCCGGCCGCTGCGCCGGGGTTGTCCCGTCATCCTGGGGAATCAACGCCCGCTCACACCGCCGGAATGCGTAGCTTCCGGGGTGCAGCAAGTAGGCCCCCAGCCGGCCGGGTATGGGGACCGCGTAGCCGGACCGCGCCGGCGTCGGATGCCGGGCGCAGTGGCAAGTACCCTCGATCAGCGTTCCGGTCGGAACCCGCCACGAAATCGAGTACGGACTACCGGTGCGCCGGTGCCGTCCGGTTCGCTAGATTGTAGTCAGCACCAAGAACTACCCGACAAAGGATTTTGAACGTGGAGCCATCAACGCGGATGCGGCCCAGGCCCTCCGATGAAGCTGCCAGGATCGCCGGCGTGGGGAACGATGGTTCACTCTGGTGCCATAGATACTAATTCCAGTCTGAAATGGTCTCCCGAATGGTTCGCGCCGCGTGCGTGAACCCCCTTGACGGAGCCGACGGCGTCGGAACCTTCTGAGACCGAGGTTCCTCCCCCCAGCCGCCGCCGGCTCCCTAAGCTTCAGTGGCCGCAGTCCTGGCTCGGCCGCCCGCGGGTCGGGCGGCCGTGCCAGGACTGTGTCGCCGGAAGCAACAATCGTCCGGCTCCGGCGGGCCGCCAGGGCCCGCGGAAGTCCCGACGCGCCGGCGTGAAACAGCATCCCGCGGCCTGCCCGGGCGGCCGATTCCCACTACTTGGTTATGGGATACCGGGGCCCGTCGAATTCTGAGTACACCTACGTAGCCCAGGGCTCGCTACTGCGACCGTAATCGAGTAGCACTTACGCATCCCGAAAATTCACCTTATCCATAAGTTGGACCTATCGGTAGTCAATACTTTGATTGCGAAGGTCTCTCTCATGTTTCAGCAAGAAGCCGGCCTGTCTGCGGGCAGCGGCAGAACAGATGTGATTTCACCAGCCCACCATCCGGGGAAGGCGTGGCACGAAAAGCACTATACCCGGCACCAGACCGTTGAAGACGTCGTCGCGGCCCTGACCTCGGGATCCGGCTGCGGGGCGGTGATTGTGGGGGAACACGGCGCCGGAAAGTCCTTTATTGCCCAACGGGCCCTTGAACAGCTCGGTGACGAGTTCCTGGTGGTGCAGGTCCGGGGCAGCTCCATCTCATCGAAGCTCCCCTACGGTGCCCTCAGCGTGCTGCTCAACGAACTTGATGCCTCCCACCTCGAGCATCCGCTGATGGTACTGCGCGGCCTGACCCAGCTGCTGCATACCCGTGCCCAGGGCCGCAGCGTCGTACTTTTTGTCGACAATGCCCATGACCTGGATGAGCTTTCCACGATGATGGTTGCCCAGCTCTGCGCCGGCGGTCACGTCCTGCTGCTCGCCGCGTGTGTTGACCTGCCCAACCTGGGCAGCGACATTATGGGTCTGTGGAAGGACGACCTTTTACGCCGGGTAGACATCGGCCCCTTTGATTTCAGCGAGACGGCGGACAGCCTGGCCCAGGAGTACGGTGGCCACTTCTCCCACACGGCGGCACGCGCCCTGTGGAACGCCAGCGGCGGCAACGCGCTCTTCCTGCACTCCCTGGCGCGGGAGCAGATCAAGCTGGGAACAATTGTCCGCCACGAGGATTCCTGGGTTTTGGGGGACCGCCCGGTGGCTCTGGCCGGAGAGATCCGGGATGTGCTGAAGGCGCGGCTCAACCGGCTCAGCCCCGGCCAGCGGGATGTGTTTGAGCTCTTGTCGCTTGCCGGAGCACTGCCCCTGCAGACCCTGATGAACGTGTCCAAGGCGCAGGACATCGACACCCTCCAGGAGCGGGCCCTCATCCACGTGAGCCATGAGCATCCGCCCATGGTGAGCATCGCCAACCCGGTGACTGCCGGAATCGTCGCCAGCGTTGTACCGCCGGGCCGCAGTGCTGAGCTTCGACGCCGGCTCGGGGCCGTGCTCCAGGATCAGGAGCAGGACGAATACACCGGCTCCACCGCGGTCGCCTGGGCGTTGGACTGCGGCGAAGAGGTGGATCCGCGGCTTGCCCTGGCAGCCGCGCGCCTTGCGAACAAGGCATCCGATCCGCAGTCCGCGCTGAGGTTCACCAGGGAAATTGCCGGCGGACAGAAGCAGGCGGAAGTGGCCGTCGAATCTGCCAGGGCGTTCATCGCCCAGCACAACGACGAAGCAGCCCGACGCCTCTTGACCGACGTTGAACAGCGGGCCGGTGATGCTCTGGCACTGGACGAGTGGGCCTCACTTCAACTGCTCTGGGCGGAGCTGGACAGGCGCAGCCCCGCGGCGGCGGCCGGTGCCCTGGCCAGGCTGCAGGAGGTCGAACTGCGACTCGCAATGTCCGGGGACACCGGGACGGAGCTGGGTGCCGTGGCCGAGCGGGTGCGCCTGGCCTACGCCGAGCTCGCCGTTTTCGAAGGCCGGTACGGCGATGTCCTGCAGATGTTCCGGCAGACGGATTCCCTTGACCTGAGCAGCGAAGCCACAATCATGGCGGCGAGCCTGCTGAGCGAGGCCAAGGCTGTCACCGGCGAGATCCTTGGCGCTGTGGGGCTGGGCAGGCAAGTCATTCTTGCCGCTGCCGGCCTGGATCTGTCCGACGCCGCGATCCGCGAAATCAGGGGCCGGTTCCTGCTGCTCCTGCTGCTCTCGGCAAAGTTCCGGGAGGCCGGTGACTTCATTGCGGGCACGGCGGAGGCCTGGGACGAGCAGGCCAGGCTTGGCGGTATGTTTGAGATCGGCCAGGGTATCGTCGACCTGCACCGCGGTCAGCTCACCCGGGCACTGGAGCGGCTGGAGTCCGGGGTCTGGCAGCTCAGCGTGCATGACCCGGATGCCGTCGCCGGCCTCGCCACCGCAGCCTGCGCCTATGCATTCGCGCTCCAGGGCGATGAGGACAAAGCAGCGGCCCTGCTGATGGACGTCGAAGAGCCGATGCCCAGGGCGTCGTGGCTGGTGAACCGGATCACGCGGTACTTCGAGCTGTCCGCCAAGGCGGAAATCGGCCAGAAGACCGAGGCCCTCCGCGCGCTGAAGCTCGAGGCCGACATCGACACCGAGGCCTCAGCGCTTGCTACCGGGCTTCAGTTCCTTTCAGCGGTGGCCCGGCTGGGGGACCGTCAGGCCAGCCAGAAACTCAGCGATCTTGCGGGCCAGGTCACGGGGCACTTCGCCGGTCTGTGCTCGCGGCTCGCCGAAGGGCTGAAGGATGCCGACAGCGAGGAATTGCTCGCAACGTCCAAGGAAGCAGACGCGGCCGGCCACGGAATCTTCGCCAGGGACGTCACCAGAAAAGCCGTGAGCTGCGCCAACGACGCCGGGAACCGCATCTCCCTGAGGATGGCCCAACGGACGCAGCAATCCCTTGAGGACCGGTTCGGGAACCCCAGAAACGGCGTGCTCTCGCTGCTGACCTCGACCCTGACAGCGCGGGAATCCGAGGTGGCGGTGAGGGCTGCTGCCGGTACTTCCAACCGGAAGATCGCCGACGAGATGCACGTTTCGGTCCGCACGGTGGAGGGGCACCTCTACCAGGTGTATGCGAAGCTCCACGTCGCGAGCAGGTCGGAACTCAAAGATGTCATCTCCGGACCAGTGGAACACGCCCGCCTGGGCTGACCGAACCGGCCCGCGATCCTCCGGGCCAGTCCGCGTACCGCTTTGCCGGCGCAGGGAGGTCCGGATTGGAAAGTCTGACTGAGTCTGCCGCGCTGGTCGGCCGGACCGCCGTCGTCAAGGACATTGTCAGATGTCTGCGCGACGGCGGGAAATCCGGCGCCCTCATCGTCGGCAACCCGGGCACCGGGAAGACCGCCGTTTCCAGGGCGGTGCTCCGGGAACTCCGGCCGAGCGCGGGCGTGATCCGCCTCGCCGCCACTCCTGCACTGTCTGCCGTGCCCTTCGGCGCGCTGTCGCCCTATCTCGGCCAGCTGCCCGCACAGGATCTGGACTCATTTTCCGCCGTCGTGAAGACCGTGACGGACAACATCAAGGCGCAGCCCAGCAGACCGCTCTTCGTCATCGACGACGCCCAGTGCCTGGACCGAGGGACGACTCAGCTCGTGGCGCAGGCAGTAGCCACCGGTGCCGCCAACGTCCTGGCCACCTGCCGGCCGGGTTTGCTTATCCCCGAGGAATTCCTGGCCCTCTGGGATGACGGGATCCTGGCGAAGTTCGACCTGGAGCCGCTGACCCGGGCCGAGGTCCACCAGCTCTGCGAGCAAGTACTCCGGGCCGACGTGTCGCCCTGGGCCAGCGCGGTGTTCGCCGACGCCTCCGCCGGGAACCCCTATATGTTGCTGTCCCTGATCGAACACGCCAGGAAATCCGGGGTCCTGGGGCTTCGCCACGGCATCTGGTTCCTGCTCTCGCGTCCCGCCCTGTCCGAGATCCCGGGCGCTGACCTGATAGGCCACGAACTGCGTACGATGTCACCCGAGGAACGGACCGCTGCCGCCATTGTTGCCCTGGCGGGACCGCTTCCGCTCGGCCAGCTGCTGGGGTTTGGTGGACCAAAGGCTGTCGACGCGCTGGAACGGGCCGGAATTATCAGCGTGTCTCGAGGCGCCGACCGCACGGTGCGCCCCGCAAGCCCCCTGATCGGCGAGATCATCCGCCGGTGGGTTCCGGCGGGCAGAAGCGCGGGACTCCGGAACAGCTTCGTGTCACTGCCGTCGGGAGCGGCCGTACCGCCGGACGCCTTCCTGAACCGGGTTCGGTGGGCCCTGGATTGCGGAGCCGTCGTCCCGGCGGATCAGCTGCTGAAGGCGGCGTGCACGGCAAATGCCGCCCTCGACGCCCCGGCCGCGCTGATGACCGCTGAGGCGGTGACGGACGATGCGATGATTCCCGAGGCCCGGCTGCAGATCGCTTATGCCCGGTATCTGCTGGGCCACCACGAACAGTCCGCGAAATTCCTCCAGCTCGCAGCGCCCCTCACAAACGAAAGATCCCGCTATCTGGCGGCGCTGTTGTCCGGCCGGCTGCGGAACGGCCAGCCGGCCACCCCACGCGACGCCGCGGTGACGCCGTCGTGGTTGGATCTGACCCCGATTGCGGTTGCAACGGGGACTGCCGGCAGCCAGGCCAGCCCGACGGACTGCGTGGGAAGGCTCAGCAGGCTGGTGGTGGCGGCCGGGGAGCGGCCCGAGCTTAAACTTCCGGCGGAGTCCCTGCTCGCCGAACTGCTCTGCGCCCAGGGCAGGGTGGCGGAGGGCGTTGGACTGGCCCGCGATGCCTGGCAGGGGGCGCAAGGCTGGGACATGGCCTTGCCGCTCGTCTATGAAGACCTCCTGGTGCGCTACAGCCTGAGCCTGAACTGGGCCGGGGAGTGGGAGGCGCTCGCCGCCGCCCTCGATGAGTACGAAGCCCACTACCCTTCGAGGCTGTTGCTCAGCGGCGGAACCCTGCACCTGATGCGGGGCCTCGCCCGCGTCCGTCAGGGGCGCATGCCCGAGGGCATTGCCGAACTCGTTCTCGGCGTCGAGGAACTCACCATTGCCGATCCCTGGGAGCTCTTGCCCTTTGCGCACGCGGTCGCGGCCTATGCCGACTCCGTGCTGGGTCACGGCCAGGAGGCTGAGGAGCATGCGGCCGCTTTCCGGCTGTTCCGGTACCGCGGGCCGGGGGCAGTTCCGCTGCTCGCGGATGCGTACTCAACCGCGGCCGGCGGCGCCCCGGGCGGGGCCGGGGATGTCAGCCGGAGGCTCACCGGCCTGGCCGCGGAAGCCAAACGGCAGGGACTGCGGGGGGTCGAGACCGACATCAGACGGATGGCAGTGCGCCGCGGGGACACCGAGGCCGCCGACGGCCTCGCCCGCAGCAGCCTCGCGGTCGAGGGGCGCGAAGCGGGCATGCTGCACGACTATGCGCTCGCCGTGCTGCATGCAGACGACGCCGAACTCGTCCACATCAGCGACCAGGCGCTGCGGGCCGGCTACGTGTTGCTGGCCCTCGAAGCGGCACAGCAGGCGGAACGCTGCCTGGCCGAGACGACCGACAAACGGAAACTGCTGGCCGTCCAGCGCAAGATCCAGAACCGGATGACTGCCGCCGGGATGGCAGCGCACATTGACCTGGTCCGACCGGAGCAGGATGCGGAACTGACCGCCCGGGAAACCGAAATCCTCGACCTGGTGTCCGGCGGTGCCACGAACGCCGAGATAGCCAGCAGGCTCTGCGTGTCGCAGCGGACCGTGGAAGGGCACCTCTACCGGGTCTTCGCCAAGCTCGGCGTCAGCCGGCGGGTGGACCTCATCGACACGGGCGGCGATTCGCACCGGCCCTGAGGGCCAAACCGGGGCCGTCGTTCCGTGGGATGATGGACTGTAGTTCATCTAATCCGATTTGAGGAGGCCAGCGTGGCTTTTGCGGCGACGTCAGAGTCCCGGACCTTGCCCGCACTGAGCGACGACGAGGTGCTGCGGATCCGCAACGACTTCCCCATCCTCGCCAGGTCCATGGGCGGGCACCCGCTGATCTATCTGGATTCCGGCGCGACCTCGCAGAACCCGATCAGCGTCATCGAGGCGGAGCAGGAGTTCTACGAACAGCGCAACGCCGCGGTCCACCGCGGAGCCCACCTGCTGGCTGTCGAGGCGACGGAGTCCTTCGAGGACGCCCGCGACACTCTCGCTGCTTTCCTGGGCGCTGGGGCCGATGAGATCATCTGGACCTCCAACGCCACCGAGGGCCTGAACCTGCTCAGCTACGCCTTCCTGAACTCGTCCCTGCCGGGCGCCGGGGCGGAAGCGGCACGATTCGCCCTCCGGGCCGGCGACGAGATTGTGGTCACCGAGATGGAGCACCACGCGAACCTGATCCCGTGGCAGCAGCTCGCGGAGCGGACCGGTGCGACGCTGCGGTACATCCCCGTCGACGACGCGGGCGTCCTGGACCTCGAGGCCGCCGCCGGCATCATCACCGGGGCCACCCGGGTCCTCGCCTTCAGCCACGCCTCAAATGTCCTGGGCACCATCAACCCGGTCAAGACGCTGGTGGCGATGGCCCGCCAGGCGGGGGCACTGACCGTGCTGGACGCCTGCCAGTCCGCGCCGCACCTGCCGCTGGATGTGAAGGACCTCGGCGTGGACTTCGCGGTGCTGTCCGGACACAAGATGCTCGGGCCCACCGGCATCGGCGTGCTGTACGGCCGGTCCGAACTGCTGAACGCGCTGCCGCCGTTCCTCACCGGGGGATCGATGATCACCACCGTGACGATGGAACGCGCCGCGTTCCTGCCCGCCCCGCAGCGCTTCGAAGCGGGCACCCAGAAAGTCTCGCAGGCCATCGCCCTCGCCGCGGCGGCGAACTACCTCACCGAAACGGGGATGGGCCGCGTCCATGCCTGGGAGTCCCTGCTCGGCCAGCGCCTCGTCGAAGGACTCGCAGCTATTCCCGGTGTCCGGGTTCTCGGGCCGGCCGCCGGCCAGGAGCGGATCGGGCTCGCCTCCTTCGACGTCGCCGGGGTGCACGCCCACGACGTCGGCCAGTTCCTGGACAGCAAGGGGATCGCGGTCCGGGTCGGCCACCACTGCGCGCAGCCGCTGCACCGCCGTCTGGGCCTGACGGCCAGCACCCGGGCCAGTACCTACCTGTACAACACAACGTCCGACGTCGACGCCTTCCTCGCTGCTGTCACCGAGGTCCGCGCCTACTTTGGAGCCTAAGGATATTCCCGCATGAGCCTCGAACAGCTGTACCAGCAGATCATCCTGGAACACGCGAAACTGCGTACCGGCAGCGGACTGACGGAGACCCCGGTTCCGTCCGGGGCCTCGTCCGGCCAGTCCCACCAGCTCAACCCGGTCTGCGGCGATGAGATCACCGTCCGGGTCGCGGTAGCTGACGGCAAGGTCGCCCAGCTGCGCTGGGACGGGGCCGGCTGTTCGATTTCCATGGCTTCGGCCTCGGTGCTCACCGACCTCGCCGAAGGGATGGACGTTGACAGCTTCACCCACGTCATCGACAACTTCCGTGAAGTCCTGCGGTCCCGGGGGAAGCTCGCCGCCGATCCCGAAATCCTGGGCGACGCCTCAGCCTTCGAAGGCGTCTCCAAATACGCTGCCCGGGTCAAGTGCGCCATGATCTCCTGGGTGGCGGCCGAAGACGCCCTGGCCCAGGCCCTGGCCCCGAGCACGCCGGCACACTAGCCTCCCGCGGGACCCGGGACGCAGCCCGCCCCCCTAAGCGAGCAGCCCGGCGATTCCGATCGCCGCCGTCGCCGCCCCCAGCAGCATCGAAATGCTGACCAGGACGACGTGGACCGTGAGAAAGCGGGTGGCCTTGCCGTTCCCGTCGCGGGCCCGCGGGTCCTTCATCACCCTGCGCAGGAACTGCGGCCAGACGGCGAGGGACCAGACGCCGGCCGCGATCAGGACGACGGCCAGGATTGCCGGCATTTCCATGTGCTAGTGGCTTTCGAGCCAGGCCTGGGCCTGGGTGGACTGGATGTTCAGGGCCTTGCCCACCATCGGCTCGGCAGCTTCGGCGATCTTTCCGCCCAGGAACGGCACGGAGGAGGTGACGGACCCCTCAAGCTCGATCCGGGTGCTGCCGCCGTCGGCGATCAGCCGCTGGACGGCATTGACGTCCAGCGGCGCGCCGGAGACCTTCAGGGTGATGTTGCTCTGCCGCGAGCCGTCGGCGGCGGGGGCGTCCCAGTTCTCGAGCTGCGTCACCTTCAGGCTTTCGCCGACGAACTTCCGGGCCATTTCGGGCATCCGGGTGGTCGGGATGGTCCGCACGGTCGTGGTGCTGAAGGCGCCGGCCGTGTCGCCGTCGACGGTGAAGGATTCAAGGGTGCCGCCAACGAGTTCACTGGTGTGGCGCAGGAAATCCTCGTTCACGAAGACTGCGGTAACGCGGTCGACGCCGTGCGGAAGGTTGGTGGATGCACTCAATGCCATTAGGGGTCCTCCATGGGGTGGAACTGGTCGTTTTGGGCTCCAAACATCCTACGCGGTGTGCCGGGCCGGATCCGATTCGAGGTCCTGGAGACTCTTCGCCGCGGCCGTGATGTTCCGTGACATGGCGGGGAAGATCAGGCTGTGGAACGGCAGCACGGCCAGCCAGTAGAGGCGCCCGCTGAGACCCTTCGGGAAGAAGATCGCGCGCTGGCGGTAACGGCTGCCCGTCCCCTCCGGCTCCACCGACAGCTCCAGCCAGGCCCGGCCCGGCGCCCGCATCTCGGCCCGCAACCGGAGCAGCCGGCCCCGGTCGATCCGCTCGGCCCGCCACCAGTCCACCACTTCGCCTTCGGCCAGCAGGTGCGGGTGCCGCCGGCCGCGCAACAGCCCGGCCCCGCCGGTGAGCTTGTCCAGCCAGCCGCGGACGCGCCAGGCCAGCGGAAGGGAATACCACCCGTTGCGCCCGCCGATCCCTTCGATGATGGTCCAGACGTGCTTCGGGTCCACCTGGCTGGAGTAGGTGCGCTCGTCAACGTACACCCGGTGCCCGGCCCAGTCGGGGTCGCTGGGCAGCGGATCGGCGTCGGCCCCTGCACTGGCCCAGGTCGTCTCGACCTGGCCGTCGCGCTCCTTGCCCAGGGCTAGCGCCACGGCCCGGCGGTAGGGGGTCAGCCCGCCGACGGGCTGCGGGATGTAGGAATCGATGTCGTGTTCGCGCGAGACCGCATCGTGCTGCAGGGATTCGACCAGCGGCAGCGACATCGAGAGCGGGATCGGGGTGGTCAATGCCACCCACATGCCCGCGAGCTTGGGCGCCGGAATGGGGAGGGCCAGCACCACGCGGTGCGGGAGCCCGGCCTCGGCAGCGTATTCCTGCATCATTCCTGCGTAGCTGAGGACCTGACGGCAGCCGATATCGAAGGTGCGGTTGATCGGGCCTTCCAGCGAGGCGGCCCCGACAAGGTAGTGCAGCACATCGCGCACCGCAATCGCCTCGATCTTGTTGCGCACCCAACTGGGGGCCGGCATCACCGGGAGCGTCTCGGACAGGTGCCTGATCATCTCGAACGACGCCGATCCCGAGCCGATCACAACGCCGGCCTGGAAGACGACTGCGTCCACCGGGCTGTCGAGGAAGACCTTGCCCACGGCCTCGCGGGACCGCATATGGGTGGACAGCTCGGTGTCCGTGGGGTGCAGGCCGCCCAGGTAGACGATCCGGTCCACGCCGGCGCCGGCCGCGGCCTGCGCGGCGGTCTCCGCCATCGTCTTTTCCTTGGACTCGAAACCCGACCCGGTGGCCATCGAGTGGACGAGGTAGTACAGGACGTCGACGCCGGCCAAGGCCGCGCGCAGGGCTTCGCCGTCGTCGAGGCTGCTCTGGATGACCTCGACGTCGGCCAGCCACGGCACCCCGGCGATCTTCGCCGGCGTGCGGACCACGACCTTGACCGTGTGCCCTGCCTCCAGCAGCCGGGGGACCAGCCGGCCACCGATGTAGCCGGTGGCACCGGTAACCAGCACCGTTTTTGGCCTGACGGTTTCCGCGGGGGTTGCCTGCGCGGGCGGGGGCTGGGGGGTATCGGGGGTGCTGGGCATGGTGACTCCTTGTCGTCTATCAGCCATTCGGAGCGCCGGGCCGTTCGGACGGGCCGCGTATCCTGCCAGCCTAGACCCGGGGCCCCTGTGCGGCCCCGGGTCAGGGCTGCGCGGTAGGCTTGGGGTACCCGGGATTCTCGCGAATTCCGGCTATTCGTGTTGCCTGCATCCCGTGATCCCTTTCAGGAGCTTCAGCCATGAGCCTCAACGGCCCCTCTCTCACCGGTTTGCGCCGTGTCCTCGCCGACGACCGGAACTACGCCCGCGTCCGGGCCGCGGCGGCGCGTGGTTTCGCCGACCGCAGCGAGGACTACCAGATCAGCGCCCCCGCCGGGCTGCGTTCGGCGTTGCTCGCGGAAATGGCTGACGGGCTGGCCACGCTGGCCGCGGAAACAGCGGCAGCGGCGGGAGTCACCGCAGCCGGGGCCGCGGCAGAGGAAAAAACAGGCAGTAGCCTGGCGCCGGTTGTGCTGGCCATCACCGCCACCGGCCGTGAAGCCGAGGACCTGACCGAAGCGCTGCGCGCCTTCCTTCCGGCCGACGCCGTCGCCGAGTTCCCCAGCTGGGAGACGCTCCCGCACGAACGGCTGTCACCGCGCTCGGACACGGTCGGCCGGCGCCTGTCCGTACTGCGCCGGCTTGCCCACCCCGAAACTTCCGCCAGCGGCGCGCTCCGCGTCGTCGTCGCCCCGGTCCGGGCCGTCGTGCAGCCGATCGTCGCGGGCCTCGGTGAGCTGGTCCCGGTCACCCTGAAGGTCGGCCAGGAGGCCCCGTTCAGCAACGTTGTGAGAAGCCTCGCCGACGCCGCCTACGCCCGCGTGGACATGGTCACGCGCCGCGGTGAATTCGCCGTCCGCGGCGGGATGCTCGATGTTTTTCCGCCGACCGAGGACCACCCCATCCGGGTGGAGTTCTTTGGCGATGAAGTGGACCAGATGCGCTGGTTCGCCGTCGCGGACCAGCGCTCGCTGAGCGCGCCGGGCGTGCACCACCCCGCCGAGCTGCACGCCCCGCCGTGCCGCGAAATCCTGATCACGCCCTCCGTGATGTCCCGCGCCGCGACGCTGAAATCCCAGCTGCCGGCCGCCGCGGACATGCTCGAGAAGATCGCCGGCGGCATCGCCGTCGAGGGCATGGAATCCCTCGCCCCGGTGCTGGTGGATTCCATGGTGCCTTTCCTGGACCAGTTCCCGGCCGGTTCGATGGCCGTGGTCATCGAACCGGAAAAGGTCCGGACCCGCGCGCACGACCTCGCCGCCACGAACGAGGAATTCCTCGAGGCGGCCTGGTCGACGGCCTCCGACGGCGGGACGGTACCTCTGGCGTTGGACACTGTTCTAAGTTCCGCAGCGTCTGCGGCCCTGCATTCGGCCAGCTTCCGCTCGCTCACCGAAACCCGCTCCGCGGCCCTCGCGCACGAGGTGTCCTGGTGGTCGATCACGTCGCTGGCCACCGACGAGGAGCTGCTGCCCGACGTCGACGTCCTCAACCTGCACGCCCGGGAACCCCGCGGCTACCAGGGCGACGTCGCCGAGATGATGGCCTTCATCGGCTCCCACGTCCGGGAGCAGTGGCGGATCGTCGTCGTCACCGAAGGTCCCGGCCCGGCCCAGCGGCTTGCCGAACTGTTCCACGACAACGACATCCCCTGCGCCCGGGTCGACTCGCTCGACGACGAACCCCAGGCCGGGCTGATCGAGGTGACCACCGCCGCCGTCGGCCGCGGTTTTGTGCTGGAGCCGCTCAAGCTCGCCCTGCTGACCGAGGCGGACCTGCTGGGCAGGACCTCCGCCGGTTCCACCAAGGACATGCGCCGGATGCCGTCCAAGCGGCGGAACGCCGTGGATCCGCTGCAGCTCATCGCCGGCGACTCCGTGGTGCACGAACAGCACGGCATCGGCCGGTTCGTGGAGCTGATCCAGCGCAAAGTGGCAGGCGGAGGGGACGGGGTGCGCGAATACCTCGTGCTTGAATATGCGCCGTCCAAGCGCGGTGCCCCGGGCGACCGGCTGTTTGTCCCCACCGACCAGCTGGACCAGGTCACCCGCTACGTCGGCGGGGACACGCCGGCGCTGAGTAAAATGGGCGGCGCGGACTGGGCCAGCACCAAGTCCAGGGCGCGCAAGGCCGTCAAGGAAATCGCCGGTGAACTGATCCGGCTGTACTCGGCCCGGATGGCCTCCCGCGGCTACGCCTTCGGCCCCGACACGCCCTGGCAGCGCGAGCTCGAGGAAGCGTTCCCGTACGTGGAGACCCCCGACCAGCTGACCACGATCAACGAGGTCAAGGCGGACATGGAGCGGGAGATCCCGATGGACCGGCTGATCTCCGGCGACGTCGGCTACGGCAAGACCGAGATCGCGGTCCGCGCGGCCTTCAAAGCCGTCCAGGACGGCAAGCAGGTCGCCGTGCTAGTGCCCACGACGCTGCTTGCCCAGCAGCACTACGAAACGTTCACCGAACGGTTCTCCGGCTTCCCGCTGGTGGTTAAGCCGCTGTCCCGCTTCCAGGGCACCAAAGAAGCCAAGGAGACGGCTGCCGGGGTCAAAGCCGGCTCCGTCGACGTCGTGATCGGCACGCACCGGCTGCTGTCAAAGGATTTCGCGTTCAAGGACCTCGGCCTCGTGATCGTGGACGAGGAGCAGCGCTTCGGCGTCGAACACAAGGAAGCGCTGAAGAAGATGCGCACCAACGTGGACGTCCTCGCCATGAGCGCGACCCCGATTCCGAGGACCCTGGAAATGTCGCTGACCGGCATCCGCGAGACCTCCACGCTGGCGACCCCGCCGGAGGAACGCCACCCGGTGCTGACCTACGTCGGCCCGTACACGGACAAGCAGACCTCCGCGGCGATCCGCCGGGAACTGATGCGCGAGGGCCAGGTGTTCTTCGTACACAACCGGGTCTCCACGATCGACCGCACCGCGGCGAAGATCCGCGAGCTGGTCCCGGAGGCCCGGGTGGAAGTGGCGCACGGGCAAATGTCCGAAAGCCGGCTCGAGCAGATCATCGTGGACTTCTGGGAGAAACGCTTCGACGTGCTGGTCTGCACCACCATCATCGAGACGGGACTGGATATCTCCAACGCCAACACCCTGATCGTGGACGGCGCGGACAAGTACGGGCTCTCCCAGCTTCACCAGCTGCGCGGGCGGGTGGGCCGCGGCCGCGAACGCGCCTACGCCTACTTCCTCTACCCGTCCGAGAAGCCGCTGGGCGAAGTGGCGCTGGAACGGCTCAAGGCCGTCGCCACGCACAACGAGCTCGGTGCCGGCATGCAGCTGGCCATGAAGGACCTCGAGATCCGCGGCGCCGGCAACCTGCTCGGCGGGGAGCAGTCCGGGCACATCCAGGGCGTCGGCTTCGACCTCTACATCCGCCTGGTCGGCGAGGCCGTGGCGGAGTACCGGGGCGAGGCGGAGGAGAAGGCCGCCGAGATGAAGATTGAGCTGCCGGTCAACGCGCACCTGCCGCACGATTACGTGCCGGGCGAACGGCTGCGCCTCGAGGCGTACCGCAAGCTCGCCTCGGCCGTCACCTACGAGGCGATCGACGAGGTCCTGGCCGAGCTCGTGGACCGCTACGGCGAGCTGCCGCTGCCCGCGAAGAACCTGATCGACGTCGCGCGCTTCCGCGTCGGCGCCCGCGAGGCCGGGCTCAGCGACGTTGCCCTGCAGGGCAACTTCATCAAGTTCTCCCCTGCGCAGCTGCCCGAGTCCAAGCTCATGCGGCTCACCCGGATGTATCCCGGATCGCAGTCCAAACCGGCCCTGGACGCGGTGCTCATTCCGAAGCCGAAGACCGCCCGGATCGGCGGCCGCGACCTGCAGGACGCCGAGATCCTCGAGTGGGCCAACGGCGTCATCCGCAACATCTTCTCCGACGCCGCGGTGGCTGCCGCACCGGCGGTGAAATAAAGAATGATGGGCGGACACCACGCCGCGTCGGGAGCCGCGGCGTGGGTGGCTATTGCCTCGACCGGACCGTACGCGCTGGGATGGTATCCGCTGGACGCGACCGGGATTGTGATCGGCGGGATGGCGACGGCGGGAACGGCACTGGTCTGCGACTGGGACCACCGCTCCAGCACGGTGGCGCACTCGCTGCCGCCGCTGTCGAACGTGATCGCGGTCGGCCTTGAGAACGTCTCCGGCGGCCACCGGCAGGGGACCCATTCGCTGCTCGGTGCGGCCTTCTTTGTGCTGCTCGCGGCGCTGGCCGGGCAGCTTCAGCTGCAGACCGACTGGGGGCTGCTGTCGGTGGGCGCCGGTCTGCTGTGCATGTTCATGATCAACATCGCCGCGAAGGCCCTCAAGCTTTTCCCGAAGTACGGCTGGGTCAGCAACTGGGTCTTCGCCCTGAGCATGGCCGGGCTGGTGACCTGGTTCGCGCCGCACCAGTGGACCTGGCTGCCGGTCTCCATGCTGACCGGCGTGCTGGTACATATTGTTGGGGACATGATCACCACCGGGGGAGTGCCGCTGCTCTGGCCGGTGGTGATCAAGCCTCCGAGGTTCCTGCGGAAACTGCCGCTGCTGAAGAACGTCTGGCGGGCCAACGGGGCGTTCTCCATTCCGCTGCTGGGCCGCGCCGGGTCACGGCGGGAGTGGTTCGTGCTGATCCCGGTCAGTGCCTACGCGATGATCGGCATGTTCGGTGCCGCGCTCGCCCTGGCCGAGGTGCACTGGCCGGCCGCCGCCGCCCTCGGGGCCGGCTGGGTGCACAGCCTCTACGGGCTGCTTACGGCCGTCTGACCAGTGGCTGGCCGCGCCCGGCGCGACTTCTCGACTTTCTCAACCGAGGTTCTCGGTGCTTTCATGGACGACCTGCACAAGGATGGTCCCGTCGCGAAGTCGCACGGCCTCCGAAGCGACGCAGGGGATCCCGGCTACCAGTCGAGCCGCATCCCGCGGCCTCGTAGAGTTCATCCGGGGCTTCCGCCAGCGGTACGCCGACGAACGGTATATCCGCGACGTCATCACCTTCGGGCCTCCCCTGACGGAAATCATTCAGCTGGCCTGGGCCGCTTTGAACCTGGAGGCTCGCGTGGGCCTCACCGAAATCGCTGATCCCAGGTACACCAGGGCAGGTGTCGAACGATTGCTGCTCGTGGCCCTGGCCTTACACGGGGCGGATACGAATACGCCGTGACGTTCGTGCAGTCGACCGGTTATGGAGCCGGCGACGAAATTGCGTACCGGTCGAGAACCCGGAGTTAAATGACTGAAGCTCCGGAGATCCGGAGCTTCAGTCAGGGAAGTGCTTGGCGCTTAGACTTCGCCGATGGAGTCCGAGCGGCCGGTGACGGTCTGCGGAATCCAGAAGGCCAGGGCGAACAGGACGAGGCAGGCGGCCATCGGCCACGGGTTGCCGAGCGTCATGAAGCTCAGCGAGTAGAGGGAAGCGAAGAACAGGACCATCATCAGGGCGAACAGGATGATGCTGGAGCCGAGGCTGTTCTCGTTCTGCGGAGTCGTGGCGGTGGTGGTGTTGGTGGTGTTGCTGGACATTCGTTCCTCCTCTGCCCCGTGGGGCTCAAAACTGTGGCGGCTGCCGGAGCGGATCAGTACGCGGAGGAACCCTGTTCACCCTTGACGATCGCGATGCCGGAGCTGGCGCCAATACGTGTTGCACCTGCAGCTATCATAGCCTGTGCGTCGGCGAGCGAGCGCACGCCACCCGAGGCCTTGACGCCCAGGTCCGGGCCCACCGTGCGGCGCATCAGGGCCACGTCCCCGGCGGTGGCCCCGCCGCCGTTGAAGCCGGTGGAGGTCTTCACGAAATCAGCCCCCGCAGCCACTGCGGCCTCGCAGGCCAGCACCTTCTGGGCATCATCCAGCAGGGCCGCTTCGATGATCACCTTCAGGATGGCGCCGCCCTCGTGGACGGCGTCCGCGACGGCCGTGATGTCCTCGATGAGGGCGCCCTTGTCGTTGGCCCGGGCCGCGGCAATGTTGATCACCATGTCGACCTCCTCGGCTCCGTCCAGCACCGCTCCGCGGGCCTCGAAGGCCTTGACGTCGCTCGGGGTGGCACCCAGCGGGAAGCCGACCACTGAGCACGTCAGCACGCCGGAGCCCTTCAGGGCCGTCTTGACCGTCTTGACCCAGATCGGATTGACGCACACCGACTTGAACCGGTACTCGGCGGCCTCGGCGCAGACCTTGAGGATCTCGGCCTCGCTGGCCTCCGGCTTGAGCAGCGTGTGGTCGATGTAGGAGGCAATGTTCGCCGAATGTTCGGAGCTGCGGGAGATCCCGGAGTCCGGGGCAGCGGGGGTGGCGCTGCCGGCAGTCGCGGCGGCTTCGTTGCTCATGGTGGTCCCTTCGTGGCTTCTCAGGTGTCCATCTTGCCACAACAGCCCGGCCGCCGGAGGGCGTCCGGGCAGGGGGTCAGGCGGCGGCCGCGAGGGGCTCCGCCATGCCGGCCTGAAGCAGCTGGGAGGCGCAGACGGAGGCGGCCGAGGAAGCGGCCACGAGCAGTCCCAGGCGGACGCCGTCGAACACCGCGGCGTCCCCGATTGCCCAGATTCCCGGGACGGATGTGCGGAAGTCACGTCCTATCACGATCCCGCCCTGGCGCGCTGTCTTGAGTCCGGCGCTCACCGCGAGGGCGTCGCGGGCAATCGGTTCCTCGGCCAGCACCACCAGGTCCCCGGCCATGCTGGAGCCGTCCTCGAACACAATCCCGGCGGCCGTGAGTGTGGAACCGGCGAGGGTGGGAACGACGGCGGCCGGTCGCTGCGTGGTGCGGATCGGGCGGACACCGCGGGCGCGCAGCACAGCCTCGGCCTGTCCGGCGGCGGTCCCGGTGCCGACCAGGATGCCCAGCGGCCGCCGGCCCAGGACCCGCGTGACATCCTTGACGGCGTCGCCCAGCCCGGCGGCGTCGTCGATCGTGGAGTAGCTCAGGCACCGGCCTTCCCCGGCCAGCGGCGCGCCGGCGGGGGAGGACCCGGTCGCGATGACCAGCTGGTCGTAGCTGAATTCCAGGCCGTCCGCCGTCGTGACATAACGGCTGTCGGGGTCGATGTAGCTGGCCGGCTGGCCGAACCGGACCGACACCTGCGGGAGCGCGGCGAGTTCCAGGAGCTCGGCGGGCGCGTCGTCCCGGTTGCTGAGGATTGTGATGCCACCCGCGAACGGGGTCCGGGTGAGCTGGCGGACGAGGGCCTGCGCGGCCGGGCCGGCCCCGGCGATGACGATCCGGGGCCGGGTCTGGGAATCGGCGGGAACGGTGGGGGTGGCGGACATGATGAGCCCTTTCGCTGGTGGCCGCTGATGTGGCCTGACTGCTTGATGGTCCCAGCGTAGGCGGGCGATCTTTCCGGCAGGTTTCCCCGGTGTTGCGGAATTTTCGCCGCCCGTTCGCCAATGTTTACCGGCCAGTAATGGCGTGGGTCACACGCGGATCCGGTAGCCGCGTTTCACCACGGTTTCCACGAGCCGGCCGTCCGGCAGGGCGGAACGCAGACGGCTGACCGTCATGTCCAGCGCATGCACGGAGCCGCGGAGTTCCAGCAGTTCCGACAGCGCCTCCCGGGACAGCACGGCGCCGCCGGCGCCCAGCAGCGCCCGCAGCAGCAGCAGCGGTGCGGGCGCCAGCTCCACGGCCCCGCCGTCGATCCGCAGCGAACGGCCACGCAGTTCCACCCGGCCCGACACGGTGTCCAGGCGGCGGACGTGGTTGAGGGCAAGGTGCTCGACGACGAGCCGGATCAGGGCGCCCATCCGGAACCGCTCCGGAACCAGCGGCTGCAGCCCGGCGTCGATCAGCGGCTGCGCCGTGATGGGACCGACGACGGCGGTGGCGACGTTGGTTTTGAGGCTCGCCACGAGCTGCTTGTACAGGCCCATCTCGTGCGCGGTGCTCCACATCGCATCCACCGCGGGCGCGCTCGTGAACGTCAGCACGTCCAGGTTGCCGCTGCAGGCGGCCTCGATCAGCCGCGGCAGCCGGTCCGCGCCGTCGGGCTTGACCCAGCGGTACGGGGTGACCGTCAGGACCGTGGCCCCGGACATCCGGAGGCGCTCCAGCTGGCGGACGTCGGTGTAGCCATGCAGCTGCACCGCGACGGTTTTGCCGCGCACCCCCTCGGCCAGGAGCATGTCCACCAGCGTGGCGGTGGTCTCGTCGGAGCTGATCCCGACGTCGGCCAGCCCGGCCGCACGGACCGCGCCGCGGGCCTTGGGCCCCCGGACGAACATCCGGGTGGCGCCGAGGGTCTCCAGCAGCTGCTCGCCGATCCCGAACGTGTCGGCGGCCTCGCACCAGCGGCGCATACCGTAGGCAGTGGTAGCGATGCACAGCTCCGGGCGTGCGGCGATGATGGCGCGGGTGTCCTCGATCAGGCTCAGGTCCTCCTGCACGGGGGCGATTTTCAGCGCCGGCGCGTGCAGCACCTCGGCGCCGCGCCGCTCCAGGGCCTCGATCAGGTCCTGGGAACGGCGGTGCGAGGTCACGCCGATCCGGAAGCCCTCCAGCGGCAGCTCCGCGGTCTCCGGCATGGTCTCGGGGGCAGTCTCCGCGGTGGCGTTCAGTGTGCTCACGGCCCTCATGCCCCCATCAGGGAGGCGGCCAGGCGGTCCAGTTCGGCTTCCGCGTCCGCGCAGCCCCGGTTGGCCTCGGCCACCCGGACGACGTCGCCGATCACCAGCACGGCAGGGTTGCTGCAGTCCGCCGCCGCCGTCGTGATGGTGCCCAGCTGGGCGATGGTGGTCCGCTGGCCGGGCAGGTAACCGCGCTCGACGACGGCCATCGGCATGTCCTCGCGCATCCCGGCCCGGCGCAGCCCGGCGGCGAGCTGGTGTAGTGTGCCGATGCCCATCAGCACCACGATGGTCCCGCCCAGCCCGGCGAGGTGGGTGTGTTCCTTCTCGGTCAGCGGGGCATGGCCCGAGACGACGGTGAACAGGTGGCTGACCTCGCGGTGCGTGACCGGGATCCCGGCCGCGGCCGGGACGGAAATGGCACTCGTCACGCCGGAGATCACGCGGACCGGAACGCCGGCCTTCACACAGGCGGCCACTTCCTCGCCGCCGCGGCCGAACACGTACGGGTCGCCGCCCTTCAGCCGAACCACGTTTTTCCCGGCCAGCGCGGCCTCCACCATGAGTGCCTCGATGCCGGACTGGCTGACCGGGTGGTGGCCGGGGCGCTTGCCAACATCCACCAGCTCGGCCGTGCTCAGCGCGGGCAGCTCCCGGTGCGGGGCCAGCCGGTCGTAGAAAATGACGTCGGCGTCCCGCAGGGCCTGGATGGCGGCGACGGTCAGCAGCTCGGTGGTTCCCGGTCCGCCGCCTACGAGGGTGACGTGGCCGGCGGGGCCGGCGGCGGGTTCGGCCGCGACCGGGATGCCGGTGTCCCGGCAGCGGTCCAGCAGCGGCTCCCAGCCCGGCTGGCCGTCGTCGACGGCGGCGACCAGGAAGGGGCGCTCCGGCAGGGGCCCGTCATGGCGGGCACCGCCCGGGCTGCTGAGCCGAGAGACGACGGCGCCGGCGGCCCGGTAGCGGCGGACTGCCTGGTGTGCGGCGGCGTCCGAGCCGGTGACGAGGACTTCGCGTCCGCTGAGATCGATGCTGAGCTGCATGGTCAGACCTTACTTTCGTGGGCGGGGCGTTCCTGGGCGGAAATGTCCCGGCCCGGGCGGGCAGTGTCGCCGGTGTCGGAGGGCCGGACCGGGATGCTGGCGGCGATCACCACTGGCTGCAGGGCGGCCAGCGCCTTTTCCGCCGACGTGGCGGGGCGCATCTGGCCGCGCTCGTCGGGCACGAAGGTGATGGAATCGTCCTTCTGGTCCGGAGCATTGACGAAGGAGCGGAAGCGTCGCAGCCGCTCGGGATCCTTCAGCGTGTCTGCCCACTCGTCCACGTAGGTGTCCACGTGCTTTGCCATGGCGGCCTCGAGGTCCTCGGCGATGCCCAGCGTGTCATGGACCACGACATCCTCGACGTGCTTGATGCCGCCGGCGAGTTCCTCCTGCCACCGCGCCGTGCGCTGCAGGCGGTCCGCGGTGCGGATGTAATACATGAAGTAGCGGTCAATGTACTTCAGCAGCGTTTCGTCGTCGAGGTCCTTGGCCAGCAGCTGGGCGTGCGCCGGGGTGGCGCCGCCGTTGCCGCCGACGTAGAGGTTCCAGCCGTCCGCGGTGGCGATGACGCCGACGTCCTTGCCGCGGGCTTCGGCGCATTCCCGGGCGCAGCCGGAGACACCCATCTTGAGCTTGTGCGGGCTGCGGAGCCCGCGGTAGCGCAGCTCAAGCTGGATGGCCATGGCGACGGCGTCCTGGACCCCGAAGCGGCACCAGGTGGAACCGACGCAGGACTTCACCGTGCGCAGGCTCTTGCCGTAGGCCTGGCCGGATTCAAACCCGGCGTCGACCAGTTCCTTCCAGATTTCCGGGAGCTGCTCCAGCCGGGCGCCGAACATGTCGATCCGCTGGCCGCCGGTGATCTTGGTGTAGAGGTTGTACTTCTCGGCCACCGCTGCGATCACGCCGAGCTTCTTCGGTGTGATCTCGCCGCCGGCGATCCGCGGGACCACCGAGTAGGTGCCGTCCTTCTGCATGTTGGCCAGGGCGCGGTCGTTGGTGTCCTGCAGCGTGCCGCGGCCCGCGTCCAGGACATAGGCGCTGTTCTGGCTGGCCAGGATGTTGGCGATGGTCGGTTTGCAGATGTCGCAGCCCTCGCCGGTACCGTACTTGGCCATGACCTCCTCGAAGGAGGTCAGTTCCAGGACCCGGATGGTCTCGAAGAGTTCCTGGCGGGACAGCTCGATGTGCTCGCAGAGTGCCTTGGAGACCTCGACGCCGGACTTGGTCAGTTCGGTTTCCAGCAGCTTCTTGAGCATCGGTACACAGGAACCGCAGCTGGTCCCGGCGCGGGTGCAGCCCTTCAGCTCGCCGAGCTCCTGGACGGGGGCGTTGCCGTCGCAGGCCCCGCAGCCGTTGACGGTGTCGCGGATGGTTCCGGCGGACACGTTGTTGCAGGAGCACAGGATGGCGTCGTCCGGGAGTTCCGTTTCCGGGGCGTCGCCGCCGCCGGCCGCGGTGAGGTAGGCGTCGGGTTCTGCGGCCAGTTCGCGGCCCAGCATGGGCCGCAGGGAGGTGTACGGGGTGGCGTCCCCGACGAAAATGCCGCCGAGCAGGGTCTTGGCATCGTCCGTGGTGACGATCTTCTGGTAGACGCCGCGCGCCGGGTCGGCGTAGACGATTTCCAGCGCGTGCTCGGTCCGGGCGAAGGCGTCACCGAAGCTTGCAACGTCGACGCCGGAGAGCTTGAGCTTGGTGGCGGTGTCGAACCCCGGGAAGGTCGCGTCGCCGCCGTGCAGCCGGTCGGCGACAATCTCCGCCATGGTGTTGGCCGGAGCCACGAGGCCCAGGCACATGCCGCCGAAGTTGGCGACCTCGCCGATCGCCCAGATGCCGGGGACCTGCGTTTCGCAGCCGTCGGAGATGACAACGCCGCCGCGCGCACCGAGGTCGAACAGCGGCGCGGTGCCCTCTGTCGCGGGGCCCGTCGCCGCTGTGCCTTTCGTCGCCGCGCCCTCGACCGCGGCGCCGTTGGCGCCGCGGAACAGCTCGTCGCGGGGTTTGACGCCGATCGCGACGATCACCAGGTCGGCGTCGATGA
This sequence comes from Pseudarthrobacter sp. HLT1-3, assembly GCF_059383535.1. NCBI lineage: Bacteria > Bacillati > Actinomycetota > Actinomycetes > Micrococcales > Micrococcaceae > Pseudarthrobacter > Pseudarthrobacter sp. HLT1-3. Next base: position 174,931 of record NZ_JBWZCJ010000003.1, on the reverse strand, counting down.
TGCGGCCGTCGGCCATCAGCACGCCGGTGACCTGGCCGTCGTCGTCGGACAAAACTTCGGAGGGGAACACCCCGCCGTGAACGGTGAAGCCCTTGGCTTCGATCAGGCGTCCCAGGGCCTGCCCGGCGCCCTCGTCCAGCTGGGTGTTCATCAGCCAGGGGGAGCCGTTGATGACGATCGGGGTAGCCCCGAGCTGCTCGGTGCCGGCGGCGGATTCCAGGCCGAGCAGACCGCCGCCGATGGTGACCGCGTTGACCCTGCGGCCCAGTTTCTCCGTCAGGGCGACGATCGCCTTGTTGATGGCCCAGACATCTTCCAGGGTGCGGTAGACGTGGGTGAGCTCGGATCCCGGGATCGGCAGGCGGGCTGCGTCGGAACCGGTGGCGATGACCAGCTCGTCATACGGGTACACGGTGCCGGCGGCGGTGGTCACCGCCTTGCCCGCGACGTCGATGCCGGTGACGCGCTCGCCGGTCTGCAGCGTGAGTGCCTCGTGGTCCCACATCGCGGCGGAGCCCAGGGTGAGGTCGACCTCGGAATCGGTGAGGGCCTTGCTCAGCGCGACGCGGTCGTAGGGGAGGTGCGCTTCCTCGGTGAGGACGGTGACGTTCCAGCCCTCGAGGCCCCGGGCGTGCATGGCGTCGGCGAAACGGTGGGCGGCAGGGCCGCCGCCGGCAACCACGATGCGGCGCGGTGCTGTGCTGCGCGCTGCGTCCTGGTTCTGGGGGCTTGAAGTCTGTCCGGTCACGGTGGGCCTTTCGCAATGGCCGCAGTCGGTTGCTCTGCGCCCTTCTCAATCGAGGTGTCCATCCAGACTAGGCAAACGCAGTTTCGCTTCAGTTTCCCTTATGTTTCGTGATCTTAACTTCTGCATCACGAACGCGTTTCCGGCTACGTGAGGTCTCTTTTACGCGCCGGACACATTCACTGCACGCCACTGAAACACCCCGGGCCTAGCTTGGGTATGTGGCCGCAGCAGCGGTTGAGCCCGGAGCAGATGGATCAGAGAGGGGCCGAAATGACTGCCGTACTTGAGAGCGCAGCACGGAGCTTTGTTGAACACCCCAGCTATGGGACCGGCTGGCACCGCGTGTGCGCCGTGGAGGATTTGGAACCGGCCTGGGGCGAGGCCGCGCTGATTGCCGGACGCCAGGTGGCGCTGTTCCGCACGGTGTCCGGTGAGGTTTTTGCCGTCGCCCAGGAGGATCCGGCGACCGGGGCGCACGTGATGGCCCGGGGCATCACCGGCTCCCGAGGCCCGCGCGCGACGCTTGCCTCGCCGCTACACAAGCAGGTCTATGACCTGGCGACGGGGGAGTGCCTGGGTTCGCCGGAACTCCGCCTCCCGACCTTCGGCACCCGGATTGTGGGCGGGTTCATTGAGGTTGAGCTTTAAGGGCTGACACCCGGAAGCTGCGCCCCGGGAACTACAGCCCCAGCGCCTCGCGGACGTCCGCCAGGACGCCGTCGAGCGCGGCGCGGGCTTCCTGCCGCGCCGCCGGAAGTTCGGCAGCGGAACCGACGCTGCGGATGACCTCCAGGTAACACTTGAGCTTGGGCTCGGTGCCGCTGGGGCGGATGATGATGCGGCTGAGGTCCTTCGTCAGGTACAGCAGGCCGTCGGTGGGCGGCAGCGCCGCGCTGCCCGCGGCGAGGTCCGTGACGGTTTCGACGGCGGAGCCGCCAAAGGTTTCCGGCGGGCTGACGCGCAGCCGGTTCATCATGGCATCCAGCAGGCCCAGGTCCGCGACCCGGATGCTGAGCTGGTCGCTCGCGTGCAGCCCGTGCACCAGGGACAGCTCGTCGAGCGTGTCGAAGATGGTCTTGCCCTCGGCTTTCGCCGCAGCGGCGAATTCCGCGATCAGTACCGCCGCTGAGATCCCGTCCTTGTCCCGGACCAGGGAGGGCGCAACGCAGTAGCCCAGCGCCTCCTCGTAGCCGTACAGCAGCCCGGGAACCCGGGCAATCCACTTGAATCCGGTGAGGGTTTCCTCATGGGCATAGCCTGCCGCCGCGGCGATCCGGGCCAGCAGCCGCGAGGACACAATCGAATTCGCGAACACCCCTGTTTCTCCGCTGCCGCTGCCGCCGCCGGCCGCCAGCCGCGCCACGATGTGCGCACCCAGCAGGGCCCCGACCTCGTCGCCGCGCAGCATCCGCCAGTTGCCCGTGTCCGGATCCTTCGCGGCAACCGCGGCGCGGTCGGCGTCGGGGTCGTTGGCGATCACGATGTCCGCCTCCACCCGGGCGGCGGTTTCGAGGGCCAGGTCCAGGGCGCCGGGCTCTTCGGGGTTCGGGAAGTTCACGGTGGGGAAGTCGGGGTCCGGTTCGGCCTGCTCGCTGACCAGTGTGACGTCCGCGAAGCCGGCTGCCTGCAGGACCGCCACCGCGGTCTCGCCGCCCACGCCGTGCATGGGGGTCAGGACTATCTTGAGGTCGCGGGCCGGGAATCGCTCCGGGAGGGCGAGGGCCGCGACGGCGGCGGCGTAGTCGCCGGCGATGGACGGCTCCAGCACGGTCCAGCCCTCGGTGGCCAGGGCCACGCCGGCGAGCTCACCGACGGCGGCGATTTCCGCCGCGATCAGGGCATCGAAGGGTGCCACGATCTGCGCGCCGCGTCCGCTCTCCTCGACGGCATGCCGGCCCAGGTAGACCTTGTACCCGTTGTCCTGCGGCGGGTTGTGGCTGGCGGTGACCATCACGCCGCCGTCGCACGCGAGGGCCCGCACCGCGTAGGCGAGCAGCGGGGTGGGCAGGGCGGCCGGCATCAGGAAGGTCTCGACGCCGGCGGCGGTGAGGATTGCCGCTGTCTCTTCCGCGAAGATGGCCGAATTGTGCCGGGCGTCATAGCCGACGACGGCGCGCGGCCGGGTGCCGGGAGCGGCCTTGGCAACGGCGCCGGTCAGGAAGGCGGTGAACCCCGCGGCGGCGCGGCGCACCACCACGCGGTTCATCCGGTTCGGGCCGGGGCCCAGGGCCGCCCGCAGGCCTGCGGTGCCGAACTGCAGGGTGCCGCTGAAACTGTCGGCAAGCTCCTGGCGGGCGGCTGCGGTGCCGTCGCCGGCGAGCCGGATCAGCTCGGTCAGCGTGGCGGCGGTGGCGGGATCCGGGTCCTGCGCGGCCCAGGCCCGGGCATCGCTCAGCAGGCGGGAGAGTTCGGCATCGGAAGACGTCATAGGAACCAAACTAGTGCCATTCGAAGCGGATCCCTGCCCCGGCGAGCGGGAGCCCGACTTTAGAGTCGAGCAGGGCCGTCCTGCACCCCGACCCTTGACAGGCAATTTTCCGGACACGTAGCGTCTGGAATATGAAGTTGGGCCGTGGGGTGGAGTGGGCCGTGCACAGTTGCGTCAACATGGCGTGGACGCCGGCCGGGGAAGCGGTCAACAGCGCCCGGCTGGCGGAGTACTACAAGCTCCCGGGCGCTTATCTCAACAAACAGCTCCAGGCGCTGGTCCGTGCCGGGATCCTGGGCTCCGTGTCCGGTCCGCGCGGCGGGTTCCATCTGGCGCGCCGGCCGGAGCACGTCACCGTGCTCGACATCGTCCTGGCCCTGGAAGGCCCCGACCCGGTGTTTCGCTGCGAAGGCATCCTGGGCAACGTCCCGGATGCCGACACCGAGCAGAACTACGTCCGGACCTGCCTGATTTCCCAGACCATGCGGCAGGCCGAACTCGCCTGGCGGCAGGCCCTGGCCAGGCAGACCATCGCCGGGATCGCCGATTCGATGGAACGGCGGTTCCCGCAGGACCGGGTGAAAGCCGTGCGTTACCTCGCGCCCGCGCGCTGAGCCTGCCGGGAGCCTGAGCCGGCCGGGGCGCTGTATTCAGAGCTTCGCGATGATCTCCGCGAGCAGCTTGGAGATGCGCGGGCCCGCGGCCTGGCCGGATTCGAGGACTTCCTCGTGGCTCAGCGGCACCGGGCTGATGCCCGCGGCGAGGTTGGTCACGAGCGAAATGCCGAAGACCTCCATGCCCGCGTGGCGGCCGGCAATGGCCTCAAGTGCGGTGGACATGCCCACCAGGCTCGCGCCGATCCGCTTGGCGTACTGCACCTCGGCGGGTGTTTCGTAGTGCGGCCCGGTGAACTGGGCGTAGATGCCTTCCTCCAGCGAGGGGTCGACTTCTCGGGCGAGGCCGCGGATCCTCGCGGAGTACAGGTCGGTGAGGTCGACGAAGGTGGCCCCTTCGAGCGGGGAGGTGGCGGTGAGATTAATGTGGTCGCTGATCAGCACGGGGGTGCCGGGCGTCCAGTCCTCGTTGAGGCCGCCGCAGCCGTTGGTCAGGACCAGGGTCGTGCAGCCGGCGGCGGCGGCGGTGCGGACGCCGTGGACGACGGCGCGGACGCCCTTTCCCTCGTAGTAGTGCGTCCGGGCGCCCAGGACGAGGGCGTGCTTGCCCTCCCGGGTCAGCACGGAACGGATGGTGCCGACATGGCCCACCACCGAGGGGGAGGAGAATCCGGGGACCTCATCTGCGGAAAGGGTGGCCGTCGTTTCACCGATCAGGTCGGCGGCGTCGGCCCAGCCCGAGCCGAGCACCAGGGCGACGTCGTGCGTGTCGACGCCGGTCTGCGCGGCAATGTAATCGGCGGCGGCGCGGGCGGCGTCGAAGGGGTCCGTGGTCAGGGATTCTGTTGTACTCACCGGTACAAGTTATCCTGCCGGCGGCGTGCTGCCCAGCAGCTGGTCCTGCATTCTGCACGGTGTGGTGCAGGCCCCAAATCTTGGTGGTGCCGTCCGGATGGTGGACAATGACTGATTGTGACTACGCATCCCGATTTCAGCTCACCCCGCATCGCAATCCTGGGCGGAGGGCCCGGCGGTTACGAAGCCGCCATGGTCGCCGCCTCGCTGGGAGCGACGGTCACCATCATCGAACGGGCGGGGCTCGGCGGCTCCGCGGTGCTGACCGACGTCGTACCCTCCAAGACCCTGATTGCGACCGCGGACCTGATGACCCGTGTCGGCGAAGCCGGCGAGCTCGGCGTGAAGTTCGACCTCGACGGCGGCGACTGCACCCCGACGATGCGAGCGGACCTCAAGCACATCAACGACCGTCTGCTCCGGCTGGCCCGGCAGCAGTCCACGGACATCCAGAAGGGCCTGGAGAACCAGGACGTCCGGATTCTGCTCGGCTCCGGCAGGATGCTGGACAGCCACACGATAGAGGTCGTCACCGCCGACGGCACCGAAATCATCGAAGCGGACGCGATCCTGCTGGCCGTCGGCGCCCACCCTCGCGAGCTCCCCACCGCCCGCCCGGACGGCGTCCGGATCCTGAACTGGGCGCAGATCTACAACCTGGAAGAACTGCCCGAGGACCTGATCGTGGTGGGTTCCGGCGTGACCGGCGCCGAGTTCGCCTCCGCCTACAACGGACTCGGTTCCAGGGTCACCCTGATTTCCAGCCGCGACCGCGTGCTGCCCGGCTCGGACGGCGACGCCGCCGAGGTCCTCGAGGGCGTCTTCGAACGCCGCGGCGTCAAGGTCCTCTCCCGCGCCCGCGCCGAGACCGTGGAGCGCACCGAGGACGGTGTCATCGTCACACTCGGCGACGGCTCCAAGGTCACCGGCAGCCACTGCCTGGTCGCCGTCGGCTCGATCCCGAACACCGCCGGGATCGGACTGGAGGAGGCCGGCGTTGCGCTCACCGAGAGCGGCCACATCAAGGTCGACGGCGTTTCCCGCACCACCGCACCGAACATCTACGCCGCCGGCGACTGCACCGGTGTGTTGGCGCTCGCCTCGGTCGCCGCGATGCAGGGCCGGATCGCGATCGCCCACTTCCTGGGCGACAGTGTCATGCCGCTCAAGCTGCACCAGGTCGCGTCCAACATCTTCACCTCGCCCGAAATCGCAAACGTGGGCGTCTCCGAGGCCGAGATCGAATCCGGCAAGTACCAGGCCGACGTCGTGAAGCTCTCGCTGCGCAGCAACGCCCGCGCCAAGATGCGCAACCACCGCGACGGCTTCGTCAAGATCTTCGCCCGCAAGGGCTCCGGAACCGTGATCGGCGGCGTTGTGGTGGGACCGAACGCCTCGGAGCTGATCTTCGCGATCTCCCTCGCGGTCACCCAGAAACTGCACGTCGACGACGTCGCCAGCACCTTTACGGTGTACCCGTCCCTGAGCGGTTCAATTTCCGAAGCGGCCCGGAGGCTGCACGTCCACATGTAACCGCAACGGAGGCAGTAGCCATGCAGAGTCCCCGCACCCTTGTTGAGTCCGTGGAACACAGCCCCGCGCTGCCCTCCGGCCCGGAAGAACGCTTTGCGGGCTACGGCGTGATGGGTGTGCCGTTCAGCTCCGGCTACATCCTGGCGCTGCGGCATTTTGCGGTATCCTCAGTGGGTCCGGGCTACAGCTCGGTCTGGATCCGCGACCCTGCCGGCGCCTGGACGATGCACAGCACCACCGCTCCAGAGTCCTCCTGCCCCCGCTACTTCGGCAGCGCCCTCGGATCGGCGTCGACGGGGGCGATCTCCATCCGCTGGCGGAACGACTACTCCTTCAGTGTGGAAGTCGGAGACGGGGTGGACCTGAGCTGGGACCTGAAGTTGGCCGCCACACCGGTCACCCGGCTCATGTCGGCGGTGTCCGGGTTGGTCCCGGACCGGCTGTGGCGCAACCCGGCGTTCCTGCGCGCCATGGGGACGGTCGCCGGCCCGGTGCTCGGCGCCGGGCACATCGGACTGACCGGCAGGGTGCCCAACGGCCAGATTTTCGGGGCACGCCCGCGGCGGATGTGGTTTGTCCGTGAGAGCACAGCGAGTTTACGGGGCCACAGCCTGGGAAAGGCCTCGGCACTGCCCGTCCAGGACAGGCTCGGGGACTTCTGGATCCCGCAGCGCGGCATCTTCATGATCGGCTCGTCAGTGTTCGAGCCCTTCGACCCCGCCACGCACCTCGCCGCTGGGCGCTGAACCTCGGCAGCAGGACCCGGCGGCCGCTGCCGCCGGGTCCTGCTGTTGCTTCCTGTTGTGCCGCTTCCTGCGGGAGCCTGCTTCCTACTCGTAGGGGTCGTTCCCGCTGGTACCGGTCGGGCCTTAGAACGGGTAGGGCGCGATGTCCGGCCGGACCGTGAGCCACTGGATTTCCGTGAAGGACTCCATGTTCGCGTGGTGTCCGCCGATCCGCGAGCCGTTGCCCGAGTTCTTCACGCCGCCGAACGGTGAGTTTGCCTCGTCGGACACTGTCTGTTCGTTGATGTGGACCTTGCCGGAGTCAAGCTGGTCCGCGATGGTCATCGCCATGCCGACGTCGCCCAGGATGCCGATCGAGAGGCCGTATTCATTGCCGTTTGCCAGCGCCACGGCTTCCTCCACGGTGGAGAACTTCATCACCGGGGCCACCGGGCCGAAGATCTCGTCCGTCCACGCCGGGCTGGCCACGTCCAGATCCGCGAGGACGGTGGGCCGGTAGAACCTGCCGTCGTGGGTGCCGCCGGCTGCCAGCCGCGCCCCGCCCTGCACCGCATCCTGGACGATCGTATCGACTCGGTGCAGTTGCTTCTCGTCGATGATCGGACCCAGCGCCACCGTCCCGCTCTTCGGATCCCCGACCGGAAGGTGTGTGGCCTTCTCCGCGAGGGCGCTGACATAGTCGTCGTAAATGTCCTCGTGGACGATGTGGCGCCCGGCCGCCATACAAATCTGGCCCTGGTGCATAAAGGACCCGAACGCCGCGGCGGAGGCAGCCTTGGGCAGGTCCGCGCCGGGCAGCACAATGAGCGCGTTGTTCCCGCCGAGTTCCAGGTGCGCGCGCTTGAGCAGGCGCCCGGCGGTCTCGCCGATCTTCCGCCCGGCCGCCGTCGAGCCGGTGAAGGCAATGACGCTGACCTCAGGGGCCTCGACCACGGCGGCGCCGATGTCGGCCCCGCCGGGTAGCAGCGACAAGAGCCCCGACGGCAGCCCGGCCTCCTCGAAGATCCGCATCAGCGTAACGCCGCCGCAGACCGCGGTGCGCGGGTCCGGCTTGAGCAGCACGGCGTTGCCGAGGGCCAGCGCCGGGGCGACGGCGCGGATCGAGAGGATCAGCGGGAAGTTGAACGGCGCGATCACGGACACCACCCCGACCGGCCGCCGCCGGGCGAACGACCAGCGGTTTTCGTTCGACGTGAGCACGTCCCCGGCCGGGAGCGAGGGCAGCGCCGAGGCGTCGTAGCATTCGTTGGCGGCAATATGCGTTTCCAGGCCTGCCTTGGGCGAAATGCCGCCCGACTCGCGAACAATCCAGTCCTGGATCTCGGCGGCGTGTTCCTCCCACAGCATCCCTGCGCGGCGGAGCACAGCGGCGCGGTCCTCGGGATTGAGTTTCGCCCAGTCCTTCTGGGCGGCCGCCGCCGCCGTGGCGGCGTGACGGACATCCTCCACCGAGGCGAGGCCGTAGCTGCCCAGTGTTTCGCCCGTGGCGGGCTCGACGGCGTCGGCTATTCCGCCGCCTCCCGGGCGCCAGCCGTTGAGATAGATCTTGCCCTCCCAGAGGGAAGCGTCGAGCAGGGACATGTCCTGTCCTTTCGTGGTGGATGCGTCGTACCGCACCGGCGGGTCAGCTGTGAACCGGGCCGGGGCCTTCCTACATCACATGCCGCCGGGCCGTCGCCGTCAAGGGCATGGTGCGATTTCGGGACGACGGGGACGTTCGGCCCTACCTTGCCAGTGTCCCGCGCCGACACAGTGGATCATGGCCAAAATCTATATCCCCTACGGGAGCGTGGAAGGACAGACAGCCCGGATTACGGAGTATATCGCCGAGCTGATCCAGGCCCACGGGCACGAAGCGGAGACGGTCGACCTCAAGCATTCCGGGGACGCCCTGCCGGGCGGCTACGACGGCGTCATCGTGGCGGCGTCCGTGCATATCGGCAAACACGAGGGCTACGTGACCGATTTTGTCCGGAAGAATCGCGGAGAGCTTGAGCGTCTCCCGTCCGCCCTGATCTCGGTCAGCCTGGCCGCCCACGGGAACGAGGAGAACGCCGAGGGGTACGTGACGAAATTCAGGGAGGAGACCGGCTGGCATCCCGCCCATGTCGGGATCTTCAGCGGCGCACTGCTCTATACCCAGTACAACTTCCTCAAACGCCAGCTGATGAAGAAAATCACGAAGGACAAGGGGTCCCCGGACCTGGATACAACCCGCGACTACGTCTATACGGAGTGGGACGGCGTGAAGCAGTTCACGGAGGACTTCCTGGCGGGGCTGCCTGCCCCGGCACACTAGCGGGTTTGCAGTAAGTATTACTGGGGCAGGCCTCAGGAGCAGGCGTAGGGCGGGACCGATTTCCAGGCGTTGTAGGGCTCGTACCACTGCGCAAAGCTCAGCTTGTCGGCGTCTTCCTCAAGGACGTCGAGGCTGTCCGAATAGAGAACCTCGCTGTCCGCGTCCTCCATCAGGACTTCCTGGACCTGGTCCCGCCAGTCCTCCGGGAGGTCGAGTTCGTAGATGTCCTCGGTAATTTCCGCCTGATCGAGCAGGCAGCGGACGGCGAGTTCGGCGGCGAGGCATCCGGGGGCGGTCCACCCGCGGACCAGACACGCCGTGACGTCGGCGGCGACCACGATGAACTTCTGGGTGAACTTCGCGTCGTAGTTGGACGCAAACTGCGGCGGCAGGCAGGACAGCACCGAGGACCCGGCGATGTCGGACGGAGTGATGTCCGCCAGCTGGCTCAGGGTGCCCAGGTCACGGAAGAGCTGGTCGAGGAGGACGCCTGACGAATTCCACAGCAGGCCGGCCAGCAGGCGCGTCTGACGCACAGCTTTTTCCCGGTCCTCCGGTGAGACAGCGGCCATTTCGTCCAGGTCTTCCGGATCGAACTGGAGCCGCTGCTCCGGGGTCATGTCCTCCGGGTGGGGGTCGAGGCCCAGCAGTTCCAGGCTCAGCCCGGTCAGTTTGTCGGCTTCGGCCAGGAGTTCTTCGGTGATGTCGTCGTCGTCGGCGCTCATGGCCCCGATGCTACCCGCAAGCGGCACGCCGCCCGATTCGCGTTACGCGGACGTGCGCGGCCGTCTCCGGCCTGACGGATTCAAGCGCAAAACGCCCGCAGCAACCGTCGCCGGCGCCCTGCGTCTGTCCACTATCGGCCCGCAAGGACGCCCATCCCACACCAGGGGTGCCAATCACGGGCTCCGCCGCCAATGCTGCGGAGCGTTCGGGTAAGACTTAATTTCGTGAATCAGCGCAATTTGAGGAATGTTCCGCCAGACTGATAGCGGCACATGGATTCATGGGGGAAATGCCGTCGTCGACGGTGCTGCCGCCCGATCAGCCGTGGGCTGCATCAGCACTCATCGAAAGGCATGCCCATGACACCGCCCCTCCCGGATCCGAACGCGGTTCCGCCCGAAGGCTACGACCAGCCCGCCGCCGCACCGTACCAGGGTCAGCAGTTGCCTCCCGGACCCGAGCAGCAACCGGCACCCCAGCCCCAGCAGCCCTATGCGGCGCAGCCGGGATACCCGGCAGGTCCCCCGCAGCCGTATACGGGACAGCAGCCGGGATACCCGGCCGGTCCCGCCCAGCCGTACGCGGGGCAACCTCAGTACCAGGCCTACCCGACGGCGCCCATACAGCCGCAGTATCAGTCGCAACCCCCGATGCCGAACCCGGTCTACGGCTATGCTCAGCCCAAATCCAAGGTCGTTGCCGGGCTCTTGGGTATTTTCTTGGGCCCGCTCGGTATCCACCGCTTCTACTTGGGCTTCACCAAGATCGCGGTCATCCAGCTCATCCTCACGATCGTTCTGGGCGCCTTCACTTTCGGCCTGGTGGGTCTGTGGGGCGTCATCGAAGGCATCATGATCATCGCCGGTTCAGCCCACTTCCGGACGGACGCACAGGGCCTCCCGCTGCGCGACTGACCGCCGGGCACCACTGATCATTTACCGACACCCGAGGGGGAGACTTTGACCCAGATCATTCATGACAAGCGCGAGCAGCTCGAGCAGGTAAATGCGAGCCTGTTGCAGGGCGAAACCGTTTATGCGGTCTACGACTGCATCGGTGTTGGCACCGGCTTCGTCGGCATCACGAGCCTGCGCGTCATCCTGCAGGATAAGAGTTTCGTGGGCAACAAGTTCGCCGTGGTCTCAATTCCGTACAGGAACATCCTGTCCGTCTCCATGCTTTCCGACAAGTCGATGATGGGGAGGTTCGCATCCACATCCACCATCGGGATCGACACCGGCGGCGTGGATCGGCGGCTTCGGGCCGGGCGGCGATGGAGCTAAGGGCGACTGGGGCTAATAGCAGCCCGGTCCGGTGTCAGGCCACGGCCCCCTGAAAGTGCTTCTCGATGATCCCTTTGATGTCGTCATGGCAGCCGCCGCAGCCTGTCCCGGCGCGGGTGGCGCCTGACACGTCGGCCACCGTCCCGCAGCCGTCCGTCACCGCAGCAGCGATCTTGGTCCCGCTCACGCCGGCGCACCGGCACACGGTCCGCTCGGGGTCAGCAGCCCCGGCAGACGCCCCGTGGTCCGGCCCGTCGAGCCGCAGCAGCAGGGACCGGTCCGCCGGGAGCTCGGCGCCGCGCTCGAAGAGCTGCACCAGCTCCGCCGCGGTGCGGGGCATGCCCACCGCCACCAGGCCCTCGAGCACCCCGGCCCGGGTGGTCATCTTGACGTAGCGGCCGTGCTCGGGATCGGCCCACTGCGCGATCTGCAGCCTGGCCCGGCCGTTCCCGGCACCGGCGGTCAAAGCCTCCTCATCCCACGGCTCGGCGCCGTTGTCCCCGGCCACGGCCATGTTCATGCCGCGGGCCTTGAGCACGACCACGCCCGGCAGCTCGGCCGGCAACGCCGGCAGCAACTCAGCCTCCGGAGTCCCGGACGCCAGCAGGGTCAGGTACTCGGCGAGCCATTCGGCCTGCCGCCAGCCGGGGCCCACCAGCCCGGACGGACCGTTGGCGGTCCGGCACAAAAGGCATTCCGGATCGGGGCAGCGGACCTCGGCGCAGTCGCCGATGGCAAAAATGTGCGGCTCGTGGTGCGCCCGGAGCTTGTGGTCCACCAGGATCCCGGCCGCCGTCGAGAGCCCGCAGCCTTCGGCCAGTTCGGTCCGCGGCCGGACGCCGCAGGAGAGCACCAGCAGGTCGCCGTCGATCGCCGACCCGTCGTCGAGCAGCAGGGCCGAAAAGCCGCCGTCGGGGCCGTTGTGCTCGACCCCGGTGGAACGGGCGTTGCCGGCCACCCGCACGCCGCAGTTCCGCAACGAAGCGGCGAGCACGGCGCCGCCACCGCGGTCGATGTTGCGGCCCAGCGGATGCGGCCCGTTGTGCACCACGGTGACCGTGGCGCCTTCCTCGGCCGCTGCGAGGGCTGTCTCCAGGCCCAGCACACCGCCGCCGAGCACCACCACACGCTTGCCGCCGGCCACCGCGGCCCGCAGCACCGAAGCATCGCGGAGGTCCCGCAACGCGGTGACACCCGCGGGCAGCACGGGGTTGGCCGGGTCCGGGTTGAGCCCGGTGAGGTTGGGGATCACCGGGCGGGCGCCGGTGGCGAAGACCAGCCGGTCATAGCCGGGGGAGGTGCCGTCGCTGAGGACCAGCTGCTGCCGTGCGCGGTCCACCCGGCGGACCCGGACGCCCAGCCGGACGTCGACGCCGTCGGCAATCAGCGCGGCGGCATCGGACAGGGCCAGGGCGGACGCAATGGTCCGGCCGACCCCGAGATCGGCCACGAGCACGCGGTTGTACGCGGCCTCCGCCTCCTCGCCGACCACCGTCAGGTGCGCGAGTCCGCCGCGGACCGCCGGCAGCAGCTCGTCAACCAGCCGCGCGGCCACCGGCCCGAAGCCCACGACAACAATGCGCTCAGTCATGACGCACCTTCCTTCTGCAGTTCATTGGCCGGCAGTTCATTGGCGCGAAGATTGGCAGCACCGGGCCGGACCCAGACTTGGCTGTTCTTGAACTCCGGCATCCCGGAGATCGGATCCGTGGCCGCTTCCGTGAGACGGTTGGCGCTCTCCAGCTCCGGGAAGTGGAACGGCAGGAACACCGTTTCGGGCCGGATGTCCGTGCTCAGCTCGGCGCGGCAGGACACCTCGCCGCGCCCGTTGGAAATCGAGACAAGATCGCCCTCAGCGATGCCCTGCGCGGCGGCGGCCGCCGGATGGATCTGCAGCCGCGCTTCCGGTTGGGCCGCGGCCAGCGCGGCCACCCGCCGGGTCTGCGCGCCGGACTGGTAATGCTCCATCAGCCGGCCGGTGATGAGGGTCATCGCCGTTCCGGCACCACCCGCTACGTCCGCCCCGGCGGCAGCGGACGACTGCCCACGACGGCGGGGCGTCACCGGAGTGAACACCGCCCGGCCGTCCGCGTGGGCAAACGAGTCCAGGAAGAGCCGCGGCGTGCCGGTGCTGCCGGCGGGGTAGGGCCAGTAGGCCGCCTCGCCGCGGTCCAGCATGGCGTAGTCGATCCCGGCATAGTCGGCTAGCCCGCCGGAGGACGCGAGCCGGAGTTCCTCAAAGACGGTCTCCGGATCCTCGCTGAACGTGGACGGCGCTTCCAGGGCCTCTGCCAGCCGGGTCATGATCCACAGCTCGCTGCGCACCCCGGGCGGGGGAGCGATCGCGCGGCGGCGGCGCAGCACCCGGCCCTCGAGATTGGTCAGGGTGCCTTCCTCTTCGGCCCACTGGGTGACCGGCAGGACCAGATCGGCTTCCGCGGCGGTCTCGGAGAGGAAGAAGTCGCAGACGACCAGGAAGTCCAGGCGCCGCAGGCCTGCGATCACGGAGTTGGCGTCCGGTGCGGACACTGCCACATTGGCACCGTGCACGAAGAGGCAGCGGACGCCGTCGGGCTGTCCCAGCGACTTGAGAAGTTCGACGGCGGGGACGCCGGGTCCGGGGATCAGTGCCTCCGGAACGCCCCACACCGCAGCCATGTGGGCGCGGGCAGCGGGGTCGGTGATCTTGCGGTAGCCGGGGAGCTGGTCCGCCTTCTGGCCGTGCTCGCGGCCGCCTTGGCCGTTGCCCTGGCCGGTGAGGGTGCCGTAGCCGCTGCGGGCGGAGCCGGGCAGGCCGAGCAGCAGGGCAAGGTTGATGGCGGCGGTGGCGGTGTCCGTGCCGTCGACGTGCTGTTCCACCCCGCGGCCGGTGAGGATGTAGCTGCCTCCCCGGCGGGAGCCGTCGGCGAGCCGGCGGGCGGTGTCGCGGATCAGTCCGGCCGGGACGCCGGTGAGGGACTGCACGCGTTCGGGCCAGTAGGCGGCGAGGCTGCGGACCATGGCGTCGTAGCCGGTGGTGCGGGACGCGAGGTAGCCGGCGTCGGCCAGGCCCTCGTGGACCACGACGTGGGCGAGGCCCAGCAGCAACGCGAGGTCGGTGCCGGGCAGCGGCTGCAGGTGCAGGCCGCCGCCGTCGGACGTGAACGCGGCGGTGGCGGAGCGTCGGGGGTCCACCACGATCAGCCCGCCGGCGTCGCGGGCGCCCTGCAGGTGCTGCACAAACGGCGGCATGGTCTCGGCGACGTTGGAGCCGAGCAGCAGGATGGTGCTGGCGGCGTCGAGGTCTTCCAGCGGGAAGGGCAGGCCTCGGTCCAGGCCGAAGGCGCGCATCCCGGCGGCGGCCGCCGAGGACATGCAGAACCGGCCGTTGTAGTCGATCCGTGAGGTGCCCAGGGCCAGCCGGGCGAACTTGCCCAGCTGGTAGGCCTTTTCATTGGTGAGCCCGCCGCCGCCAAAGACGCCGACGGCGTCCGCGCCGTACCGGGCCCGTGTTGACTTCACCGCGGTGGCGGCCAGGGCCAGGGCCTCGTCCCAGCCGATTGGGCGGTGCACGCCGTCGGCGCCCCTGAGCAGCGGCTCCGTGACGCGGCCCGGGTGGTTCAGCAGCGACGCCGAGGTCCAGCCTTTGCGGCAGAGTCCGCCGCGGTTGGTGGGGAAGTCTCGGCCGGTCACATCGAGCAGCGGCGCGTCGGTATCCGGGGCGACGGTTTGCGGGGCGTCGGCGGCAGGCCGCTGCTCCGGCACGGGGCCCGGCCCCGGCTGGAGAGCCGGGGCCGGGACCGCTGGGGTGGTCAGCGTCATGGCGCACTGCAGCGCGCAGTAGGGGCAGTGCGTGGCGGCGCCGTTTGTCATGTTAGACGTGTCCCATCGCGTTGCGGTTGGCGTTGCGGATGTAGCAGAACCAGCACACGGCCAGCATCAGCAGGTAGGCCCCGACGAAGCCGTAGAACGCGGGGGTGTAGGAGCCGGTGGCAGTGTTCGAGGCGTTGAGCACCTGCGGGATGACGAAGCCGCCGTAGGCGCCGATGGCCGAGATCAGGCCGAGGGCCGAGGAGGCGAGGCGCTGGGTGGCCACAGTGCTGGCGCCTGCCCGGGCTGCCCGGCTGGAGATGGCGAAGATGACCGGGATCATCCGGTAGGTGGCGCCGTTTCCAAAACCGCTGGCGGTGAACAGGAGCAGGAAGAGGACCAGGAAGAGCCAAAAGTTCTTCAGCGGCAGGGTCCAGACCATGGTCAGGGTGATGACGGCCATCGCGGCGAACGCGGCGACGGTCATCCGGGCACCGCCCATGCGGTCCGCCATCCGGCCGCCGTAGGGGCGGGCCAGCGAGCCGACCAGCGGGCCCAGGAACGCGAGGGAAAGGGCCACGGTGCCGACGCCGATGGAGGAGAATGCCGGGAAGTAGTCCTTGATGAGCTTGGGGAAGACTCCGGCGAAGCCGATGAACGAGCCGAAGGTGCCGATGTAGAGCAGCGCCATGATCCAGAGGTGCGGCTCCTTGAGCGCGGCGAGCGAGCCCGCGACGTCGCCCTTGGCGCTGGTGAGGTTGTCCATGTATTTCCAGGCGCCGAACGCGGCGAGCAGGATCAGCGGGACCCACATGAGTCCGGCGACCGGCAGGTTCACGGTGCCGGCGGCCAGCAAGGTGATGGCGATCGGGACCGCCAGCTGTGCGACGGCGGCGCCCAGGTTTCCGCCGGCGGCGTTCAGGCCCAGCGCCCAGCCCTTTTCCCGGGCCGGGTAGAAGAAGGTGATATTGGCCATCGAGCTGGCGAAGTTGCCGCCACCGAAGCCCGCCAGGGCCGCCACCAGCAGCATCGTGCCGAACGGGGTTTCCGGGTTGGAGACGCACATGGCCAGGCCGATGGAGGGGATCAGCAGCAGCAGGGCCGAGACAATGGTCCAGTTGCGGCCGCCGAAGCGGGGGACCATAAAGGTGTAGGGGATCCGGAGGGTGGCTCCGACCAGGCTGGGCATCGAGATGAGCCAGAAGATTTCCGAAGTGGTGAAGCTGAAACCGGCTGCGGGCAGCTGGACCACCACAATCGACCAGAGCTGCCAGACCACAAAGCCGAGGAACTCGGCGAAGATGGACCAGTTCAGGTTGCGCCGGGCAATGTTGCGGCCCAGGGACTCCCACTGGTCCTTGTTCTCGGCGTCCCAATTGGCGATCCAGCGGCCGGGTCGGTATTCAAGGGCGGGGCCGCCGAGGGCGGTGCCGGCGGCGGCAGGGCCGGCTTCGGCTGGTGAAGTGTGGGGGGAAACGCCGGTATCGGCGCTTGCGGTGCGTTCAGCAGTCACGGGGACCTCCTTGGGATGTTGTCCTTCCAAGGTAGGGAAGCCGCGTTTCCGGGACCATCGCGGTTTGTTAACGTGCTGTGACGTTTGCCTATCGGCGCGTTTATTACGGCGTGAGGAGCGCGGTGAGGCATAGTGTGATGACCACCACGTGAGACAAATGAAAAAGTCCACATGGTGGAACGCTTGTCCAGCGAATGGACTACGGGAACTATTATGTAATCCTACTTATCCTTATCCGGGCGACCTCAGGGTGCACCAGCCCGGTCTTCATGAAAGCGCTACTACATGTCATCCACTGTTAACGTTTCGAAGCAGGGGTCGGCCCAGCCGGTGAACTCGCGCGGCCGCGTCATCGTCGCCAGCCTTGTTGGCACCACCGTTGAGTTCTACGACTTCTACGTGTACGCCACCGCCGCTGTGCTCGTCTTCCCCCGGTTGTTCTTCCCCGGCCAGAACGAGACCACGCAGCTGCTGAGCTCCTTCGCCGTCTTCGGCGTCGCGTTCATCGCCCGGCCGCTCGGCTCCATTGTCTTCGGCCACTTCGGTGACAAGTTCGGGCGCAAGGGCACCCTGGTGGCATCGCTGCTGACCATGGGGATTGCCACGTTCCTGATCGGCTGCCTGCCCACGGCCCTCGTGCCGGGCTGGGAATTCTGGGCTCCGGCCCTGCTGGTTGTGATGCGCTTTGCCCAGGGCCTCGCCCTCGGCGGCGAGTGGAGCGGCGCGGCCCTGCTGGCCACCGAGAACGCCCCGGCCAACAAGCGCGCCATCTACGGCACGTTCCCGCAGCTGGGTGCCCCGATCGGTTTCATCATCGCCAACGTGATCTTCCTGGTCTTCAGCTACGCCCTGTCCCCGACGGCCTTCATGGAGTGGGGCTGGCGTGTGCCGTTCCTGCTCAGCGCCGTCATGGTTATCATCGGCCTTTACGTCCGGCTCAAGCTGATCGAAACCCCGGCCTTCACCAAGGTTCTGGAATCCAAAGAAGTTGCCAAACTGCCGCTGGCCCGCGTCTTCAAGACCAGCTGGCACCAGCTGATCCTCGGCACGTTCATCATGCTCGCCACCTACGTGCTGTTCTACCTGATGACAACCTTCACGCTGACTTACGGCACCCGCCCCGCCACCCTGGACGCAGCCAGGGCTGCAGCCGAGAAGGCCGGCAAGCCGATGACCGAGGCCGCGGCTGCCGCGTTCGTTCCCGGCCTGGGCTACACCCGCAACGACTTCCTCTGGATGCTGATTGCCGGCGTCGTATTCTTCGGTATCTTCACCCTGGTCTCCGGTCCGCTGGCTGAGAAGTACGGCCGCCGCAAGATGCTGATCGCCGTGACCCTCGGCATCTTCGCCTTCGGCCTGCTCTTCATCCCGCTGTTCAGCGCCGGCTTTGTGGGCACGATGGCCCTGCTGATCATCGGCTTCTCCCTGATGGGACTGACCTTCGGACCGATGGGCGCGCTGCTGCCGGAGCTGTTCCCGACAAACGTCCGGTACACCGGATCCGCCATCAGCTACAACGTCTCCAGCATCCTCGGTGCGGCCGTGGCCCCGTTCATCGCCGTCTGGCTCTGGGAAATGGGCAAGGGAAGCCCCGGCCTGGTCGGCGTCTACCTCGCCAGCATGTCGGTGCTGACTCTGATCGCACTGTTCGTCAGCAAGGAAACCCGCGACCTGGAGTACACCAACAACGTCGCCTGACCCCCGCTTAGGGGCCGGGGCTGACGCTCCAGCCCAGTTGCTGATGGAAATGCCCGGTGTGTTCACTGAACACGCCGGGCATTTCCGTGTCTGCGCCAGACTGCGGGACGGCAACTGGGCAGGAACCAGGAGGGCAGGAGCCAGGAGCAAGGAGCCCCTAATCCGGAGCCCGGAGCCAGGAGGCAGGGGCCCGGAGCGCGGTCCGGGACGGGCTAGCTCGCGTAGCGCTCCACGAAGTTCCGCAGGATCTTCATCGGCTCGGTGGCGGAGAACCGCCGGGCATCCTCCATCAGCATCTCGGCGGATTCCGGCGGGAAGTAGCCGGCGTGGCGGTAGATGTCGATCCGGGTGACCAAACCCTGGGCATCGAGTTCCGGGTGGAACTGGGTGGCGTAGAGGTTGGCCTTGATCCGGAACATGTGCACGGGGCAGGCGGCGGAACTGGCCAGCAGCACGGCGTGGGCGGGGAGGACGGTGCAGGCCTCCTTGTGGCCGGTGAAGGCCGTGAAGCTGTCCGGCAGCCCTCGCAGGAGCGGATCCACCAGCCCTTCCTCCGTCAGCTTGATGGTCACGCCGCCGAGTCCTTCGCCGTAGGTCCGGTCGATCACGGCGCCCTGGTGCCGCCCCAGGGTGCCGACTCCGTAGCAGGCGCCCAGGAACGGGAAGTCCTTGGCCACGACCCGGTCCAGCAGCCCGGCGAGCTCGTGCTCCACCCGGTGCTGGACGTCGCTTTTTTCGTCTGCGGGGTCGCTGGACGTGAATGGGCTCCCGCCCACGATCACGCCGGAGTACTCGGAGAGCTCCAGCGGCGGCAGGGGAGCGGCTTCCATCCGGATGCGCCTCAGCTGCGCGGGTTCGAGCCCGCAGTAGCGCAGGTAGGCCTCGTATTCGTCCTCGGCGGCGGCGTCCTCGGCCCGGGAGGCGAGCAGCAGAAATGGCTTCACAGACCAAGTCTGCATGGGCGGGACACGGGGGCGCCAGAGGCGCGCCCCGCGTCCCGCCGCAGGATAGGGGCTACTCGGCAGCCGAGTCCTCGATCAGGGCGATGATGGCGCCTGCGGAAACTGTCTCGCCGGCGGAGGCGGACAGTCCGATCACGATTCCGGCGCGGTGCGCGGTGAGCGGCTGCTCCATCTTCATCGCTTCCAGGACCACCACAAGGTCACCCTCGGCAACGAGGTCGCCCTCGCCCACGGCCACCTTCACGATGGTGCCCTGCATGGGGGAGGTCAGGGCGTTGCCGCTGGCGGCCACCACGGCGCCGCCGCTGCGGGAGCGCTTCTTGGCCTTGGCCGGCTTGCCGCCGCCCGTGCCGCCGCCGGTGACCAGCGACGCCGGGAGGACAACTTCCAGGCGTTTCCCGCCGACCTCGACGACGACGCGCTGGCGTTCGCCGGCGTCGGGCGCTTCAGCCTCCGTGCCGGTCGGCGTCCAGGCGGGGATGTCATTGACAAAAGCCGTCTCGATCCAGCGGGTGTGGACCTTGAACGGGCCCTCGGCGGGAGCGAAGTCGGGGTCGGTGACGACGGCGAGGTCGAACGGGATGACGGTGGGGATGCCCTCGACGACCATTTCCTCGAGCGCGCGGCGGGCGCGCTGCAGGGCCTGCGGGCGGGTGGCTCCGGTGACAATGAGCTTGGAGAGCATCGAGTCGAAGTTGCCGCTGATGACGTCGCCCTGCTCCACGCCGGAGTCGATCCGGACGCCGGGGCCGGTGGGGTTCAACAGCCGGGTGATGGTGCCCGGGGCGGGCATGAAGTTCCGGCCCGGGTCCTCGCCGGTGATGCGGAACTCGATCGAGTGGCCGCGGACTTCGGGGTCCCCGTAGCCGAGTTCCTCGCCGCGGGCCAGCCGGAACTGCTCGCGGACGAGGTCGATGCCGGTGACTTCCTCGGAGACGCAGTGCTCCACCTGGAGGCGGGTGTTGACCTCCAGGAAGGAGATGGTGCCGTCCTGGCCCACGAGGAACTCGCAGGTTCCGGCGCCGAGGTAGCCGGCCTCCTTGAGGATGGCTTTGGAGGATTCGTAGAGCCGGCGGTTCTGCTCCTCGGTGAGGAACGGGGCCGGGGCTTCTTCGACGAGCTTCTGGTTGCGGCGCTGCAGCGAGCAGTCGCGGGTGGAGACCACCACCACGTTGCCGTACGCGTCGGCGAGGCACTGGGTCTCGACGTGGCGCGGGGCGTCCAGGAACCGCTCAATGAAGCACTCGCCGCGGCCGAAGGCGGCGACGGCTTCACGCACGGCGGATTCGAACAGTTCGGGGATTTCCTCGCGGGTGCGGGCCACCTTGATGCCGCGTCCGCCGCCGCCGAAGGCTGCCTTGATCGCGACCGGCAGGCCGAACTTGTCGACGAACTCGAGGATTTCGTCGGCGGACTCCACCGGGTCGGCGGTGCCGGGAACCTGCGGTGCGCCGACTTTTTCGGCGATGTGGCGGGCCTGGACCTTGTCGCCCAGGGCGGAGATCGCGGCAGGGGAGGGCCCGATCCAGGTGATGCCGGCGTCGATCACCTTGGCGGCGAACTCGGCGTTCTCGGCCAGGAAGCCGTAGCCGGGGTGGATGGCATCGGCGCCGGAGCGGTGGGCGACCTCGATCAGCTTGTCCATCACGAGGTAGGACTCGGCTGCGGTGTTGCCGCCCAGGGCATAGGCCTCGTCGGCGAGCTTGACGTGCAGCGCGTCGCGGTCCGGGTCCGCGTAGACGGCCACGGAGGCGAGGCCTTCATCGCGTGCGGCGCGGATGATGCGCACCGCGATTTCGCCGCGGTTGGCGATCAGCACCTTGCTCATCCGGCGGGATGCAACAGCGCCGCCCTCCTGGGCCGATCGCTGCACGGTATTTGCGGACTGCTCCGAATTTGCTGACAAGGCGTCTCCTTCTTTCCTTCAGGGAGCCTAGCGCGGTTTTGTGGGTTCCGCCGATATTACTTGCGGATTCCGCGGGTAAAGCGCCCGGCCTTTGTAGGATTGCTACAAAAGCTCTGCGAATTAGCTCACTCGGCCCGGAGCAGGGCGGGATCCGCGGCACCGGTGGTCCACAGGTCGGTGATGCCCACCTGTGCCTGGCCCAGCAGCCCGCGGAGGGTGGAGATGGACAGCCCGACGACGGCGTGCGGGTCGCCGTCGACCTTGCGGATGAAAGCCCCGCCGTAGCCGTCGATCGTGAAGGACCCTGCGCACTCGAGCGGTTCCCCGGTGGCGATGTAGGCGTCGATTTCCTCGGCGCTCATCTCCATGAAGTGGACCTCGGCGGACGTGACGTGACCGAGGGTCGCGCCGGAGCCAGCCGGGCCGGACTCCTCGGAGCCTTCGGTGTCACGGCAGTCGACCAGCCAGTGGCCGGTGTGCAGCACTCCCTTGCTGCCGCTCATCCGGAGCATCCGTTCCCGGGCAACGTCGGCGGTGTACGGCTTCCCGTGCGCCTCGCCGTCGAACTCAAAGACCGAATCGCAGCCGATCACCAGCGCGCCGTCGGCTTCCGGCAGCGAGGCGACGGCCTCGGCCTTTGCCCGGGCCAGCAGCAGGGCGGTGTCGTGCGGATCCGTGACGCCGTAACGGGCCTGGACGGCGTCCTCGTCCACATCGGAGACAAGGACCTCGTGCCGGATGCCGGCGTCGGTCAGCAGCTTGGTGCGGGCGGGGGACTGGGAGGCAAGAATGAGGCGGGTCACCGCTCCAGCCTAGTTCCTGGGGCTCGTCGTCGCCGTGCCCTTTTTGTCAGAGGTCGATGGGAAGGTTGATTTCATGGACGGGAACCAAGGACCGGAAGAAGAACTCCGTAGAGTGATAGCGATGTGCGGCCGCGCGCTTGAGGAGGTTACTTTGCCTGAGAGCAGCGCAGGACAGGTCGAAGCCTGGCGGCGGTTGGAGGAGCTAAGCTCCGCGTTGGCGACTGTCACGACCCGACTTGAAGTGGCGGTAGTCCTTAGCCGTGTGCCGATATCTACGTCCGGCGTGGGGACCTCCCCGATGGCCTCCGAAGCGGTTGACCGGCTTCTGTTGGCCCTCAATAATGTCATAGCCCTCCGGGACACTTGAGCCATGGACGGTACTCAGTCAGCCGCGGGGGCTCTGGCAGCAGTGGAGTGCAACTGCGCCTTCAGTTGCGGGAACAGGACGGCAACCGAAGATGCAGGCATAGCGCTGTGCGGCGGCGTGCCTGAGCTGGACAGTGCGCGCTTGATTGCTGAAATCCAGACCCTTGAAGACCGAAAGTCTGCCCTGGCTGCCCGTCAGGCCCGTCTATCCGTGGCCTTCGATCTGCTCCAGCGCCGCGAACAGGGGGACGTTGGGGTGCCCGCGGCCGAACAGGGCGCCGGGGTCGGCGCGCAGATCGCCCTCGCCCGGCGGGAATCCCCGGCCCGCGGCGGCCGGCTCCTCGGCCTGGCGAGGGCCCTCGTGACCGAAATGCCCCACACTTTGGCTGCGCTGGAGTCCGGGCAGCTCAACGAATGGCGCGCGACCCTGATCGTGAGGGAAACCGCCTGCCTGTCCGCGGCCGACCGCTGCGCCGTCGACGCCGAACTCGCCCCCGACACCGGAACCTTCAACGGCGCCGGGGACCGGCAGATCATCGCCGCGGCCCGTGCCGCCGCGTACCGGCGGGACCCCCGCTCCGTGACCCAGCGCGCCAGCCACGCCGCCACCGAACGGCACGTCAGCCTCAGCCCGGCCCCGGACACCATGTGCTACCTCACCGCCCTGCTCCCGGTCTCGGCCGGCGTCGCCGCCTACGCCGCACTGACCCGGGCCGCGGACACCCTGCGCTCGGGCGGGGACACCCGCACCCGGGGCCAGCTCATGGCCGACGCTCTGGTCGAACGCAGCACCGGAAAAGCCGGCGGGATCAGCGGCATCGAGATCCAGCTCGTCATGACCGACCGGACCCTCTTCCAGGGCGACAGCGAACCCGCCCGGCTCCCCGGCTACGGCATCGTCCCCGCCGGCTGGGCCCGCGACCTGCTCCAGACCGCTGGAACGGATGAAACCGGCGCGGGCGCGGACGGACGGGCTGCCGGGGAGGCGGCCATGAACGTCTGGCTCCGCCGGCTCTACACCGCCCCCGGCACCGGCACCCTCACCGCACTGGACTCCCGCGCCCGGCTCTTCCCGCCCGGGCTCCGACGCTTCCTGACGGCCCGCGACGACACCTGCCGCACCCCGTACTGCGACGCCCCCATCCGCCACTACGACCACATCATCCCCTGGCACCACGGCGGCACCACGACCCAGAGCAACGGCGCCGGACTCTGCGAAGCCTGCAACCACACCAAAGAACTCCCCGGCTGGACCGCACGCCCACGCCCCGGCCCCCGACACACCATCGAAACCACCACCCCCACCGGCCACAGCTACCAATCCACCGCACCACCACTCCCGGGAACCACGGTCAATGAAGCGGAGCCGGACCTGGCCGAGGCAGAGAGCCCCAGCCACCGCCGTAAAAGAGCCAAGGATCTTCTCCGCACCCGCAGGCAGAGTAAATTCGCAGCCTGAACAATAGGCACCGGCAATATTGGAATTGGTTTTAGCCAGTGTGATTCAGCAAGCAACTGACGTGCCTTCCGGGGCTGTCCTTGATGTCGCGGGGCAAAGCCGGTGCGGCTTACCGCGTACAGCGGGGCCCCGGCTGCGGCGACCTTCGTTCGCACCCGCGTGTCGCCCAGCCAGCCGGAAATTGGACATGCGATCACCGAGATGACGAGTTCGACGGCGACGAGAGGCCCTGCCTCCGGTCCGGGTGTATAAGCATGCGCCGATCCTAGGCCAGACCGTAAATCGCACTCGCTTTTCCAGTCCGTCGGCCAGGTCGCCAAGCCTGGTTGGCTACCCAACTCAAAGCGTCACTCGCCGAACGCGGCCGCAACAAAGCCGCCCGCCGATCGGAATATTCGGCGGGCGGCTCGTGGAACCCCTTCTGGCAGCCGGCTGGCAGCCGGTGACGCTTACCGGGCGGTGGCCGCAGCGGGTTCGGGGACGTCCGACGGCGTCGTGGCCGGTTTGCGCAGTTTGGCGCCCTCAACATCCACGTCGGGCAGGACACGGTCCAGCCAGCGCGGCAGCCACCAGGCCTTCTCACCGAGCAGGTACATCACGGCCGGGACGATTGTCATCCGGACCACGAACGCGTCGATCAGGACGCCGAAGGCCATCGCGAAGCCGAGCGGCCGGACCATGTTCAGGTGCGAGAAGATGAAGCCCGAGAACACGCTGACCATGATGATCGCGGCCGCAGTGACCACGGCAGCGGCGTGGCTGAAGCCCGAGCGGACCGCATGCTTGGCCGATTCGCCGTGCCTGTAGGACTCGCGCATGCCGGAGGCAATGAACACCTGGTAGTCCATGGCCAGGCCGAACAGCACACCGATCAGGATGATCGGCAGGAAGCTCAGCACGGCGCCCGGGTTCTCCACGCCGAAGATCGCCCCCAGCCAGCCCCACTGGTAGACAGCGACGACGGCGCCGAACGCCGCGGCGAGCGAGAGCAGGAACCCGCCGGTGGCCAGCAGCGGCACCCAGATGGAGCGGAACACCAGCAGCAGCAGGATCAGCGAGAGGCCCACGACGATCGCCAGGTACGGCGGCAGTGCGTCGCCAAGTTTGGTGGACACATCGACGTTGCCGGCGGTCTGCCCGGTGAGCCCGATGCTCACCCCGGTGGTGTCCCTGATCTGGCCCTTTTCGGCGCGGAGCTCGGAGACAACCTGGACGGTGCTGGCGCTGGCCGGGCCCTCGTTCGGGATCACCTGGAACACTGCGGTGCGGCGGTCCTCGCTCAGGGCCAGCGGCACGGCGGCGGTGACATTCCCGGTTCCGCGCAGGATGTCTGCGACGTCGAACTGCTTGGCCTGCGCCTCGGTTTCGCTCAGGCCCTCGGGCAGGTCGCCCACCACAATGATGGGGCCGGTCATGCCCTCGCCGAAGCTCCGTTTGGTGACGTCGTAGGCCTTGAAGGCCTGTGAGGCGACCGGCTCGGAGCTGGCGTCCGGCAGGGCGAGCCGCAGCTGGCTGGCGGGCAGCGCCACGACACCGAGCAGCACGACGCCGGCCAGCAGGGCCAGCCACGGGTGGCTGGTGACGATGCCGCCCCAGCCGTGGCTGCTGCGGTATTCGTCCTTAGCGCGGTCCTCGGTTTCATGGCCGGGAGCGGCGTTGTGCTGCTCCGCCTTGGCCCAGGCCCGCTTGGAGATCAGTTTCCGCCCCACGAGGGAGAGGATTGCCGGCGTCAGGGTCAAAGCAACGACGACGGCGACGGCCACCGTCGCGGCGGCGGAAAGACCCATAACGGCGAGGAACGGAAGGCCCGGGACGACGAGGGCCGCCAGGGCGATGATGACGGTGAGGCCCGCGAACAGCACGGCATTGCCGGACGTGCCGGTCGCCAGCGCCACGGACTCCTCGGGGTCCATGCCGGCGAGCAGCTGGCCGCGGTGCCGGTTGACGATGAACAGGGAGTAATCAATGCCCACGGCGAGGCCGAGCATCAGCGCCAGCATCGGGGAAATGGAGCTCATGTCCACGGCGCCGCTCAGGGCGAACGTACCGCCCACACCGACGGCGACGCCGACGACGGCCATCAGCAGCGGAAGTCCGGCGGCGACCAGCGTCCCGAGCATGATGATCAGGACCAGGGCGGCAATCGCGATGCCGATGATCTCGGCAGTGCCGAAGAGCTCGGAGATGTCCTCGCTGATTTCCTTGCTGGGCAGGGCCGTCACGTTGGCGGCGGAAACCTCCTTGACGATGTCCTGGACTTCCTGCCGGACCTCGGGCTTGAGCCCGTTGATGGAGGTGGTGAACTGGACCTGCGCGATCGCGGCCTTGCCGTCCTCGGAGACGAAGCGGAGGCCCTTCGAGGCCTCCAGTTGGCGGGTGCCGAGGGCCAGCTTTTCCGCACCTGCCGCAAGTTCTTTGGTGCCGGCGTCGAGCTTTGCCTGACCGTCGGCCAGTGCTGCCTTCTGCTGGCCCAGGCGCGCGTCGATCGCCGCGGCCGGCAGTCCCGCGGCCGTCATCTGCTGTTCGGCAGCATCCAGCTGGGCCTTTCCTGCGGCGATTTCGGCCGCGGCCGTCTCCAGCTGGGCCTTCCCGGCATCGGACTGGGCCTGCCCGGCGGCCAGGTCTGCGGCCGCCTTGTCCAGCTGCGACTGGGTGGCGAACGGATCAACCGTGCCCCGGACGTCCGGGAGGGTCTTGAGTTTGGCCAGCGCGGCCGAGACGGCTTCTTTACCGGCCGGGCTGAACTGGGCATCGTTGGCTTCAAACACCACGCTGGCGGAGCCGCCGGAGGAAGAGGGAAGCTCCTGTTTGAGCTTGTCCGCCATCTGCTGGGTTTCGGTGCCCGGAATCTGGAAGTTGTTGGACAGGGTGCCGTGGAAGGCGGCTGCCGCGCCACCGACGGCGACCATAACGGCGAGCCACAGGGAGATGACGAGCCAGCGGTGTCGGTAGGAGAACTTGCCGAGGCGGTAGAGCAGTAGGGCCATGTCAGTGCCGATCTGGGGAAGGGGTGGCGGTGGTGTCGGCGGCCGGGGTGGCAGCCTGGACGGTGTCGGGGCGGGCGAACCCTGAGCCCAGCAGGCTCATGCTATCGATCAGGAGTTGCCGGAGGGTTGACAGGGAATCCGGCGTCAGCGATCCGCCGCAGCGGGCGAACCAGACGTCCATCGCGGCTTTGCCGCAGGAGATGACGGACCCGGCAAGGGCACGGAGGTACAGTTCGTCGAGTTCGACGCCGCCCCCGCTGACGCGCTCGCGGGCAGCGGAAATGATTTGCGCCGTGCAGTGGTCCCAGGCTTCCAGCTCGGACCGGCTGAGCTGCGGATTGGCCTGGCCAAGGCTGTACAGCTCCGCCATCGGCGCCACCGTCATCGGGTCGGCGAGTTCGACGAGGGCGGCCCGGGCCGACTCCAGGAAAGGTTCGCTGGCGGGCCTGAGCCGGAACTGCTGAAGCGCCGTGTCCAGGAAGCCGAACGTGACGGCGGCGATGGCGGCTTCGGTGCTGCCGAAGTAGTTGAAGAACGTCCGCCGGGAGATGCCGGCGGCGTCGGCGATGTCCTCGACGGTGAAGTGGCCGGGGCCCTGGGATCGGAGCAGCGCCAGGGCGGCGCCGGTGATGGCCTGGCGGGTGGCTGCTTTGTTCAGTTCGCGGCGCGACGGCGCCCCCGGCGCGGAACCCGGCGCGGGGGGCGTGGCGGCGCGGGAGGGGGATGTGGACACGCAATTACACTACGTGCATGTTTGCACTCAGGGCAACTTTTCCCATTTGCCTTCACAGGAAGATGAAAGGTTCCCAACAGCTCCGGCTGAAGCGGCCGGCGGAGACTTGAACTACGTCTTGGAAGAGACAACCACCAACCGCAGCCATCACCGTGCTGCAGACCAGGAGACAGCACATGTCACGCACCAAGAGAATAACGCTCGCCATCTCCGCCGGGGCTCTGGCCCTGGGCGCAGGCCTTGGCGTTACCGGGATGGCCTCAGCAGCCACCACTCCCACTCCCAGCACCAGCGCTTCGGCAGAGGCGACACCGGGCACCACCGACGGCCAGGGTATGCGCGGCGGCCACGGACCCGGCCGCGGCGGTGAGCGCGGCGTGGCCCAGGCTGCCGAATTGGCTGCCAAGCTCGGCGTGGACGAGGCCAAGGTGACCGAGGCCCTCCAGGCCTTCCGCGAAGCCAACAGGCCGACCACCCCGGCCGAAGGCACCAAACCGGACAGCGCCACCAGGGACGCGGCACTGGCAAAGTCGCTGGCGGCGTCGCTCGGGATTGAGGAATCCAAGGTGACCGCGGCGCTGGCGGAACTGCGGACTGCGGCCCAGGCCGACCGCGCGGCGGCGTTGAAGACCAAGCTGGATAAGGCTGTCACCGACGGCACGCTGACCCAGGCCGAGGCTGACGCCGTCACCAAAGCCGTCGAGAAGGGTGTGATTGGCGGAGGGGGCCACTAGGGACTTTTCGCCCGGCCGTTCCTGACGCGGCCTAACGGAAGAGGGCGGCTTAACTGAAGAAGTCCCCGGGAGCTTGAACTGCTCCCGGGGATTTCTTTGGTTGAGCCTGGTGCGGTCGGTTACGCCTTGGCGCCGGCCAACGCGCGGCCTTCCGGCGACGCTGCGGGAACGGCGGCAGCGGACGGAGCGGCATCGGCGGAATCCGCGCCGCCTGTACCGTCGGCTGTGTCGTCGGCTGTGTTGTCGACTTCGTCGGCGAACGGGTCACCGTTGCGCGGTGCGTTGTACAGCGTCTCGTCGAGGATGCCCTGGCGCTTGGCCACGATGGTGGGGATCAGGGCCTGCCCGGCCACATTGACGGCGGTGCGGCCCATGTCCAGGATCGGGTCGATCGCCAGCAGGAGCCCGACGCCGGCCAGCGGCAGTCCCAGTGTGGAGAGGGTCAGGGTCAGCATTACAACGGCGCCGGTGGTGCCGGCGGTTGCGGCGGAGCCCAGCACGGAGACGAGGGCGATCAGCAGGTACTGGGTGAAATCGAGCTCGATGCCGAAGAACTGCGCCACGAAGATCGAGGAGATGGCCGGGTAGATCGCGGCGCAGCCGTCCATCTTGGTGGTGGCGCCCAGCGGCACGGCGAACGAGGCGTAGGCGCGGGGGACGCCCAGGCTGCGTTCGGTCACGCGCTGCGTCAGCGGCAGGGTACCCACCGAGGAGCGGGAAACAAAGGCCAGCTGCACGGCCGGCCAGACGCCGGAGAAGTACTGCTTGATCGAGAGTCCGTGGGTGCGGACCAGGATCGGGTAGACGACGAAGAGCACGAGGGCCAGGCCCACATAGATGGCAAAGGTGAACTTGCCCAGGGAGCCTATGGTGTCCCAGCCGTAGATCGCCACGGCGTTGCCGATCAGGCCGACGGTGCCGATCGGGGCGATCCGGATGATCCACCAGAGGACCTTCTGGATCACAGCAAGGGCGGAGGCGTTGAGGTTCAGGAAGGGCTCGGCGGCCTTGCCGACCTTGAGTGCTGCGATGCCGACGGCGATCGCGATCACAAGGATCTGCAGGACATTGAAGCTCACCGAGGTGGTGGCGACGCCCTCCGTGACGGTGGTGCTGGCACCGAGTCCCAGGAAGTTCTTCGGGAACAGGCCGACCAGGAAGGACCACCAGTCGCCGGACTTGCCCGAGTACTTGGCTTCCTGGGTGATGCCGGTGTTGGCGCCGGGCTGCAGGAGCACGCCGAGTCCGATGCCGATCAGTACCGAGATCAGCGCGGTGATGGCGAACCAGAGCAGCGTGTTCCAGGCGAGCTTGGCGGCGTTGGAGACGGCCCGCAGGTTCGAGATGGAGCTGACGACAGCGGTGAAGATGAGAGGGACGACGGCGGTCTGAAGCAGTGAAATATAGCTGGAGCCGATGGTCTGCAGCGTGGCGCCGAGGCCGTTGGGGCTCGCCTTGGTGCTGCCCGTGTACTTGGCCAGGAGGCCGAGCCCCAGGCCCACGATCAGGGCGGCGATGATCTGGAAGCCGAACGAGCCGGCCCATTTGGGCAGCTGGAAGCCGGTCTTTCCGGCGGGTGCGGGGGTGCTTGTCTGAGTGCTCACTGGAACACGCTAGATCCGGCGCCACTATCACGGCGAACGGATGTTGAGAAACATTACGTGGCCAATTTTCGACCACAAGCACTGAATCACTGGGATTACGCCGAAAAACTGCCCCTTTGTGAAGTTATTCCAACCCCGGGTGTGGCGATTGTCTCGTGAGGTGTGGGCCCTTCGGGACGGGGCGCGGCTACTCCAGCAGCGCCCGCCTGAGGGTGTCGAGACCGACCGAACCGATGTTCAGCGACTTGGTGTGGAAGGCCTTGAGATCGAAACCGGGTCGGGACTCGAGCTCGGCGCGGATCTGCTCCCAGAGCCGCTGGCCGACCTTGTACGACGGCGCCTGGCCCGGCCAGCCGAGGTAGCGGGTGAACTCGAAGTGAAGCTGGCCCTCGCTGATCGCAAGGTTTTGCTTCAGGAACTCGTACCCCTTGTCCGGAGTCCAGGTGCCCGACCCCCAACGCTCGGGCACCTCCAACTCCAGGTGGACACCGATGTCGAACACCACCCGGGCGGCGCGCATCCGCTGCATGTCCAGCATGCCCATGTGGTCGCCCGGATCCTTCAGGTAGCCCAGCTCCTGCATCAGCTTCTCGGCGTAGAGTGCCCAGCCCTCGCCGTGCCCGGAGGTCCAGCAGACGTTCCGGCGCCACTTGTTCAGCAGCTCGCGGCGGTAGGTGGCGGTCGCCACCTGCAGGTGATGCCCCGGGACGCCCTCGTGGTAAACCGTGGTGGTCTCGGCCCAGGTGGTGAACGTGTCCTCGCCCGGCGGCACGGACCACCACATGCGGCCCGGGCGGCTGAAGTCGTCCGAGGGGCCGGTGTAGTAGATGCCGCCCTCGTCGGTCGGGGCGATCCTGCACTCCAGGGTTTTCATAACATCGGGAATGTCGAAGTGTACGCCGGCGAGGTCGGCCACGGCCCTGTCGGAGAGATCCTGCATCCACACACGGAGGGCCTCGGTGCCCTGGAGCTGCCGGGCAGGATCAGTGTTCAGGACCTCCTTGGCTTCCGCAACGGTGGCGCCGGGGCGGATCTCCCCGGCCACCCGCTCCTGTTCGGCGATCAGGCGGTCGAGTTCCTGCACACCCCAGGCGTAAGTTTCCTCGAGGTCCACCGTGGCGCCGAGGAAGGCACGGGATGCCAGGGAGTAGCGCTCGCGGCCGACGGCGTCCCGCTCCGGGGCGACGGGCAGCAGTTCGGCTTCCAGGAAGCCGGCCAGCCGGGAGTATGCCGTGCGCGCGTCGGCAGCGCCGGCGTCGAGCCTGGCCTGTACATCTGCGGGCAGCGGGCCGTCCGCGGTTTTGGCGTTGGCGGCAAGCTTCGCGAAGAAACCGTCCGCTGCGGCGTACTTGGTGGTCTGTTCGATCACGATCTTCACCTGGCGGGCGGCGGCGACCTTGCCATCGTCCTTTGCGGCGCGCAGCGCCACGATGTAACCGTCCAGGGCTGCGGGGACGTTGTGCGCGCGGCCGGCGATGTGGGCCCACTGCGCGGCGGTGTCCATCGGCATCAGGTCGAAGATCGCGCGGATTTCCTGGGCGGGGGAGGCGATGTTGTTCAGGTCGGCCAGCCCCCAGCCGGATTCATGGAGCTCCAGCTGCAGTCCGAGGCGCTCCCGCATGGCGTCCAGGGTGACGGCGTCGACGTCGTCCGCCGGCTCCAGGCCGTCCAGCGCGGCGAGCGCCTCCCGCGCGGCAGCCGCGAACTCCTCATGCCCGGCGGGGGAGAAATCCTGGTACTCGGTTTCGTGCCCGGGGAGCCCGAGCTCGGTGGCGAAGCTCGGGTTAAGCCGGATCAGGGTGTCCGTGAAGGCATCGGCGACGGCGTCGATGGCGGTGTGCGGGCGCCCGGGGGCAGTCTGTTCAGGGGTTTCGATAGTCACCCGAAAGAGACTAGCCGGGCTCCGGCTGTTATGAAAGGGTTGCTGCACTTTTCCTGCGGGACATTCTGTGCGGACGTCCCGCAGGGGCGTCCGCACCTTGGGTGCGTCAGCCGCGGCTGCGCTTCCACGAGCCGGGGCCGGGCTTCGGTGCGAGCTGCAGCTGCTGCCGGCGGATCCAGTGCCGGGCGCCAGGCTTCTCCGGTGCAGCCGCTTCGCCGCTGCCCAGGGCGAGCACGACGGCGGTCAGCGCCGCGAGCTCCTCCGGCGTCGGCTCGCCCTTGACGACGGCGAGCAGGGGCTGCTCCGCCGGCGTCGACTCCTCAGGCTCAACCGACGTCACAGCGGAATGTTCCCGTGTTTCTTGGCGGGCAGGCTGGCGCGCTTGTCCCGCAGGGCACGCAGTCCCTTGATGATCTGCACCCGGGTCTCTGACGGGGCAATGACGGCGTCCACGTAGCCCAGCTGGGCAGCCTGGTACGGGTTGAGCAGCTCTTCCTCGTACTGCCGGATGACCTCGGCGCGTTTGGCCTCGACGTCGCCGCCGTCCTCCGAGACCGCGGCCAGTTCGCGGCGGTAGAGGATGTTGACGGCGCCCTGGGCGCCCATGACGCCGATCTGCGCGGTGGGCCAGGCCAGGTTCAGGTCCGCACCGAGCTTCTTGGAGCCCATCACGATGTACGCTCCGCCGTAGGCCTTGCGGGTGATCACGGTCAGCTTCGGCACCGTGGCCTCGGCGTAGGCGTAGAGCAGTTTCGCGCCGCGGCGGATGATGCCCTGGAACTCCTGGTCCTTGCCCGGCAGGAAGCCCGGCACGTCCACCAGGGTGATGATCGGAATGTTGAAGGCGTCGCAGTGCCGGACAAAGCGGGCGGCCTTCTCCGAGGCGGCGATGTCCAGCGTGCCGGCGAACTGCATCGGCTGGTTGGCCACGATGCCCACGGTGTGGCCCTCGATCCGGCCGTAGCCGATCATCACGTTCGGCGCGTAGAGGGACTGCATTTCCAGGAAGTGCGCGTCGTCCACGAGCTGTCCGACGACCTTGCGCATGTCATAGGGCTGGTTGGCCGAATCCGGGATCAGCGTGTCCAGGGCGAGGTCGTCGGCGTCGAGCTCCAGCTCCTGGGAATGCTCCAGCACCGGGGCCTCGGCGAGGTTGTTGGAGGGCAGGAAGTCCAGCAGTTCGCGGACGAACTCGATGGCGTCGGCCTCGTCGGAGGCGAGGTAGGTGGAGGTTCCCGTGGTGGCATTGTGCTGGCGGGCGCCGCCCAGGGTTTCCATGTCCACGTCTTCACCGGTGACGGTCTTGATCACGTCAGGGCCGGTAATAAACATGTGCGAGGTCTTGTCCACCATGACCACGTAGTCGGTCAGCGCGGGGGAGTAGGCCGCGCCGCCGGCGGACGGGCCCATGATCAGCGAAATCTGCGGTACGACGCCGGAGGCGTGGACGTTGTTGCGGAAAATGTCCGCGAACATCGCCAGCGAGGCGACGCCTTCCTGGATCCGGGCGCCACCGCCGTCGAGGATGCCGACCACGGGGCAGCCGTTGCGCAGCGCGAATTCCTGGACCTTGACGATCTTCTCGCCGTTGACCTGGCTGAGCGAGCCGCCATAGACGGAGAAGTCCTGGCTGTACACGGCCACGGGACGGCCGTCCACGGTGCCGTAGCCGGAGACCAGGCCGTCGCCCAGTGGCTTCTTCTTCTCCATTCCGAATGCGGTGGAGCGGTGCACGGCGAGGGCGTCGAACTCGACGAACGAGCCGACGTCGAGCAGCAGGTCGATGCGCTCGCGGGCGGTGTTCTTGCCGCGTGCGTGCTGCTTCTCGATCGCTTCCGGGCCGGAGGGCTGTTCAGCACGGGCCTGGCGGTCGCGGAAGTCGGCAATCTTTCCCGCGGTCGTGGTCAGATCGTGGCTCATCAAGTGTCTCCGGCTCTGTAGCTTCTGCTGAATCGTGTGCTGCGGTGCTGCGGTGCTGCGGTGCTGCGGTGCTGCGGGCCCGGTCCTGCGTGGCGCTTTAGCTGGTATCCACAAAGGCGGGGCCTTGATGGCAAGTCTAGTGACGCCAAAGGCGCATGCCGCTGTAGAAAACCTACAATATTCGGCCCGACTCTCACCGGCACCGCCACGTCGGCGCTGGCGGAAGTTGCCGTCAGCCCGCGACGCTCCAGCCCAGTTGCCCGCGGATTGCCCGGCTTGAGCCCCCGGGATTGCGCGGGCCCGGCGGGCTATTCCGGGCTCAGCCGGAAAGCAACTGGGCAGGAGCGTCGGTAGGCCGCGCCAAGGGTGCACACACCGCGGCGCATCGTTGTTACTCGCCGGTAACATAACTCCGCTAGAGTGTCCTCATGACTTCGAGCAATGATGCTTCGGGCACCGCCCAGCAATCCCAGCAACACGGGCCCTACCAGGCCGCCGGTTCCCTCCAGGGCCGCACGATCCTCATCTCCGGGGGAAGCCGCGGCATCGGCCTGGCCATCGCGACCCGCGCAGCCCGCGACGGCGCCAACATCGTCCTGATGGCCAAAACCGGCCAGCCGCACGCCAAGCTGGAAGGCACCGTCTACTCCGCCGCCGAACAGATCGAGGCAGCCGGCGGCCAGGCCCTGCCGCTGGTCGGCGATGTGCGGAACGACGACGACGTCGCCGGCGCGGTGGCCGCCGCCATCGAACGTTTCGGCGGAATCGACGTCGTCATCAACAACGCCTCCGCGATCGACCTGTCCCGGACCGACGGCGTCGACATGAAGCGCTATGACCTGATGCAGGACATCAATGTCCGCGGCACCTTCCTGCTTTCCAAGCTCGCCCTGCCCGCGCTGCGGGAATCCGACGGCGGCCAGATCCTGACGCTCTCCCCGCCGCTGAACCTGGATCCCAAGTGGGCCGGGATGCACCTGGCGTACACGATGGCGAAGTACGGCATGAGCCTGACCACCCTGGGACTGGCCGAGGAACTCAAAGTCGACGGGATCAACGTCAACTCGCTGTGGCCCTGCACCCTGATCAACACCGCCGCCATCCGCAACATGCCGGGCGGCGAAAAAATTGTCCAGGGCGCCCGCGGCCCCGAAATCATGGCGGACGCGGCGCACGCCGTGCTGACCAGCAGCAACGCCATCCCGGCATCCGGCAGCTGGAGCGGCAACTTCTACACCGACGAACAGGTCCTCGCCGCCGCCGGCGTCACGGACTTCACCCCATACAGCCTGGGCGCCCCGGAAGACCGGCTGATCCCTGACATCTTCCTCTGAGTTTCCGGAACATCCACGCTGCCTGCGCCCTGGCCGGCGCCGGGGGCGCCGTGACTCGGTAGGATTCAAGGCATGGAAGCCGCGCAGGAAGCCCCGGACCGACCGCCCCTCGATGTGAACGCCCTCGGTGACGAGTCGTTCCTGGCCGCCCACGGCATTGCCCGGCTCACGGTGGTCGAATCCACCGGCTCCACCAACGCCGACCTGCTCCGCGGCGTCACCGAGGATCCCGGGGCGTACCCGGACCTCACCGTGCTCACCGCCGAATTTCAGAGCGCCGCGCGCGGCCGCCTTGACCGCCACTGGGAGGCCCCTGCCCGAAGCTCCGTCTCCGTCTCGCTGGTGCTCCGCCCGGTCAACGCCGAGGGGCGCCCGTTGCCGACGCACAGCTACTCCTGGCTCTCGCTGCTCTCGGCACTGGCCCTGCGCGAGGCGCTGCTGGAGACCGCGGGAATCCCGGCGGAGCTCAAATGGCCCAACGACGTCCTGGTCCGCGGCCGGAAGATCGCCGGCATCCTCGCCCAGCTGGGCCCGATGGCCGGCGGCGCCGTGCCGGCCGTAGTGCTGGGGACCGGACTGAACGTCAGCCTCACCGAGGCCGAACTTCCGGTGCCGACCGCCACCTCGGTCCTGCTGGAACACCCCACCACGGTGGACCGGACCGTGCTGCTGAAGAGCTACCTGTCCCGGTTCGCCACGCTCTACCGCAGCTTCTGCAACGCCGACGGCGATCCCGCCGCCGGGATGGCCGGCGGCCCCTCATTGCACAAGCGGGTCGAGCACCTGCTGACCACGCTCGGCAAGCAGGTCCGCGCCCAGCTGCCCGGCGACCACGAAATCATCGGCCACGCCACGCGCCTGGATGAATACGGCTCGCTCCTGGTGGTCGATTCCGGCGGACATGAACACGTCGTGACGGCCGGCGACGTCGTGCACCTGCGGCCCTGGACACCGCCGGGCCAGGCCGGCGGCAATCCGGGCACCGAAAGCGGTTATGCGTAAAGAGCTTCTCCCCGGCGAGCAAGTGATTGTGGTGACCCGGCCGCAGCCCCGGACCCTGATTGTCCCGGCGCTGGTGTTTATTCTGGTTCCGGCGCTGGCCGCCTACGCCAGCGCCTGGATCGTGAAGGGCGGCCCGGCCCAGTTCGTCCCGCTCATCAAAGGCTCGGCCAAGGAGTGGACGCCCTGGCTGATTGGGGCCGCCATTGCGCTGGCGGCCTGGGTGCTGCTGGGCTACTGCATGCCGCGGGTCATGACCTGGCACGCCACGAAGTACACCCTGACGAGTCAGCGCCTGGTTGTCCGGTACGGCATGCTGCGGAGGCGCGACCAGCAGGTTCCCTTGGCCACTGTCCGTAATGTGGTCATTGATCAGTCGTTTCTCCAACGCGTATTGCGATCGGGGAACATATCCTTGGAGACCGGACACCCCGGCCGCACCGTGGTGCCCGACGTCCCGGAGGTGGCGACGTTTCGGAACTACGTCCTCGACGCCATCAACGATCTCCCGCCGGAGGGGATCGCGGGCTCCGAGGGCATGATGGACTACCCTGATGCGGCGTGGCCGTGGGAGACGAGAGAAGGTGGAAGAGATGAGCGCTGAGAACGTCCACCAGGACACCGGGCTCCTGGACGAGGAACCGTCACAGGTTCCGGACGCCGTCGTCGAGACCGCCAGCCTCCAGGAAGCCGTCCTCGATTCCGTGGCCAGCCGCGAGGACGAGGACGCTGCGGAAGGCGCGGCCAACGCCGAAGCCTGGCTCCCTGATTCCTCCGACACTGACGTCACGGTTGAACCGGGAACCGACGCCGCCGATTCTGATTACGACGACGACGCCGATCCGGACGCCGCGACCGGAACCGACGCCGAGCCCGACGCCGACGCCGGGCCGGCTGCCGACGTCGCGCCTCCCACCGGCACAATGTCCGCCGAGCGCATCGCGCTGAAGGCCCTGGAGCAACGGCTGCTCGGCGGGGAACGCAAGCTCCGCCGGCGCGAAGTCGCCGCCGGCGCCGGGCTGTCCCTGCTCTCCGCCCGCAAACTCTGGCGGGCCCTGGGGTTTCCCAACATCGGGGACGAGGACGTTGCCTTCACCGAACGTGACCAGGCTGCGCTGAACACCGTTGTGGACCAAGTCCGGTCCGGCAAGCTCACCGAGGAAGCCGCGATTTCCGTCACCCGCGCCATCGGCCAGATGACGGACCGCATGGTGGTCTGGCAGATCGAAGCGCTTGTCGAGGACATGGTCCACCAGCAGGGCGTCACCGACGCCGTGGCGCGCAAACGACTGGTCAGTGAACTGCCTTCGCTCGTGGACGCGATGGAGGAAATGCTGCTCTACTCCTGGCGCCGCCAGCTCAACGCCGGTGTCCAGCGCCTCGCCGTGCGCGCCGAGGCCGGACTGGCGTCCAGCGAGGAAGGCCGCGAAGGCGACGAGGACGACGCTCCGCTGCCGCTGGCGCGTGCTGTCGGGTTCGCGGACCTGGTTTCCTACACCAGCCTGTCCCGCAGAATGAACGAAAAGACCCTCGCCCAGCTGGTCCAGCGCTTCGAGAACAAGTGCGCCGAGATCATCTCGGTCGGCGGCGGCCGCCTGGTCAAGACGGTCGGTGACGAAGTCCTGTACATCGCCGAGACCCCAGCCGCCGGCGCGGAAATCTCCCTCGCCCTGTGCCAGGCGTTCACCGAGGACGAGATCCTTCCGCAGGCCCGCGTGGCCATGGTGTGGGGCCGTATCCTCTCCCGGCTGGGCGATATCTACGGCCCGACAGTGAACCTGGCGGCCCGGCTCACGGCGCTGGCCGATCCGGGGACCGTGCTGGTGGACTCCATGACCGCATCCGCGCTGGAACACGACGAACGGTTTGTGTTGCTTCCGCGCCCCGCCGAGGACGTCCGCGGCTTCGGCGAAATCCACCCGGTGGAGCTGCAGCGAGGCAGCGGACGCGGACTGGTCCTGGATTAATGCGGCTCTGAGCTGCGTCGATGCGGACCTCCGTTGAACTCCTGGCCGGGCGCGCTGGACGCCGTCGAGAGGAAGGGCAGCCCTGGCTGTTCCCGCCGGGGTCCCTGCTGGCTGCGGAAACGCCTGCCGCTCCAGTGGAATCCGGTCCGGCGGCGGCACATCAACTTTGGTGCTGCTGCCGACACCGCGGCCGACGCCAGCCAGACTGCCAGGGAGAACCGGAACCAGCCATGACCGACGACGCCGAGGGCTGCCTGCGTTGCAAGCGGCCGCTCCGCCCGCTGCCTGCCTTCCGTACCTCCTCCGGCACACCGCGGAGCAACCGTGCTGCGCGGAACGTCCGCAAGGCGCCGGAGCTTCCGCAGCCCCGCGGACCGCAGCGCCTCCCCCCCGCAGGACCCCGTTGGGGCTCCCGCCGGGAAT
This sequence comes from Pseudarthrobacter sp. HLT1-3, assembly GCF_059383535.1. NCBI lineage: Bacteria > Bacillati > Actinomycetota > Actinomycetes > Micrococcales > Micrococcaceae > Pseudarthrobacter > Pseudarthrobacter sp. HLT1-3. The sequence goes on along the minus strand of NZ_JBWZCJ010000003.1, from coordinate 136,620 downwards.
CCCGGCGTGGGGCACACCGGCATCGGGCATCCCGGCCTGATCCCCGGTAGTATCCCCGTAACACAGGGCCCGGCCACGGGCCGTGGCCGAGGGGGAGGTGCAGACCTACCTCCACCTCCTCGCCGGAAGCGGGGGGAGCCTGGGTCACGGACCGCAACTCCACAACGACAGCGCCGTCACCACCCCGGACGGGATCCGTACCGCCCTCGTGGCGGGGGAGCCAGTCCACGTCCAACCAGGTTCCACCGTGCACTTCGGTGACCGCTCCTTCTACCTAGGACAGGCATGAACTCCCAGCCCGCCGTTCCACCCCCAACAGGTTCCGACACCGCCCCGGTGCCGACCCTCGGCAGTCCGCCCAGCGGTGCCCCCAGCGGTGCCCCCAGCGGTGCCCCCGGCCTCCGGCTCAATTGCGGCTACGGCACGGACCGTGGCCTGCGCCGCGAAATGAACGAGGATTCTTTCATTGCCGCCGACCCCGTCTTCGCAGTAGCGGACGGGATGGGCGGGCATGAAGCCGGCGAAATCGCGAGCGGAATCTGCGTGCGCACCCTCGCCCGGATCCCGCAGCTGGCGAGCGGGGAGCGGGACGCCACTGCCGGCATCGTGCAGGAATACCTGCAGCTGGCCGATGAAAGCATCCGCGAAGCCACTGGTTCCCGCGCCGGGACCACACTTTCCGGCGTGGTCGTGGTGGAGCAGAAGGGCGTCCCGTACTGGCTGGTCGTCAACATCGGCGACTCCCGGACCTACCGGCTGAGCCAGGGCAAGCTCAGCCAGGTCAGCGTCGACCACTCCGAGGTCCAGGAACTGGTGGACGCCGGTCAGATCAGCCCGGCGGAGGCCGCCGTGCACCCGCGGCGGCACGTCGTCACCCGTGCGCTCGGCACCGGCGACGAGATCGAGGCTGACTACTGGCTGCTGCCCATTGAGGAAGGCGACCGGATCCTGGTCTGCTCCGACGGGCTCAACGGCGAACTCGACGACAACCGCATCTCCAACATCCTGCGCTCCAGGACGGACCCGCAGGCGGCCGTGGATGAACTCATCCAGGCGGCCCTGCGCAGGGGCGGTCGGGACAACGTCACCTGCATCGTGCTGGATGCCAGCATCGTCGGCAATGACGACGGCGTCGCCCTGACAGCGCCGGGCAGCGCCGCCGCTGCGGCGGACGAGGACACCCTTTCCCGCACCGATGCCCTGGACCTGGCCCCCAACGGCGAACCGGTTTCCGGGTCCGGCCAGCGGTAGGCGCGCCCGGACAGCGCGGCCGGCCTGATCGAATCCGTGGGGTATGCGTGGCGGCACGGCAACGCACTCCTGGCGCCACTTCAGTGTATCGATCATTATCGATACACTGAAAGGGTCGCTGTCCACGAATGCCAAGGAGAACCGCATGCCTGCTATCCGAATCTACGAATCCGCTCTCTGCTGTGACACCGGTGTCTGCGGCCCGGATGTGGACCAGTCCCTGGTGGATGTGACCGCGGATGTGCGATACCTCCAGGGCCTCGGTGCCGACATTGCCCGCCACAACCTCGCCAGCGAACCGACCGCCTTTGCCGAGGATGAGACGGTCCGTGGGTTTCTGCACCTGGTCGGATCCAAGGGGCTTCCACTCACCATCGTCGACGGCGTTACGGTCGCCACCGGCACGTACCCGAGTCGGGGACAGCTGCTGGGGTTCGCCGGACTGGATGAAGTCCACGTTGACCCGCAGTCCCGCCCGGAACTCGGCCTGAGTGAAAAGTCCGGCGGCTGCTGCGGCGGCGCAACGAGCTGCTGCTAGGTCCCGGCGTGAAGTTTCTCCAAAACGCGCCCCGCTTCCTCTTCTTCACCGGCAAGGGCGGTGTGGGCAAGACCTCCGTGGCGTGTGCAACAGCGCTCACCCTGGCTAAGGCCCGTAAGAGGGTCCTGCTGGTCAGCACCGATCCCGCATCCAACGTCGGGCAGGTCTTCGGCCTGACCATCGGCAACACCATCACTGCCATCCAGGATGTTCCGGGGCTCTCTGCACTGGAGATTGACCCGGAGCAGGCGGCCGAAGCCTACCGGGAGCGGATCATCGGTCCCGTCCGCGGGCTCCTGCCCGAGGCTGAATTGGTTGGCATCGCCGAGAGCCTCTCCGGATCCTGCACCACGGAGATCGCCTCCTTCGACGAGTTCACCAACCTGCTCACCGACGACGGTTCCTACGCGGAGTATGACCACGTCGTCTTCGACACCGCCCCGACAGGTCACACCATCCGGCTGCTGCAGCTGCCTGGCTCGTGGACCGATTTCCTGGCGGCCGGCAAGGGGGATCCGTCCTGCCTGGGCCCCATGTCAGGACTCGAGAAGCACAAACAGGTGTACGCCCAGGCAGTCCAGGCCCTCACCGACCCGGAAAGGACCCGGCTTGTCCTGGTCAGCCGGGCGCAGACCTCGTCACTGAGCGAGATCGAGCGGACGTATTTCGAACTCAACCAGATCGGCATCGGGGGCGGTTACGTCGTCGTCAACGGCGTCCTGCCGGAAGCCGCCGGTGAGGAGGACCTGGCGCAGGCCCTGCGCGGCAGGGAGGCCGCGGCGATCGCGGCAATTCCCGACGCCGTCGCCGGTCTTCCCCGCGATATCCTGGAGCTGAAGCCGGGCAATATGGTCGGCATTCCGGCCCTTGAGTCCCTGTTCTCGGCCACTTCCGGCGCCGGTATCACTGACGACTCGCTGGTTCCCGAGGTGGAGGACGCCCCGCTGGCTGCCCTGGTGAACGAGGTGGAGCTCGACGGTCACGGCCTCGTGATGTGCATGGGCAAGGGCGGGGTCGGGAAGACCACCGTCGCCGCAGCCCTCGCGGTCGCCCTGGCCAAACGCGGGCATGCGGTCCACCTCACCACCACCGACCCCGCAGCGCACCTCACCGAAACACTGAATACGGCCATCCCCGGCCTGACCGTTTCCCGCATCGATCCGGAAGCAGCCATTGAGGAATACCGGCGCCATGTCATGGAGACCAAGGGCCGGAATTTGGACGATGCAGGACGCGCGGCCCTCGCCGAAGACCTCATGTCCCCGTGCACGGACGAGGTGGCTGTGTTCCGGCAGTTTTCCAGGGTGGTCCAGGAATCCCGCCGGCACTTCGTGGTGATGGACACGGCACCGACCGGCCACACGCTGCTGCTCTTGGACGCCACCGGTTCGTACCACCGCGAGATCTCCCGCCAGGTCGGCGACACCATGGGGATCGTGACGCCGCTGATGCGGCTTCAGGACCCGGCGCAGACCAAGGTTGTTCTCGTCACGCTTGCCGAAACGACGCCCGTGCTCGAAGCCGAAGGTCTGCAGGATGATCTGGAAAGGGCCGGGATCCACCCGTGGGCCTGGGTCATCAACAACTCGATCGCCGCCGCCCACCCGCGGACACCGTTCCTGCGGGCCCGCGCCGCGAGCGAAATCGAGCAGATCACCAAGGTGCACACCCTGACAGACCGGGTCGCTTTGATTCCGTTGCTGCCCGAAGAGCCCATCGGTGAAGAGAAGCTGTCGGCCCTGACCGCCCTCAGCTCCCTGCCTGCCTGACGTGGACCGAGCTGCCTGACGTGGAAAAAGCCCCCGCCGGCACTTCTGCGGCGGGGCTTTGGCGCGGCCGGGCTAGCTGTCCAGGCGCACAGCCAGCAAAGCTTCGATGTCCCGCGCGGTGGCATCCAGCTTGGCGATCGTGTCCCGTTGGATCGCCCGCAGGTACTCGGCATCCGACTCGCCGTCCTGCACCCAGTTCTCGTCACCCGGAGAGTCCATCGCCTGCCGGGTATTGGCGGTTGCCGCCAGGACGTTCTCCAGCATGGCACGCAGCCGGTCCTCGGTGCTGGGAGTTTCGGTGTGCATGGTGTCCTCCATGGTTGCGGTCCTGTCGTGACGCGGGGCGTCGAACTGTGGCTTGGAACTGTGGCCTACAGGGAGGCCAGGAGGCCGGCCGTCTGCTCGATGGCACCGGGGACGAGGGAGTAGTACGCCCAGGTGCCGCGCTTTTCGCGGTGCAGCAGGCCGGCGTCGACCAGGATCTTGAGGTGGTGCGACACTGTCGGCTGCCCCAGATCGAGCGGTTCGGTGAGGTCGCAGACGCAGGCCTCCCCGGCTTCGGCGCCCTTGACGATGGAGAGCAGCCGCAGCCGGTTGGGATCGGCCAGCGCCTTGAAGACGAGGGCCTTCTGCTTCGCCTCCTCAGCGCCCAGGACCGGCACTCCCGCGGGGGCGCAGCAGGATTCATCCGTGACCGGCTCAAGGGTAGGCAGCAAGTTCATGTACCCATTATGCCCTGACATTGACATTCATCAATGTGTAGGCGGCAAGGCCCTGGCACGCCGCCCCGGGCCGGAGGCTAACGGCTGGCTGGTTCGGAACGGTGCGGGAGAACGACGTCGTCCGCGGTGCGGGCCGCTGCCGGGAACAGGACGAGGAGGAGGCCAAGGCCTACCGCCGTGCCGACCAGCTGCGCTATGACGAAGCCCGGAACGGACGCCGGTGCGATGCCGGCGAAGGTGTCGCTGAAGATGCGGCCGACCGTCACAGCCGGGTTCGCGAAGGACGTCGAGGACGTGAACCAGTACGCGGCCCCGATGTAGGCGCCCACCGCCGGCGCGGCGAGGGCGCCGCGGGAGGTGGCGGCGAGCGCGAAAATCAGCAGGACGAGCCCGGCCGTCGCGACCACTTCACCGAGCAGATGCCCCGGGGTGGCGCGCTCCTTGGCGGAGATGGAGGTGCCCACCTCAAACATGGCGTTTGCGAGCACGCTGCCGCTGACCGCACCCGCGGTCTGGGCAACAACATAGGTGCCGAGCTCCGGCAGGGTCAGTCCGGTGCCGCTGCGTCGGCCCAGGATCCAGTCGGCGAGGGAGACCGCAGGGTTGAAATGCGCGCCGCTCACCGGCCCCAGCACCAGGATCAGTACCGTCAGGCCCAGCACCGTGGCGGTGCTGTTCTGCAGGAGCTGCAGGCCAATGTCACCGGGGGAGAGCTGCTGCGCGGCGATCCCGGAGCCGACGACGATGGTCACGAGCAAGCTGGTGCCGAGCAGTTCTGCGACGGCACGGCGCCATAGCGGCGGCTGGTTGAAAGTCATGGAAACAGCTTGACCGAAAGGATTGACTCAGTCAAAATTGAATCAATGGATACTGAGACATTGACCGGTTTTCGGGCGCGGGTGGCCAGGCACGCGGCCCTCGCCGATCCTGCGCGGCTGCGCATCGTTGATCTGCTCACCCTGGGGGATTTCTCCCCGACGGAGCTGCAGGCTGAACTCGGGATGCCGTCCAACCTGCTGTCCCACCACTTGCGCGTGCTGGAAGAGGCCGGGCTGGCAACCCGCCACCGCTCCGAGGCCGACAGGCGCCGCAGCTACCTCCGGCTTGCTGCCGGCGCCCTGGACGGGCTGGTGCCGGCGGCCGGCCGCGGGGCACGCCGCGTCCTGTTCGTCTGCACGCGAAACAGTGCACGCTCGCAGCTGGCCGCCGCACTCTGGCAGCAGGTCAGCGACATCCCGTCGGGGTCGGCGGGAACGCATCCCGCTGACCGCATTGCCCGGGGGGCCATCGAGGTCGCCCGCCGCCACGGCCTGGAGCTTTCCGATATTCCTCCCCGCCAGCTGGACCGCGTGGCGGTGGAGGGGGACTTGATGGTGACGGTGTGCGACAACGCCCACGAGGAGCTGGCCGGACTCGGCGGCGTGCACTGGTCGGTGCCGGATCCGCTGCGCCTGGGCACCGAGGAAGCCTTCGAGCACGCCTTCACTGACATTGCCCACCGCATCAACGACCTCGCGCCGCGCGTCCTGACCGCCTGAACCCGCCGAACCACGGAAATATTGACAACCATCAATCTATTGTCCGATACTCTCTATATCGATCATCTTCAATGTTCCATTGAGCGGTGCGGAGCGGGCACAAAACCTCTACCAGACCTCGGCACACCCACCACCTAACTGATTCCAGGAGAACCCCTTGAGCACCGAAACCGCCAAGAAGCCTTCCGTCCTCTTCGTCTGCGTCCACAACGCCGGCCGCTCCCAGATGGCCGCCGCCTTCCTCACCACCCTGTCCGAGGGCCGGATCGAGGTCCGCTCCGCCGGCTCCCAGCCAGCCGACAAGGTCAACCCGGCCGCCGTCGAGGCCATGGCAGAACTCGGCATCGACATGTCCGCCGAGATTCCCAAGGTCCTGACCACCGAGGCCGTGAAGGAATCCGACGTCGTGATCACGATGGGCTGCGGGGACACCTGCCCGATCTTCCCCGGCAAGCGCTACGAGGACTGGGAACTCGAGGACCCGGCCGGCCAGGGCGTCGAGTCCGTCCGCCCGATCCGCGACGACATCAAGGCCCGCATCGAGGACCTGATCGCCTCCCTCATCCCCGCCGCCAAGTAGGAGCACGACCATGACTGAACAGCTGATCATCATCGGGTCCGGCCCCGCCGGCTACACCGCCGCGATTTACGCCGCCCGGGCCGGCCTGAAGCCGCTCGTTCTCGCCGGAGCGGTCACCGCCGGAGGCGCCCTGATGAACACCACCGAGGTGGAGAATTTCCCCGGCTTCCCCGGCGGCATCCAGGGCCCCGAGCTGATGGACGGCCTCCAGCAGCAGGCCGAGAAGTTCGGCGCCCGGGTGGTGTTCGACGACGTCACTGAAGTGACGCTGACCGGCCACCTCAAGCGCGTGGTCACGGCCGCCGGTGAGACGCACGAAGCGCCTGCCGTCATCCTCGCCACCGGCTCCGCCTACAAGGAACTCGGCCTGCCCGAGGAGAAGAAGTTCAGCGGCCACGGACTCTCCTGGTGTGCAACCTGCGATGGATTCTTCTTCCGCGACCAGGACATCATCGTGGTCGGCGGCGGCGATTCGGCCATGGAGGAAGCGACCTTCCTGACCCGCTTCGGGAAAACCGTCACCGTGGTGGTCCGCAAGGGCGAACTCCGTGCTTCCCGGATCATGGCCCAGCGTGCCAAGGACAACGCCAAGATCAGCTTCGCGTGGAACTCCGCCGTCAGTGCCATCCACGGCGATGCCAAGGTCACCGGCGTCACGCTGACCGACACGCGTACCGGGGAAACCCGGGAACACGGCGCCACCGGCATCTTCGTCGCCATCGGCCACGTGCCGCGCACCGAACTGCTGCACGGCCAGGTGGACCTCGACGCCGAGGGCTACATCAAGGTCGATTCGCCCACCACGGTCACCAACCTCTCCGGGGTCTTCGCCTGCGGGGACGCCGTGGACCACCGCTACCGCCAGGCCATCACCGCCGCAGGCACCGGCTGCGCCGCCGCCCTGGACGCCGAACGCTACCTCGCCGCACTCGCCGACGCCGACAGCATCGCCACTGCCCTCGTCGAGGAACCCACCCACGCCTGACCCCAGCGGACGAGAGGAGGTGAGCTGAATGGATACCGGCTGCTGCACCGATTCGACCTGCACTGACGCCAGCCAGGACTGCTGCGACAACGACCTGGACTGCTGCTGAGCAACTTCAGCGCCGCTTGCCGGTCCGCCAAGGACCGGCAAGCCCCCGCACTGAACCGCCACCCTGCCGGATGAAACAGAGGACACCATGGCTGTACCCCACGACCTTCCCGTAGCTGTCATCGGAGCCGGGCCCGTCGGCCTCGCCGCGGCAGCGCACCTGATCGAACGCGGCATCGAACCCCTGATTCTCGAGGCGGGTCCGACGGCGGGCGCCGCCATCGAGCAGTGGCGCCACATCCGGCTGTTTTCCCCGTGGCAGTTCAACACCGACGCCGCCGCGGTCCGCCTGCTCGCCGCCACCGGCTGGGAATCACCGGAGCCGACGGTGCTGCCCACCGGCGGCGAACTCATCGACCGGTACCTCGCCCCGCTCGCTGCGCTCCCCGCGATCGCGTCCCGCCTGCGCACCGGCGCCCGCGTCGTCGCCGTGACCCGCGCCGGCCTGGACAAGACCCACAGCCGCAACCGCAACACCACCCCCTTTGTGCTCCGGGTCGCACACGCCGACGGAAAAGTCCGCGATTACCAGGCCGCCGGTGTCATCGACGCGTCCGGCACCTGGGCGACGCGCAACCCGCTCGGAACCTCCGGACTGCCCGCCCTCGGCGAGGCCGCCGCCGCCGACAGGATTTCCTCGCCGCTGCCGGACGTCCTGGGCCGGGACCGTGAGACGTTCGAGGGCCGCACGGCGCTCGTCGTCGGCGCCGGACACTCCGCCGCGAACACCCTGATCAACCTCGCCGAACTCGCAGCCCAGACACCCGGGACCAAGATCGTGTGGGCGATCCGTGGCGCATCCGCCGCCAAGGTCTACGGCGGCGGCGACGCCGACGGGCTGGCCGCCCGCGGCCAGCTGGGCAGCCGGCTTCGCCGCCTCGTCGAATCCGGCGCCGTGGAGCTGCACACCGGGTTCGGGATCGCCGCCCTCGCAGCGGCCGGCGGTGCTGTCACCCTGACCTCCACCGACGGCCGCACCCTCGAGGCGGACGTGATCGTGCCGGCGACCGGGTTCCGCCCCGACCTGGACATCCTCCGGGAGCTCCGGCTGGAACTGGACCCCGGCGTCGAGGCCCCGCGTGAGCTCGGCCCGCTGATCGACCCCGAATTCCACTCGTGCGGCACCGTGGAGCCGCACGGCGCCAGGATGCTGGCCCACCCGGAGCAGGACTTCTACATCGTCGGCATGAAGTCCTACGGCCGGGCCCCGACCTTCCTGCTCGCCACCGGCCACGAGCAGGTCCGCTCCGTCGCCGCTGCCCTGGCCGGTGACCAGGAAGCGGCCGACACCGTCCAGCTTGAGCTTCCCGAAACCGGCGTCTGCTCCTCGGACGTTGGCACCAGCTGCGAGGTCCCCGCGGCCGCAGTTGCGGGACTTGTCGCCGAAACTTCCGGCGGCTGCTGTGGAGCGCCCGAACCGGTCCTCGTCGGGTTCCCCACCGGGCTGGCCCACGGCCGCTCCGGCGGGAACTGATCTCCTTCCCCTGCTTTCGCCAATTGACCTCACTGGAGTGCTGCCATGACTGACCACCCTGAACCCGGCCTCGGCCTGCAGGACAATACCGAACTCCTGCACCGGATCAGCGCCCGCCTGGCCGACCGCTTCGCCGGCGTGTTCGCCGCCGAGACGGTCGAACGCTACGTCTTCGAGTCCTACACGGCCCTGGCCCGGACCGCGAAGATCAAGACCTACCTTCCATCCACCACTGAGCACTTCGCCAACGACCGGCTCAACGCCCTGGCCAAGTCCAAGGTCGCCGTCGCCTCCGAGGTCCCTGAGGTGCTGTTCGTTTGTGTGCAGAACGCAGGCCGGTCCCAGATGGCCGCAGCCCTGCTCACCGTCGAGGCCAAGGGCAGGATCCGCGTCCGGTCCGCCGGCTCGCTGCCGGCCGCCGAACTGGACCCCGCCGTCGTCGCGGCGATGGCCGAAATGGGACTGGACCTGACCAGGGAATACCCCAAGCCCCTCACCGACGACGTCGTGCGCGCCTCCGACGTCGTGATCACGATGGGCTGCGGCGACTCGTGCCCGATCTACCCCGGCAAACGCTACGAGGACTGGGAGCTTGCGGACCCGGCAGGGCTGCCCGTTGCGGCCGTGCGGATCATCCGCGACGAGATCCACGACCGGGTCAAGGCACTGGCAGCATCCCTGCTCAACACCCCCGGCTTAGACAAGGAAGAATCACAGCCATGACCCAGACCACGAAAACCCCCAGCGTCTTGTTCGTCTGCAGCAAGAACGGCGGGAAATCCCAGCTCGCCGCCGGACTGATGAACCAGCTCGCACACGGAACCGTCACGGTGCACTCCGCCGGAACCAAACCCGGTAAATCGCTGAACCCCCAGTCCGTGGACTCGCTGGCAGAACTCGGGATCGACATCACCGGCGAACACCCCAAACCCGTCACCGAAGACGTACTGAACGCCGCCGACGTCGTGGTTGTTCTGGGCAACGAGGCAAAAGTGGAAGCCCCGGCGGGCAAGCGGCTCGAGGTCTGGGATACGGACGAGCCCTCCGAGCGCGGCATCGAAGGGATGGAACGCATGCGCCTGGTCCGGGATGACATCAACGCCCGGGTCCAGAAGCTGTATGCGGAGCTCACCGGGAACTGACCGTGCCCGGGGCCGCTCCCACCCGGATCCTCGCCGCGGAGGGTGCACCGCGCGGCGGCCTCGCCGCGCTGTGCATCACCCAGACCACCGGGTGGGGCGTGCTCTACTACGCGTTGATCGCGGCGGTCCGCCCCATCAGCGCGGACACCGGCTGGGACCCCGCCGTGGTGACGGGAGCCTTCTCCGCAGGCCTGCTGGTCTCCGCAGCGGCCGGAATCGCCGTCGGCCGGATCCTGGACAGGGCCGGGCCGCGCGCGCTGATGATCAGCGGATCCCTCGTCGGAGTCCTGGCCCTGGTCCTGGTGGCGCTGGCACCGAACCTGTCGGTGTTCTGTGCGGCCTGGCTGCTGGCCGGCACCGCGCAGGCCGCCGTGCTATATCAGCCCGCGTTCACGGTGATCAGCCGCTGGTACGGACCCGCCCGCATCCGGCCCCTGACCGTGCTCACTCTCGTCGCCGGGTTCGCATCCACCATCTTCGCCCCCGTCACCGCCGCCCTGACATCCGCGTTCGGCTGGAGAGGGGCCTTCCTGATCCTCGCCGGGATCATGGCACTCATCACCGTGCCGCTGCACGCCCGCTTCCTCAACCGGAGCTGGGCCCCTGCCGCCCCCGGCACCCAGGCGACAGCCCGCCACGCGATGGCGCGGAACGTCCGGCGAAGCCGGGAATTCCTCGGCCTGCAGGCGCTCATGGTCCTCCTCTGTCTCGGCCTGTACACCGTGACGCTGAACATCATCCCCCTGCTCATGGAGAAAGGAGCCGACTATGCCACCGCTGCACTCGGGCTCGGTCTCGTCGGCGCCGGACAGGTCGGCGGCCGGCTGCTGTTCGGCGCCATCCCGCCCGGCGCCCGCCTGCCGGTCATCAGCGGAACGGCGGCCTCAGCCGTCCTATTATTGGCGGCGCTGCCCGGCCCGGTCCCGGTGCTGACCGCAGCGGGAATGCTCGCCGGTGCGGTCCGCGGATGCCAGACCCTGCTGCAGGCCACGATCGTCGGAGACCGCTGGGGAACCCAGAGCCTGGGCACCCTGCAGGGAGTCTTCGCGGCCCCGCTGACTGCTGTCACCGCCATCGCCCCGGCTGCAGGCCCCCTGCTGGCAGCCTGGCTCGGCACCTACACGGCGATGGCGTACGCGATGGCGGCATCGGCCGCTGCGGCCGCCATTTTCGCCGCTGTGATGAGCTTGCGGGCGAACCGGCCGCCCGCGATCAGGGGCGGGACCGCGGCGCCCTGAATCGATGCCGGTGCGCTGACAAGCCGGACGCGGCCGGCAACGGCCACAGCCCGTTAAGCGGCCGTTCTCCAGGAGTTTCCACCGCGCTCCGGGCCGGTCTGCAATGAGGCGTAGAGTGCCAGTATCGTGTCCGGCACCAGTCCCAAACACGTGCCGGCGCGAGCAGCCCACCCCAAACTTCACCCAAGGAGTCGACACATGAAGGCATGGCAGTTTACCGGCACGAACAAGCCGCTGGAGCTCAACGAGGTCGCAGAGCCGCACGCGGGTCCGGGACAGGTCGTCGTCGAGGTCAAAGCCGCAGGAGTGTGTCACTCAGACGTCACCGCACTGGACGACGCCGGTTGGATGCCGCTCTTCCCGCACGTCCCGCGCACCATGGGACACGAGAACGCCGGGGTCATCACCGAAGTCGGCGAAGGCATGGAGCAGTGGAAAGTCGGCGACCGGGTGGGCCTGGCCCCCGTGATGGGCGACGGCGATGCCCTCGGCTACGGCAAGTGGGACGGCGGCTTCGGCCCCCGGCTGCTGGCGACCCCGGACAACCTCGTCAAGCTTCCCGACGGAGTCTCCTTCGAACTCGGAGCGATGGCGACTGATGCCGGCCTCACCTCCTACCACGCCATCATGACCGTCGGCGGCGCCAAGGCCGGCATGAAAGTCGGTGTGATCGGACTGGGCGGACTCGGCTACATCGGCGCCCGCGTGGCCGTGCTGGCCGGGGCCGAGGTCTACGGCGCCGAGGTGAATCCCGCGACGCAGAAACTCGCCGACGAGATTGGCCTCGCCGGCGTCGCCGACTCCATCGAGGCGTTCAAGGACAAGGACCTGGACCTCATCGTCGACTACGCCGGATTTGGCACCACCACCTCCGCCGCCATCGAGACGCTTGCCGAGTTCGGCACCCTCGTGCAGGTCGGCATGGGCCGGCTCGAGTCCACGATCAACACCTACCCCCTGATCATCAAGCAGCTCACCATCAAGGGCTCCAAGTCCGGCACTCGGGAAGACCTTGAGGGTATCTACGAGCTGATGAAATCCGGCCAGCTGAACCCGCCCATGAACCTGATCACGCAGGAGGAGATCCCTGGCGCGATCGACAAGCTGCGCGCCGGCGGCGTGGTCGGCCGCTTTATCGCCATGTACGAGTAAAAGGTCCGCCCTGTACGCGTAAAAAGTCACGGTCCGGTGGCCGTCGCAGCACCCGATGAATTCGGCGCCGCGGCGGCCACTGCCCGTTAAGGAGCCACGGGGCCGCCGCCCCCGCCCGGGAAACCGGCCCGGACGCCGTCGGGAATCGTGACCGGACGCCGTCGGGAATCCTGACCGGACAATGTCGGTGATCTAGGGCAGGATAGGTCTGTGAGCACAGCGAACACTGCAGCAGACGCCGAAGCACAGACCCCTTCCGGGGCCGTGCGCGAAGAGTACGAGGTCCTCGTCGAGGAGGTCCGCAAGCACCGCTTCGCGTACTACCAGGAGGACGCCCCGGTCATTTCCGACGCCGAGTTCGACGAACTCTACCAGCGGCTGGAAACAATCGAGGCCATGCATCCGGAGCTGGTGGCCAACGATTCCCCGACCCAGGAGGTGGGCGGCGAAGTGTCCGCGGCCTTTGCCGCCGTCGAACATCTGCAGCGCATGTACAGCCTCGAGGACGTCTTTTCCCTCGAGGAGCTGGAGGCCTGGATCGCCAAGGCCGAAGCGAACATCGCCAAACTCGGCAACGGGACGCCGGCCTGGCTCACCGAACTCAAGATCGACGGCCTTGCCGTCAACCTGCTCTACCGCGACGGTGTGCTGGTCCGGGCAGCCACCCGCGGCGACGGCACCACGGGCGAGGACATCACCCACAACGTCCTCACCATCAAGGAGATCCCGCAGCAGCTCAGCGGGGCCGGCTTCCCGGCGGAGATGGAAGTCCGCGGCGAGGTCTTCATCCCGTCCAAAGCCTTCGCCGAATTCAATGAGGCCCTGATCGAAGCGGGCAAGGCGCCGCTGGCCAACCCCCGCAACGCCGCCGCCGGCTCGCTGCGCCAGAAGGATCCCGCGGAAACCGCCAAGCGCCCGCTTCGGATGTACGTGCACGGCATCGGCGCCCGCGAAGGGCTGGACACGGTCAGCCAGTCCGACACCTACCGGCAACTCGCCGAATGGGGGCTGCCCACCAGCCCGTACTTCGAGGTCCTGCCCGGGCTCAAGAACGTGCTGGAATTCATCACCCGCTACGGCGACAAACGCCACAGCCTCAGCCACGAAATCGACGGCATCGTGGTCAAGGTCGACGACTTCGCCACCCAGCGCGCGCTCGGCTACACCTCCCGGGTTCCGCGCTGGGCCGTTGCGTACAAATACCCGCCCGAGGAAGTCCACACCAAACTGCTGGACATCGCGGTCAACGTCGGCCGCACCGGCAGGGTCACCCCGTACGGCGTGATGGAACCGGTCAAGGTCGCGGGCTCCACCGTGGAGATGGCCACCCTGCACAACCAGGAGGTCGTCAAGGCCAAGGGCGTCAAAATCGGCGACATCGTGGTGCTGCGCAAGGCCGGGGACGTTATTCCGGAAATTGTCGGGCCGGTCCTGGCCCTCCGCGACCAGCAGGACCCGCCGGTCCGCGACTTCGTGATGCCCACCGAATGCCCGGCCTGCGGCACCCCGCTGGCGCCGGCCAAGGAGGGGGACGTGGATATCCGCTGCCCCAACTCCCGGTCCTGCCCGGCGCAGCTGCGCGAACGGGTGTTCCACCTCGCCGGCCGCGGCGCTTTCGACATCGAGGCCCTCGGCTGGGAAGCCGCGATCGCGCTGACCCAGCCGGCCGAGCCGGAAACCGCGCCGCTGACCTCCGAGGCGAACCTGTTCCGGCTCACGCCCGACGACCTCGCCGACGTCCGCATCCGGCGGGAAAAGCGGTCCAAGGGTGTGGCCACCGGTGAGTTCGAGCTGGTGCCGTACTTCTACAGCAAGGGCACCGCCAAGACGCCGTCCAAGCCCACCGCCACCACCGAGAAGCTGTTCCGCGAACTCGAAAAGGCCAAGACCCAGCCACTTTGGCGGGTCCTGGTGGCGCTGTCCATCCGGCACGTCGGCCCGCGGGCCTCCCGGGCCCTCGCGACGGCGTTTGGCAGCATGGACGCGATCCGTCGGGCCTCCGAGGAGGAGCTCGCGCACGTCGACGGCGTCGGGCCGGTGATCGCAGCCGCCCTGACCGAATGGTTCTCCGAGGACTGGCACCGCGAGATCGTGGACAGCTGGGCCGCCGACGGCGTGCGGATGAAGGACGACCGCGACGAGTCCATGCCGAGGACCCTGGAAGGACTGACCGTCGTGGTGACCGGCAGCCTGGAGGGCTTCAGCCGGGACGAGGCGAAGGAAGCGATCCTGGTCCGCGGCGGCAAGGCGTCGGGCTCGGTGTCGAAGAAGACCGACTATGTTGTGGCCGGCGAGAACGCGGGCACCAAGCTGGACAAGGCCGAACAGCTCGGCGTGCCGGTGCTGGATGAGGACGGCTTCCGCGCGCTGCTCGCCAACGGCCCCGCCGACGGCGTTTTGTCCCCCGCCGCGGCCGCGGGGGACCTGGAGGACGCCGGCGACGGTGCTGGTGAGGATGCCGAAGAGGATCACCAGGAAGTGGTGACCGAATGACCGCCGGTGCCCCGGACCGGGCCGCCGGGCTCCCGGCCGAGCTGCTCGACCTTGCGCAGCGGGCCGCAGCGGCCGGTGCCGCGGTCCTGGCCGGCCGGAACGCGGCCGAACTGGATGTCAGCAACAAGGGCGACTCCGGGGACTGGGTCACAGCCTTCGATCTCGCCGCGGAAACCGCAGTCCGGGATGTCATCACGGCGGCGAGGCCGTTCGACACCATCACCGGCGAGGAAGGCGGCACCGTCCTTCCGGCCACGCCCAGCGGCTACCGCTGGTCCATCGACCCGCTTGACGGGACCACCAACTTCATCCGCAACATCGTCTACTACGGCACGTCCGTGGCCGTGGCGGACCCCGACGGCGTCTGGCTGGCCGGCGTCGTGAACGCCCCGGCCCTGGGCCGGAGGTACTACGCGCTCCGCGGCCAGGGGGCCTGGCTCGAGGAAGCGGGCCGGGTGACGCCGCTGTCCGGCCCGGCCGCGGGGCGCACCGGGCAGATCCTGGCCACCGGCTTCAGCTACGACGCGGCCGTCCGCGCCGAACAGGCCTCCGGGCTGGCCAGCATCATGGACGGCTTCGCCGACGTCCGCCGCCTTGGCTCCGCTGCCCTGGACCTCTGCCTTGTGGCGGACGGCACCCACGACGCCTACGGTGAACGCGGCCTGAACGAGCACGACTTCGCCGCCGGCGCCCTGATCGCCGAAGAGGCCGGCTGCTGGGTGCGCCGTCCACGGCTGACCAGCCCGCTGGCCGGCGGCCCCTCCGACGACGAACGCCTCGCGGCCTGGACCTGCGCCGGGACCCTGGAACTCTCGGGCAAGTTCCCGCTCTGACGCCGCGGACGGCGCCGGTCTGATAGTTCAGTCACGGAAGCCGCCCTTCCGCGGCCCATCCGGGGCGCCCGCCCGTAGCATGGACAGGTGCATCCCCAGATCATCATTCGCCCCGCCAGTCCGGCCGACTTCGACGCCATCGCGCGCATCACCCGGGACGCCTACCTGGCCGCGGGCTACTTTGAGAGCGCCGACCACCCCTATATGCGGCAGATCCAGGACGTGGCCCGCCGCGCCGCATCGGCCACGATCTGGGTGGCGGAACGCGCGGGCAGCGTCGTCGGCTCCGTGACCCTGGCCGTCGCCGGAGAGCCCTATGCCGACATCGCCCGGAGCGATGAGCTGGAATTCCGGATGCTCGTGGTGGACCCTGCCGTCCAGCGCAGCGGCGCTGGCAAGGCCATGGTCCACGCCATCCTCGACCATGCCCGCTCGTTGCCCGGGATAGACGCAGTGGCCTTGACTACCGGCCTGACCTGGGAAAGCGCCCACGGGCTCTATCTCAAGACCGGCTTCCAGCGCGCCCCCGAGCGCGACTGGATCGTGCCGGGCACCGAGATCAAACTGCTGGTTTACCGCCAGGAACTCTAGGCCAGCGCGGCGGCGGCACCCCTGGGTGCACCAGCCACCCTGGGGTAGGCTGGCGGACAACCGAAACGCCCCGGCACCCGGCCCCTGGAGGAACCATGGCACCCCACATCCCCGGCTCAATCGACGGGAAGCTCCTCGGTCTGTACCTCTCAGACCACCTGACCGGCGCCACCGCCGGTGTTTCCAGACTCCAGCGCATGGCCGAGGCCTTCGCCGACACCCCGGTGTCCGCCGACATCTCCCGGGTCAGCGCGGAAGTCACCCGGGAACGGGACCAGCTCCGCGGCCTGCTCGACGACCTGGGCGTCCGGCAGCGCCCGCACCGCCAGGCCGCCGCCTGGCTGGCCGAGCATGCCGGCCGGCTCAAACTGAACGGGCGCATCGTGAGCCGGTCCCCGATGACCATGGTGCTGGAGGCCGAGCTGATGCGCGCCGCGATCCTGGGAAAGCTCGGCGGCTGGCAGACCCTGGAAGAACTGGCACCCGAGCTCGGACTCGACAAGGCCACCTTCACCGCGCTCGCGGATGATGCCAAATCCCAGCTCGAGGCCCTCAGCCGCGTCCACGAGCACGCCCGCCGCAACGCGTTCCGCAAGAGCGGGGACATCAGCAGCTAGCACCAGAACAGCAACGCGGGGTCACTTACGGCCCATTCCGGCGTCCCGGATGGGCCGTAGGTGACCCCGCGTTGCAGTTAAGTCGGAGTCAGGCCGCCGCTCCGGCGGACACATTGACGCCGGTTTACCGGCCGTGGCTTCCCTCGCCCTAAAGTGGTGCCGACTCCAGCCACACTGCGAAAGGCACCTCCATGCGCAAGACATTCGGCACCGGTTCCGTCTGGGAACAGAAAGTCGGCTACTCCCGGGCAGTCCAGGTGGACAACACCCTCTACATCTCCGCCACCGCTGCCAGCGGCGAGGACGGCGTGGTCGGCGAGGACTTCTACACCCAGACCCGGTACATCCTGGACAAACTCGGCACCGTCCTGGCCGACGCCGGCTTCGACTACGCCGACGTCGTGCAGTCCAAGCTGTACCTGACAGACATCAGCCAATGGGAAGAGGCCGGACGCGCCCACGGAGAAGTCTTCGGCGAGATCCGCCCCAGCCTCGCCCTGGTCCACGTGCTCCCGTTCCTGGATCCAAAGATGCTGGTCGAAATCGAACTCGTCGCCCACAAAAGCACCAGCTAACACCAACGCGGGGTCACACAACGCCCATTCCGGGGTCCCGGACGGGCCGGAGGTGACCCCGCGTTGGTAGTAAGGGGCTCAGACAGTTACCCCGGCGGGAGCCCGTAGCGGTGCTCGGGCCGCCCGGTGGTGCCGTAGCGCAACTGGATGTCGACGGCGCCGTCGTCGGCGAGCGCTGAGAGGTACCGCTGGGCGGTGGCCCGGGAAACACCGACCCGGGTGGCCACCTCGGCCGCCGAATACTGCTCGCCCGGTTCCAGGGACTCCAGCACGGCGGCCTCGGTGGCGGACCGGGGCCTGGCCGAGGCGATGACGTCCCCCGGGATGAGCGCCCGCTTGGCCCGTTCCACCGTTTCCTGGCTGACGTTTCCCGGCTGGGCCAGGATCCGCCGGTAGCGCGCATAGGAGCGCAGCAGCTGAGACAGCGACTCGGCCGTGAACGGCTTGAGCAGATAACCCAGCGCGCCGCGCCGGAACGCGAGCCGCAGCGAGGCGGTGTCCGAGGCGGCGCTGAGAATCATCGTGTCCACGTCCAGCTGGTGCAGCAGGTCCAGGCCCGAAGCGTCCGGCAGGTAGACATCCAGCAGCACCAGGTCCGGGCGCAGGCTGTGGATGGCCTGCAGCGCCTGCGACGCCGAACCGGCCGGGGGCAGCGCCAGAAATCCGGCCACCGAGTCCACATAGGCCGCGTGCAGCTTGGCGACGTGGAAATCGTCATCCACAATCAACACCCTGAAGTCTTCAGACACCGTTGTCCCTCTCGTTGGGCTTCGTCTCGTTGGGCGTGGTCGTCCCCGGCAGGGTCGCCATAAACACCGCGCCGGGGCCGCCGGGGGAGCCCGGGTCCAGCACCCGCACGTCCCCGCCGCGGCGGCGCGCCAGCTGGCGCGCCAGCGCCAGGCCCAGGCCCTGGCCCGCGCCCGCCCGGGCCGGGCGGTCCGACGTCGTGAATCCTTCCGCGAACACCGCGTCGGCGCCGTCCGCGCCGTCGGCCCCCGCGGCAGGCAGCCCGTCGCCGGAATCCCCGACGACGATATGCAGCGTGCCGCCGTCGGTTCCGGTACCGGGCCCGTCGAGCACCTCCACCTCGACCCAGCGGTCCGGCGCCGAGCCCGCGACGGCGGCGTTCACGGCGTTGTCGATCAGGTTGCCGAGAACCGTGGTGACTTCCTGCGGTTCGGTGACCTGGCCCCGGACCAGGGTTTCCGGGCCCAGCCGCAGGGTCACACCGCGTTCATCCGCCTCCACGCCCTTGGCGCCGAGGAAGGCCTGCAGGTACGGGTCCTGGAGCAGCTCGGCCTGGTCCACGGGGAACTTCAGCGGACCGGTGGCGGCCAGACGGGCCAGGTAGTCGCGGGCCTGCTGGTGCTGGCCGATGCTCATGAAGCCGGCGATGGTGTGCAGCTGATTGGCGAATTCGTGCCGCTGGGCCCGGAGCGCCGTCGACATCGTGCCCACGGCGTCGAGCTGGCGGGTCAGCTGCTGGAGTTCGGTCCGGTCCCGCAGCATGACCACCCAGCCCAGGTCCTCGCGGCCGTGCAGCGCCTTGCGGGCACTCGCGACCAGCACGCGCCCGCCGGCGACGAGTTCCGCCGCATCGCCTTCCGCCGCGTCGGCCCTGGTCAGGGCGAGCAGCCGGGGCGGCACCGGGGCGTCGGCCCACGGCGTTCCGGTGAGGTCGGGCTGTCCCAGCAGGCGACGGGCGGCGGCGTTGAAGACGCTGATCCGGCCGTCCGGCGCGACGCCGATCACGCCGTCGTCGACGCCCTGCAGCACCGCGACCTGGTCGTGGACCAGGATGCTGATCTCCTCCGGTTCCAGCCCCAGGGTCAGCCGCTGCAGCCGGCGCCGGAGCAGGAAGGAGGCCAGAACGCCGACGAGCAGGGCGCCGGCGGCGGTCAGGGCGATCGGGACGACGTCCCGGGCCAGGCTCTGGGCGATGGTTTCGGTGGAGTAGCCCACGCTGACTTCTCCCACCACGGCGTCCGAGTCCGGGGCGAACACCGGAACCTTGGCCCCGGCGGAGGGGCCGAGGGTGCCGGTGTTTCGGGTGGTGACTTCCCGGCCGGCCAGCGCCGCCGACGGATCCGTGCTGACGCGTTCGCCGAGCCGCTCGGCGTCGGGGTGTGCCAGGCGCAGGCCGGTTTCATCCGTGATGACCACAAAAAGGGCGCCGGTGCGGGTGCGGGCGCCCTCGGCGGCGGCCATCAGCGGTCCGGCCAGCAGTTCGGCGGGCGGCGGAGTGCCGGGCTGGGCGCTGATCCGCCGGACCTCCGCCCGCACTTCCGGGTCGGAGGCGACGGCCCGGGCCAGGGTCAGGGCCTGGTTCTCCGCCTCGCGGCCCAGCCGCTCGTAGGTGAGCCAGATGTGGACGGCGCTGGTCAGGAGCACCACCAGTGCCACGACCCCCAGCTGGAGCAGCAGGGTCTGGGTGGAGAAGCGCAGGGGAGTCCGGCGGGATGTTCCCTTCATCGGTCCTCCAAAGCGTGTGAGCAGAATGCGCAAAATGCGTCCAATAAGCAGTATGCCAATCAAATGAGGCAAAGGCCCAGCCGTGACCTGTGCCACTCTAACGTCTGTTGTACGCATCACACCGGGGTGGTGCGATTCAATGAAGAAGGAGCCGGCCGTGCTGGTATTACTAGGATTCGCCATGATTGCGGTATTCATGGTGCTGATCATGACGAAGAAGCTGACGCCCGTGCTGGCGCTCATCATCGTCCCCACCGTCTTCGGACTTTTCGCCGGCGCCGGACTGGGCATCGGCCCCATGGTCATGGACTCCATGAAGTCGATGACGTCCACTGCAGCCCTGCTGATGTTCGCCATTATCTACTTCGGCCTGATGATCGACGTCGGGCTGTTCGATCCGCTGGTCCGGTTCATCCTGCGCAAGCTCGGCAACGACCCCGCCAAGGTGGTCCTCGGCACGGCCATCCTTGCAGCGGCAGTGTCCCTCGACGGCGACGGCTCCACCACCTTCATCCTCACCACCGCGGCCATGCTGCCGGTCTACCTGCGCCTCAAGATGAGCCCCGTGGTCCTCACCTGCGTGGCGGGCCTCGCCAACGGCACCATGAATATCCTGCCGTGGGGCGGCCCCACCGCCCGTGCAGCAACTGCGCTGAAGCTCGATGTCAATGATGTCTTCGTTCCCATGATTCCGTCACTCATCGCCGGCCTCATTGTGGTGTTCGTCTTTGCCTGGCTGCTGGGCTTGCAGGAGCGCAACCGCCTCCGCGCCGTCGCTCCGGAAATTTGGGGCGCCCCCGATTCAGCTGCATCGTTCGACGGCGGCACCTCCCTGGGCGACGGCGGCACCGGCCGCTTCGGTTTCGGCCGCAAGTCCTCCGGGCCCAAGTCATCCGGCCCTGTCGGGGGTGGCCCCGGGGCCGGAGTCCCCGCAGCGGGCGGTTCGTCCGTTGCAGTGCTGGAGCGCACGGAAGTCCTCGTTGATGACCACGACACCGCCCTGGCGGACACCGCGCTGGACCCCAACCGCAAGACCCTGCGGCCCAAGCTGTTCTGGTTCAACCTCGGCCTGACGGTTGCAGTCATGGTGACGCTCGTCGCCAACGTCATTCCGCTCCCGTTCGTCTTTATGGTCGGCTCGGCCATCGCACTGCTGGTCAACTTCCCCAACCTCAAGGACCAGGGCGCCCAGCTGGTCGCCCACGCCCCCTCGATCGTCGCCGTCGTCAGCATGGTCATGGCCGCCGCGGTGCTCACCGGCGTGCTCAACGGCACCGGGATGGTCAAGGCCATGTCCGAATGGCTCGTGGCGATCATTCCCGCCGACATGGGCCCGTTCATGGCCATCATCACCGGTGTGCTGAGCATCCCGATGACGTTCTTCATGAGCAACGACGCCTTCTACTTCGGCGTCCTCCCGGTCCTCAGCGAGACGGCGGCCCACTACGGCGTCAGCGCCGCGGACATGGCTCGCGCCTCGATCACCGGCCAGCCCTTCCACCTGCAGAGCCCCCTGGTCCCGGCCATCCTGCTCCTGGTCTCCCTGGCCAAGGTGGACCTGGGCGACCACCACAAGAAGGTCCTCTGGCGCACCGCGGTCATCTCCCTGGTCATGCTCGCCGTCGGAGTCCTCACCGGAGCCATCGGCATCGGCTGACCAATAGCCCCACCCCCACCCACCACACACCAACGCGGGGTCACCTACCGCCCATTCCGGCCGTCCGGATGGGCCGCAGGTGACCCCGCGTTGCTTGGGGTGGGGGCGGACGGCGGCGGCAGGCGAACCCACGTAGACTGGGACGGAAAATAATCCGAACTTGCAGGGGAGATCCATGGCTGCGATCAACCGCGACGACGTCGCGCATCTCGCGCGTCTCGCGCACATCGAGATGAGTGCTGAAGAGCTGGACCGGATGGCCGGCGAACTCGCCGTCATCGTCGATTCAGTGAAATCCGTCAGTGAAGCCGCCGGTGATGACGTCCCGGCCACGTCCCACCCGATCCCGCTGACGAATGTGTTCCGCGAGGACGTTGTAGGCCACACGTTCACGGCCGAGCAGGCTCTCTCCGGCGCCCCCGACGCGTACGAAGGCCGTTTCAAGGTCCCGGCAATCCTGGATGAGGGCTAAGCACATGACTGAGAACAACGAACTGATCCGCTCCTCCGCCGCCGCGCTCGCCGGCAAGCTGGCCGCCCGCGAGGTCTCCGCCGTTGAGGTCACCCAGGCACACCTGGACCGCATCGCCGCCGTCGACGGCAAGGTCCACGCCTTCCTGCACGTCAACACGGACGAGGCCCTCGCCGTCGCCGCCGAGGTGGACGCGATCCGCGCCGCCGGCGGCGCCGCCGCAGCGGAACTGCACGCCCTCGCCGGTGTCCCGATCGCCGTCAAGGACCTGATCGTCACCGTCGGCCAGCCCACCACGGCCGGCTCAAAGATCCTCGAAGGCTGGCACAGCCCCTACGACGCCACCGTGGTCAAGCGCCTGCGCGCCGCGAAGATGCCGATCCTGGGCAAGACCAACCTGGACGAATTCGCGATGGGCTCCTCCACTGAGCACTCCGCCTACGGCCCCACCCACAACCCCTGGGACCTGGACCGGATCCCCGGCGGTTCCGGCGGCGGTTCCGCCGCCGCCGTCGCCGCCTTCGAGGCCCCGCTGGCACTCGGCACCGACACCGGCGGCTCGATCCGCCAGCCCGGCGCCGTCACCGGCACGGTCGGCGTCAAACCCACCTACGGCGGGGTCTCCCGCTACGGCGCGATCGCCATGGCCTCCTCACTGGACCAGATCGGCCCCGTCTCGCGCACCGTGCTGGACTCCGCGCTGCTGCACCAGGTCATCGGCGGGCACGACCCGCACGACTCCACCTCACTGCAGGACCCGCTGGAGGACCTCGTGGCCGCCGCGTCGATCGGCAACGTGCGCGGCATGAAGATCGGCATCATCAAGGAACTCCACGGCGAGGGCTACCAGGCCGGCGTCGAGAACCGCTTCAACGAATCCCTGGAGCTGCTCAAGAGCGCCGGCGCTGACATCGTCGAGGTGTCCTGCCCCAACTTCAAGTACGCCCTGGGCGCCTACTACCTGATCATGCCGTCGGAGGCCTCCTCCAACCTCGCCAAGTTCGACGGCGTCCGGTACGGCTTGCGCGTGCTGCCCGAGGACGGCCCGATGACGATCGAACGCGTCATGGCCGCCACCCGCGCCGCCGGCTTCGGCGACGAGGTTAAGCGCCGCATCATCCTCGGCACCTACGCGCTGAGCGCCGGCTACTACGACGCCTACTACGGCTCGGCCCAGAAGGTGCGCACCCTGATCCAGCGCGACTTCGACGCCGCGTTCGCCAAGGCCGACGTGCTGATTTCCCCGACGGCGCCGACCACGGCGTTCAAGCTCGGCGAGAAGCTCAACGACCCGCTGGCGATGTACCTCAACGACGTCGCCACCATCCCGGCCAACATGGCCGGTGTCCCCGGACTCTCGCTGCCCGGCGGACTGGCCGACGAGGACGGACTGCCGGTCGGCGTCCAGCTGCTCGCCCCGGCCCGCCAGGACGCCCGGCTGTACCGCGTCGGCGCCGTGCTCGAATCGCTGCTCGAGGCACAGTGGGGCGGCCCATTGCTGGACAGGGCTCCATCACTGACGGCCCCATCCCTGACCGATTCTTCTCTGACGGATGCCGCCAGCACCCTCGCGAGCCACGGAGGTTCCCACTAATGACTGACGCAACCCTCAGCTTCGAAGAGGCGATGGAGAAGTACGATCCCGTTCTGGGCTTCGAAGTCCACGTGGAGCTCAACACCAAGACCAAGATGTTCTCCTCCGCGCCGAACGTGTTCGGCGACGAGCCCAACACCAACGTCAACGAGGTGGACCTCGGCATGCCCGGCGTGCTGCCCGTGGTGAACAAAACCGCGATCGAGTCCTCGATCAAGATCGGCCTGGCCCTCAACTGCACCATCGCCGAGACCTGCCGCTTCGCCCGGAAGAACTACTTCTACCCGGACACCCCGAAGAACTTCCAGACCTCCCAGTACGACGAGCCCATCGCGTACGACGGCTACCTGGACATCGAGCTCTCCGACGGCACCATTTTCCGCGTCGAAATCGAGCGCGCCCACATGGAGGAGGACGCCGGCAAGCTGACCCACATGGGCGGCGCCACCGGCCGGATCCAGGGCGCGGACTACTCCCTCGTGGACTACAACCGCTCCGGTGTGCCGCTCGTCGAAATCGTCACCAAACCGATCGAGGGCGCCGGCAGCCGCGCGCCGGAACTCGCCAAGGCATACGTGGCCGCGGTCCGCGAGATCGTCAAGAACCTCGGCGTCTCGGACGCCAAGATGGAACGCGGCAACGTGCGCTGCGACGCCAACGTCTCGCTCCGCCCGCACGGCCGCGAACGCTTCGGCACCCGCTCCGAGACCAAGAACGTCAACTCGCTGCGCGCAGTCGAACACGCCGTCCGCTACGAGATCCAGCGGCACGCCGCCGTCTTGGACTCCGGTGAGCCCATCGTCCAGGAAACCCGCCACTGGCACGAGGACACCCGCACCACGACCTCGGGCCGGCCCAAGTCCGACGCCGACGACTACCGCTACTTCCCGGAACCGGACCTGGTGCCGATCGTCGCCTCGCGCGAGTGGGTCGAGGAGCTCCGGGCCACGCTGCCCGAGCCGCCGGCCGCCCGGCGCAAGCGGCTGCAGGCCGACTGGGGCTACTCCGACCTCGAGTTCCGCGACGTCGTCAATGCCGGCGTGATGGACGAGATCGAGGAAACCATCGCCGCCGGCGCCACCGCCACGGTGGCCCGCAAGTGGTGGATGGGCGAGATCGTCGGACGCGCCAAGAACGCCGACGTCGACCCCGGCCAGCTCGGCGTCGCACCGGCGACCATCGTGGAACTGAACACAATGGTCGAGGACGGCAAGATCAACAACAAGATGGCCACCGAGGTCCTCGACGGCGTGCTCGCCGGCGAAGGCACCCCGGCGGAAATCGTAGCCAAGCGCGGTCTCGCCGTGGTCTCCGATGACGGCCCCCTGCTCGAAGCCATCGACGCGGCCCTCGCCGCGCAGCCCGGCGTCGCGGACAAGATCCGCGGCGGCAAGCTCCAGGCAATCGGCGCGATCGTCGGCGCCGTCATGAAAGCCACCCGCGGGCAGGCCGACGCCGGCCGCGTCAAGGAACTGATCCTGGAGCGCCTCGGCGTCGAAGGCTAGGTCGAACGCGAAGCCCCACCCCAGCAAGCTCGCAGTTGTTGTTTGTTCGATCAGAACGCAACAACTGCGAGCTTGCCGGGTTGAGGGGGCATGTTCAGCCAGCCGTTCCGGCCCTATGCTGGTGCCCGAGGCTCCGGCGACAGGCCGGTGCCCGGGGGAAGGGCGAACCAATGGCGATTCCACAGAGCACCGGACTGCGCAACGTTGTCCTGGCGGGCAGCATCGTCCTCGCCCTCACCGGGGCCGGAGCGGCCGCGGTCTGGGCCGGCACCGCACAGCCCGCGACCCCACTAGCCAACCCCACGACGTCGGCGACCCAGCCACCCGGTAATCCGCCCGGAGAAGGGCAAGCCCAGAAGAAGAACCGTTCCGTGCCACTGCATGGCGAGAGCGTGGTCAAAAAGGGCGACGGCGGATTCGAGACCCGGCTGATGCAGCAGGGCGCCATCGAGGCCGTCAGCGGTTCGTCCGTCACCGTCAAGAGCGAGGACGGCTTCAGCCAGGTCTACGCCATCAACGCCGGAACAAAAATCACGAAACTGCCCCCGCCTGCCGCTGACGGCACCATGCCGAGGGACAGCGCGGGAAAGCGGCTCAAGCCCTCCGCCGCCACCGCCGCAGAGCTCCAGACCGGGGACCAGGTGCGGATCACCGGCATCAAGGACGGGTCCGGCATCACTGCCGGGCACATCGTTGCCGGAGCCCCGGGCGCCCAGGGGCCGGGCAGGGGATGGGACAAGGGGATGGGCAACGGATTGGGCAAGCACCTAGGAAACGGGCACTGGAAGGACAAGGCCACCAGGCCCAACCCCTAGGGCCGGTCAGTGACCAGCTCGGTCATGATGGTCTGCAGCGCCTCGCAGACCATCATGACCGATCTGCGCTTCAGGTTCTCCGGGCGGGCCAGGACGTCGATCCGCCGCCGGGTGCTGATGCCCTCCAGCGGCCGCAGCACAATGCCCGGGTTCAGCACCGGCCGCGCGGTGTACCGGGGCAGCAGCCCGATCACGCTGCCGGTCGCCACCAGTGCCGCCACCGTGGAATAGTCGTTGATCCGGTGGACGATGTTCAGCTCCCGGCTGGAGACGGCCGCGACCGCGGAGAGCACATCCGCGGGGGAGTAGCCGGCGCGGCTGGTCACCCAGGGTTCGCCGACGACGTCGTCCGCCGTCACCGCCCGCTGCCCGGCCAGCCGGTGCCCGGCCGGCAGCGCGACATCCAGCGGCTCGTGCGCGAGCGGAATCACGGCGACGCGTTCCTCGGGCCAGCGCGGGCTGTGGTCCATCCGGTGCGCGAGCACCAGGTCATACCGGGCCGTCAGCGCCGGGAAGTCCTGCTGGGCCACGTCCTCGTCGGAGAGCAGGATCCGCGGCTGCTCCGGTCCGGCCAGCAGCCGCGCGAGCGGGGCGAACAGGGCCTGCCCGGCACTGTGGAAACCGCTGAGCGTCACCGGGGCCACCGGGGAGCCATGGTAGGCGCCGATCGCGGTCTTCGCGTCCGCCATGGCGCTGACGACGGCGGCCCCGGCGTCCGCGAGCACCTGCCCGGCCTCGGTCAGGACCAGGTTCCGGCCCTCCTTGCGGGTCAGCGGCACGTCCACGGATTTCTGCAGCGCGGCCAGCTGCTGCGAGACCGCGGAGGGGGTGACGAGCAGGGTTTCGGCGACGGCCTTGACGCTGCCGAGGGCACCGAGTTCGCGGAGCATTTCCAGCTGGTGGATTTCCATGCCGACCAGTCTAAGCGCAAGGAAAAGCTAAATCGTCGATTGAGAAAAATCCGGTTGTGCTAACGCTTTGCAGGGGCTCTAATGGGGTGAGTTGTCCCACAGGAGCTGCCCAGGCAGCGGATCTCAGTGTGTCCGATGAATGGCACAGTTAGGAAGGCCCATGAAGGCTCTCTACAAGGCCGGCGCCCACGCAGGATTCGAACTCGTGGACCGCCCGGAGCCCGAAACCGGCCCCGGCGACGTCAAAATCCGCGTGATGACCACCGGCATCTGCGGCACCGATCTGCACATCCAGTCCTGGGACGCCTGGGCGCAGGGCATCATCAACGCCCCGCTGATCGCCGGCCACGAATTCTACGGCGAGGTCGTGGAGACCGGCGAGGACGTCCTGGACGTCAAGGTCGGCGACCGGGTCTCCGGTGAGGGGCACATCGTCTGCGGCATCTGCCGGAACTGTCGCGCCGGCCGCAAGCAGATGTGCATCCACACCGTCAGCGTCGGCGTCCAGCGCGACGGCGCCTTCGCCGAGTACGTCGTGATTCCCGAAACGAATGTGTGGGTGCACCAGGATCCCTCGGTCACGCCGGAACTGGGCGCCATCTTCGACCCCTTCGGCAACGCCGTCCACACCGCGCTCAGCTTCCCCCTCGTCGGCGAGGACGTGCTGATCACCGGCGCCGGGCCCATCGGGCTGATGGCAATCGCCGTCGCCCGCCACGCCGGCGCGCGCAAGATCGCGATCACGGACGTCTCCGCCCCGCGGCTGGAACTGGCCCGGACACTCGGCGTCGACCTCGCGATCGACGTCTCGAAAATGCGTGTCAAGGACGCCCAGCGCGAACTCGGCATGCGGGAGGGATTCGACATCGGGATGGAAATGTCGGGACACCCCACGGCGCTGCCTGAGATGATCGAGAATATGAACCACGGCGGCCGGATCGCGATGCTGGGACTTCCCAGCCAGTCCATCGACATCGACTGGGGCAAAGTGGTCACGCACATGCTCACCATGAAGGGCATCTACGGCCGCGAGATGTTCGAGACCTGGTACGCCATGAGCGCCATGCTGTCCTCGAACCCGGTGCTGCACGACAATATTTCCGCCGTCGTGACGGACACCCTGCCCGCCTCGGACTGGGAAAAGGGCTTCGAGATTGCCCGTGCCGGGGTGGGCGGCAAAGTCGTCCTTGACTGGACCTGCTTCTAACCCGCCACCCGATTCGGCCCACCGGCCCCACCCGCTGAGGAGCGCAACCCATGTATTCAGCCATCAAGGACCAGCTGCAGCACGAACTGGACGAGATCCGCGGCGCCGGCCTGTTCAAGACCGAACGGCATATTGACTCGCCGCAGGGCAACCACATCAAAGCCGGGCAGATCGGCGAGGGCAGCGCGGACGTGCTGAACTTCTGCGCCAACAACTACCTGGGCCTCGCGGACCACCCGGAGATCATCGCCGCCGCGAAGTCCGCGATGGACGAGCGCGGCTTCGGGATGGCCAGCGTCCGGTTCATCTGCGGCACCCAGGACCTGCACCTGGCGCTGGAGGAACGCGTCTCGAAGTTCCTCGGCACGGAGGACACCATCCTGTTCTCCAGCTGCTTCGACGCCAACGGCGGCGTGTTCGAATCACTCTTCGGACCGGAAGACGCCGTCATCTCCGACGCGCTGAACCACGCCTCGATCATCGACGGCATCCGGCTCTGCAAGGCCCAGCGCTTCCGCTACGCCAACCAGGACATGGCGGACCTCGAATCCAAGCTGATCGAAGCCACCACGCAGGAGAACCCGGCCCGCCGCTTGGTCGTCGTCACCGACGGCGTCTTTTCGATGGACGGGTTCCTCGCCCCGCTGGAAGCGATCTGCGACCTCGCGGAAAAGTATGACGCCCTGGTGATGGTGGACGACTCGCACGCCGTGGGCTTCATGGGCGCCAGCGGTGCAGGCACCCCGGAGCACGCCGGCGTCGCGGACCGGGTGGACATCTACACCGGCACGTTTGGCAAGGCTCTGGGCGGTGCCTCCGGCGGCTACGCCTCCGGCCGCCGCGAGGTCGTGGCCATGCTCCGCCAGAAGGCCCGTCCGTACCTGTTCTCCAACTCGCTGGCCCCGGCCATCGTCGCGGCAACGCTCACGGCCCTGGACCTCGTGGAGAACTCCGGGGAACTGCGCAGCAAACTCTTCGCAAACGCCGGGCTGTTCCGCAGCCGGATGACCGAGGAGGGCTTCGAGTTGCTCCCGGGCGAGCACGCGATCGTCCCGGTCATGTTCGGCGACGCCGTGATGGCCGCCAAAGTGGCGGACGCGATGCTGCACAACGGCGTGTTCGTCACCGCGTTCAGCTACCCGGTGGTGCCAAAGGGCGCGGCCCGGATCCGGGTCCAGCTCTCCGCCGCGCATAGCGCCGACGATGTCGAGGCGTGCGTGCAGGCCTTCGTGCGCAGCCGCGCCGCCGTCGCGGGCTAGGCGGGCAGGACCAAAGGTTGCGGCGTCGCAAACGGCGCCGCAACCGAATCCATCTGCAAGGATGGGACCATGTCAGCAAACGGCGCCGCAACCGAATCCATCTGCAAGGATGGGACCATGTCAGCTAATTACGATGTCGTGATTGTCGGCGGCGGTATCGCCGGCCTGTCCCTTGCCTCAGCCCTCGCCGGGAAATGCAGTGTCGCCCTGGTGGAGGCCGAGCAGTCCCTGGCCTACCACGCCTCGGGGCGCTCGGCCCGGCAACTGATCCCCAGCTACGGCCCTCCCGTGGTGCAGGAGCTCACCCTCCGGACGCTCGATCTGATCGCCGCCCAGGATGCCTCCCGGCCGGAACCGGTGCTCTCACCGCGCAGCTTTTTGCTGATCGGCGACGAAGCGGCCGTCCGGGACAAGGCCAGCGGCCACATGAATCCGATCACCCACGCCGAAGCGCTGCGGCTCTGCCCGGCGCTGCGCCCGGAGGCCTTCACCGCCGCCGGCCTGGATACGGGTTCCTTCGCCTGCAACGCTCCCCTGCTGCTCGAGGACCGCCGCCGTCTTGCCGAAGCCGGCGGCGTGGACATCATCACCGGCGCCCGCGTGCACTCGGCCCAACGCCTCGGCTCCGGCTGGGAACTCGGCGCCGGGCAGGAAGGCTTCCAGACCGCCGTCGTGGTCAACGCCGCCGGCGCCTGGGCCGACGAACTGGCCGTCCTCAGCGGCGTCGAGAAGGTCCAGCTGCAGCCGTACCGGCGCACCGCGGCGATTGTCGACGTCGAGCATCCCCTCCCGGAGGGCGGCCCCATGGTGGCTGCCGCCGACGACTCGTTCTACTTCCGGCGCGACGGCGGGCAGGTGCTGATCTCGCCCTCTGAGTCCGTGCCGAGCGGGCCCGAAGACGCGCAGCCGCACCCGGGGGACATCGAGGCTCTCATCGCCCGGCTGAACAGCCTCACCACCCTCGGCCTCCGCGGTGTCCAACAGGCCTGGACCGGGCTGCGGACCGAAGCGGCCGACGGCATCCCGGTGGTGGGCTTCGACGCCGAAGCCCCCGGATTCTTCTGGCTCGCCGGACAGGGCGGCTACGGCTTCCAGACCTCCTCCGGCATCGCCGAACTGGCCGCCGGGCTCATCCTCGCCGGCCAGGGCGCCGCCACCGCCGCTGCACCGACGGACGGTCCGGCATCCCGGACAGCGGAGGCGCTGGCGGCAACGCGATGGTCCATCCGGCGCTGAAGAATGGACCCATGAGCACCCTGATCACCAACATTGCCGAGCTGATGACCCAGGACCGGGAACACCGTGTCCTGAAGGGCGCGGCGGTGCTGGTCGAGGGCGAGCGGATCGCCTGGCTGGGGCCGGCGGCGGACGCGCCGGCGGCCGACGAGTCCATCGACGCCGGCGGCCGCGCCCTGCTGCCCGGCTGGGTCGATTCCCATACCCACCTCATCTTCGCCGGCGACCGGACCGCCGAATTCGAGGCACGGATGGCGGGGGAGAGCTACAGCGCAGGTGGCATCGCCGTCACCACCGCCGCCACCCGGAACACTTCCGACTACGACCTCACCCGGCTCGCCCTGGGCCGGGTGGCCGAGGCCGTCTCGCAGGGCACCACCTATCTGGAGACCAAGACCGGCTACGGCCTGGACGTCGAAAACGAGGCCCGCAGCGCCCGGGTCGCCTCCACCGTAGTGGACGAGGTTACCTACCTCGGCGCCCACCTGGTGCCCGACGGCATGGACGCAGAGGAGTACACGGACCTGGTCTGCGGCCCGATGCTCGACGCCGTGCGGCCGTTCGTGCGCTGGGCCGACGTCTTCTGCGAGCGTGGCGCCTTCACCGAGGCCCAGTCCCGCCGCGTGCTCCAGGCCTGCCGGGACGCCGGACTGGGACTGCGGGTGCACGGAAACCAGCTCGGCGAAGGCCCCGGCGTCCGGCTGGCGGTGGAATTCGGCGCGGCCAGCGTGGACCACGTGAACCACCTGGCCGCCGCCGACGTTGACGCCCTCGCGGCCAGCTGGTCCGGCTGGGACGGCGAAGCACAGGGGCGCGGCACGGTGGCAACCTGCCTGCCGGCCTGCGATCTGTCCACCCGCCAGCCGCTGGCCCCGGGCCGGGAGCTGCTCGACGCCGGCGTGCAGCTGGCGCTGGCGTCCAACTGCAACCCCGGCACCTCCTACACGAGCTCGATGGCGTTCTGCGTCACCACAGCCGTGCTGCAGATGCGCCTCAGCGTCCACGAGGCGGTGCGCGCCGCGACTTACGGCGGCGCCCTGGCCCTCGGCCGGGAGTCCGGGAACGACGCCGACGGCGAGCGCGCCGTCGGCTCGATCGCCGTCGGCCACCGCGCGGACCTGCACCTGCTGAACGCGCCCTCGGCTACCCACCTGGCCTACCGGCCCGGCATCCCACTCACGCACGCCGTCTGGCGCGCGGGCGTCCGCGCCCGCTGACGCTCCCAGCCCAGGTTTCAGCATGAGGGACCGGATGGCCGGATACGCCGAGGAACTGGGCATCATGGTCGATCTGTGGCGGGCCACGCGCGGCGGCCCCCGCGCCCTGGCCCGGCGCCGGGAGGCCCGGCTGGCCGCCCTCGTGGCCCACGCCCGCACCAGCTCACCGTTTTACCGGCAGCTGTACCGCGGGCTCCCGCCCGAGGGCGTCCGGCTCCGGGACCTGCCGCCGGTCACGAAACCGCAGCTGATGGCTCACTTCGACGACTGGGTCACGGACCCCGCCGTCACCCGGGCGGATCTTGAGACCTTCGTCGCCGATCCGGCCCTGGTCGGGAGCCGCTACCGCGGCCGGTATTTCGTCTTTACGAGCTCCGGGACCACGGGGCATCCGGGCCTGTTCGTGCACGACCAGGCCGCCGTCGCCTGCTACCGGGCCCTAGCCATCCGGATCGTCGGGACCACCGTGAACGCGGGCAGGCTGCTGGCGATGCTGCGGCGGGGGTCCGGACGGCCGTGGTGGTGGGCACCGGCGGCCATTTCGCCGGGGTTGTCTGGCTCGAGTCCGAACGGCGCCGCAGCCGGTTCCGCCGCCGCGCCCACCGCGTTTTCTCCGTGCAGCAGCCCCTGGACCGGCTGGTGGCCTCGCTCAACGACTTCGACCCGGCACTCATGGTCGGATACCCCAGCGCGCTCGAGCTCCTCGCCGAGGAGCAGGCCGCGGGCCGGCTGCACCTCCGGCCGGTGATTGTGGAGGCCAGCGGGGAGTCCCTTGGCGACCGGGTGGGTCTGGCCGCGGCGCTCGGCGGCGAGATCCACAACGTCTACGCCGCCTCGGAGTGCACTCCCATCGCGCTGGGCTGCGCCCGCGGCAGGCTGCACGGCAACAGCGACTGGGTCATCCTGGAGCCGGTCGACGCCGACTACCGGCCGGCGCCGCCCGGGGAACCGTCCCACACCGTGTTGCTGACCAACCTCGCCAACCGGGTCCAGCCGCTGATCCGTTACGACCTCGGCGACTCCGTGCTGGCCAAGGCCGGGCCTTGCGAATGTGGCAGCCCGCTGCCCGCCATCCAGGTCGCCGGGCGCCGCGAGGACGTCCTCCGGCTCCGCGATTCCCACGGTGAGACGGTGCCGATCCTGCCGCTCGCGATCGGGTCCGTCGTCGAGGAAACGCCCGGGCTGCACCGCAGCCAGCTGGTCCAGGCCGGACCGGCGTCCCTCCGGCTCCGGCTCGACCCGGAACCCGGCACCGATTCCGGGGCGGTGTGGGCCGCCGCTTCCGCGAAGCGGCTGGCGTACCTCGCCGGGCTGGGGCTGGGGAACGTCGACGTCGTCCGCGCTGATGAGCCGCCGGAACAGTCCGGCCTGAGCGGGAAGTTCCGGCAGGTGATCGCCCGCCGTCCGGACTGACGTGCGGCCGCTGATATGACTGGCTGACAAAGCGTAGGACCAGTCGGGCTGCCTGCAAGAATGGGCGGATGGCCCTCCACAACTATCCGATCCGCCGGCTGGCAGAGGATCCCGGCAACGTTCTGGACCGCCAACAGTGGCCGGCATCCCTGCCTCCCGTGGCCCAGATCCT
The DNA here is from genome assembly GCF_059383535.1 of Pseudarthrobacter sp. HLT1-3. Classification (NCBI taxonomy): domain Bacteria; kingdom Bacillati; phylum Actinomycetota; class Actinomycetes; order Micrococcales; family Micrococcaceae; genus Pseudarthrobacter; species Pseudarthrobacter sp. HLT1-3. The sequence continues at coordinate 103,084 of NZ_JBWZCJ010000003.1, read as the reverse complement.
GGACCAGGGGCTCGATCTGACGCCCGCCACCATCCTGGTCGGCGAAAACGGGTCAGGAAAATCCACCCTCGTGGAAGCCATTGCCCTGGCCTACGGATTGTCCCCCGAAGGCGGGTCAACAGGCGCACGCCACACCACCAGGTCCACGGAATCCCTGCTCGCCGATCACCTGCAGCTTGTCCGGAACGCCGGCGCCACGAGACGGGGCTACTTTCTCCGCGCGGAAACCATGCACGGATTTTTCACGTACCTCGAGAAGAACCCGAGCCTGTCCGGTCCTGATATCCCTTTCCACGACATGTCCCACGGCGAGTCGTTCCTGGAGCTGGCGGTTGACCGGTTCCGAGGCCCCGGATTGTGGGTGCTGGATGAACCGGAATCCGCGTTGTCCTTCACTGGATGCCTGACCCTGCTTGCCGTCTTGAAGGACCTTCTGGCCACGGGCAACTCTCAAGTCATCATGTCCACACACTCACCCGTGCTGGCAGCTCTTCCCGGAGCACAGATTCTGGAAGTTGGCTCCTGGGGCCTGCGGCGCCGGGCATGGTCGGATCTGGATCTGGTCACGAACCTGCGGTCGTTCCTGGATTCACCGGATCGGTATCTTCGGCACCTCTGATCGCGGCGGTGCACCGCGCGTCGGCAGGTGTCCCGGTACGCGGGTCACGGCCGCCCGGTACTAGTTCTTCCGGGCTCCCACTGCCAGCACGAGGCGCCGCGCGACGTCGGAGCGGCACATGTTCCTGGCTCATCGGCTAGAAGAACATCGGCGGGGCGTCCAGCACGGTCTCATCGACGCGCCGGACTTCCCACTGGCTGAACGGCTTGTCCAGTTCGTATTTGCCGACCTCGGTGCGGTGCAGGGTGCGGACCTCGGCGTTGTCCGGGTTGTTGAGGGACTCGAAGTACTCCACCGACCAGTGGAACCAGCGCATGCAGAACAGCCGCATGGTGAGACCGTGGGTGACAAACAGCGCATTGGGGGCGTAGTCCGGTCTTGCCCAGTGCCGGTGCAGGGTCTCCATTAAGGAGGAGACCCGGTCATAGACATCGGAGCCGGACTCGCCCTCCCGGAAGCGGTAGAAGAAGTGGCCGTAGGCGTTGCGGAGTTCCTTCTGGTCCTCTATCTCGCCGGCGATCTGGAAGTTGGCCCAGTCCTGCTCCCGCAGCCGCGGTTCCTCGATCACCCGCTCGACCAGCGGGCCGAGGTTGAGCGCCTCAAGGGTCTGGTAGGCACGCAGGTAGGGGGAGACATACACGCAGACCTGCCGGCCGTCCAGCAGCCGCCGGACCTGCTCGCCGGCTGCCCGGGCCTGTTCCACGCCGAGCTCGGTCAGCGGGATCCGGTAATCGGGCACCCGGTTGTAGATCGAGGTGTCGGCGTTGGCTGCGGACTGGCCGTGCCGGATCATAATGATTTTCCCGGGCGCACTCATAATCCCCAAGCATAGGCGGCAACTCCGGGCAAGATAGGAACATGCTCGTTCCCTCCCGCCGCCGTCTGCGGCTAGAAGTCTGGATCGTCCTGGGCCTGTCCCTGGGGCAGTCCGCCGTGTACTCGGTCGTTCAGCTCCTGGACAAGATGACCCGTGCGCCGCTGGCGGAGGGCACCTCCACCCTGAACCGTTCGCAAAGTACCCGGGAGTACTTTGACCTCACCTACCAGCTGCTGGATATCTTCTTCGCCCTGGTGCCGGTGGCCCTCGCGATTTACTTCCTGACCGAGCACCGGCCGGCCGGACTGGCCGGCGGCGGCAGCCACGGCGTCACGGCGTTCCGGACCCTGGGATTCAATCTTGCCCGCCCAGGCAGGGACCTGCTGCAGGGCTTCGGCCTGGCGGCGCTGATCGGAATCCCCTCCCTTGGCCTCTACACTGCGGGCCGGGCGCTCGGCATCACGACGGCGATCATCCCCAGCGCGCTGGACGCGTACTGGTGGACCGTGCCGGTGCTGATTCTCTCCGCGATCCGGCACGGGATTGTGGAGGAAGTGATTGTGGTGGGCTACCTGCTGGACCGGCTCGGAAAATTCGGCTGGAGCCTGCCGCTGGCGATCTTCACCAGCTCCATGCTGCGCGGCAGCTACCACCTCTACCAGGGCTTCGGCCCGTTCATCGGCAACGCCATCATGGGCGTCATCTTCGCGCTGGTCTACACCAGGACCCGGCGGCTGATGCCGCTGGTGATTGCCCACGCCGTGCTGGACATCGTGGCTTTCGTCGGCTTCAGCCTCTTCGGTAAGGCCATCGGCCTGGGCTGAGTGTGCACAAAGCAACGCGGAGTCACTTCGCGCCCATCCGGAGCCTCCGGATGGGCTCGAAGTGACCCCGCGTTGCCCTGAAGAGCCTGCGGCTGCCGGTGCCGGGAAGCCACCGGGCCGGTGTTAAAAAGTATCGGCCGCCATCGGTGGGTGACGTCATTGGCACCCGCTGATGGCGGCCGAAGTGTTGGGCGGTGAAACGCTAGATGGTGACAGCCCCGGTGGCGGTCTCGAACGTGACGGACAGGATACCGGGGGTCCCGCGGGGAGCGAGCCAGTGCACGGCCACGTCTTCGAGGGGCTTTTCGACCGGCACACCGAGCCATTCGGTAACGCGCTCGGCCGAGCCGGCGATCGTGAGGGCTGACATCTTGACGTTGCTCTCGTAGGCCTTCGACGGGTGGAGCTCCGGATCGCCTTCCCACTTGAGCATGTACGGGACCTGCGGATCGGCGATGAGTCCGAGGATACCGATCTGCTTCCAGACCAGTTCGCGGCCGTCGGGGAACTTGCGGTTGCCGTTGACGGCGGCGCGGCCGAGCCGTTCCTCGAACGGGGCCAGGTCGTCGACTTCGACGCACCAGCCCATCCAGCCGCCGCCGGCTTCGGAGCGGGCGCGGACGGCCTGCCCGAAGGGAGCCTTGTCCGAGGCCGGGTGGTTCAGCACCTCCACAACCTCGAGGTACTTATGTCCCGCGAGCGGGATAATCATGTTGCGGGTCCCGAATCGGGGGTGTACTCCGCCCTTCACGGCTTCGACGCCGAGGGCAGACGCAATTCGTTCGGTGGTGGCAGCGAGGCCATCTTGTTCACAGGCGTAAGAGACGTGATCCATGCGCATGCCCTCATCTTGGCACTTTGTGATGCGGCTCTCAGCTTAGGGTGCCCTTACCATGATGGGATCCCTAAATCCGGGGTTCCCACCCAGGTGTTCCTCCGTGTCAACGGGCGCGCCGGGCGGCCCCGCGGCGCCCAACTTCATCTTCGTCATAAAGCTATTCACGACCCGGCACCGCTTCCTAGACTGGGGGCAGGTCATGAGTGCCAGCACATAGCCCCGGCTTGCTGGCCGGCAACCCTCGTATCGCGGTGGGGTGCCCCGGGTGAAGACCTGGCCGTCCGGCGCCCGCCGGAAGGCAAGCGCGGCGCCAGTGCTGACCCGGGCCAAGAGGCTCCGGGGACGCTTGTGCCCAGTCCCTTGAGGAGTGTCCCGATGTCGAACGCCTGGTCCTTCGAAACCCGCCAGATCCATGCCGGCCAGGAGCCGGACAGCGCCACCGGCGCCCGCTCGCTGCCGATCTACCAGACGACGTCGTTCGTCTTCCCCAGCGCCGAGAGCGCAGCCAACCGCTTCGCCCTGGCCGAACTTGCTCCCATCTACACCCGGATCGGCAACCCCACCCAGGACGCGGTGGAACAGCGCGTGGCCAGCCTGGAAGGCGGGCTCGCGGCACTGCTGCTGAGCTCCGGCCAGGCCGCGGAAACCTTCGCGATCCTCAACGTCGCCGAGGCCGGCGACCATGTGGTGGCGAGCCCCAGCCTCTACGGCGGCACCTACAACCTGCTGGCACATACGCTGAAGAAGTTCGGCATCTCCGTCACCTTCGTGGAGGACCCCGACAACCTGGCCCAGTGGCGCGACGCCGTCCAGCCGAACACCAAGCTGTTCTTCGGCGAAGTCGTCTCCAACCCGCGCCAGGACGTGCTGGACATCGAAGGCATCTCACAGGTGGCACACGAGGCCGGTGTCCCGCTGATCGTGGACAACACGCTCTCCACCCCCTACCTGATCCGGCCGATCGAGTGGGGCGCGGACATCGTGGTGCATTCGGCCACGAAGTACCTTGGCGGCCACGGCGCCGCGATCGCGGGAGTGATCGTGGACTCCGGCAACTTCGATTTCGGCAAGGACCCGGAGCGGTTCCCCGGCTTCAACACCCCGGATCCCACCTACAACGGCCTGGTCTATGCCCGGGACCTCGGAGCGGACGGTGCTCTCGGCGCCAACCTGTCCTACATCCTCAAGGCCCGGGTCCAGTTGCTGCGCGACCTCGGCTCGGCGGTGTCCCCGTTCAACGCCTTCCTCATCGCCCAGGGCATCGAAACCCTGAGTCTGCGGGTGGAGCGGCATGTCGCCAACGCCATCAGGGTGGCTGAATGGCTCGAGGCCAGGGACGACGTCGAATCCGTCGCGTACGCGGGGCTGCCCTCCAGCCCCTGGTACGAGCGCGGCCGCAAATACGGACCCAAGGGGACCGGCGCCGTCGTCGCCTTCAACATCGCCGGGGGAGCCGAGGCCGGAAAGCGTTTCGTCGACGCCCTCGAACTGCACTCGCACGTGGCCAACATCGGCGACGTGCGCTCGCTGGTCATCCACCCGGCGTCGACCACGCACAGCCAGCTCTCCCCGGAACAGCAGACCATCGCCGGCGTGAACCCCGGCCTGGTGCGGCTCTCCGTGGGCCTGGAACACATCGACGACATCCTCGCCGACCTCGACGCCGGATTCCGTGCGGCCAAGACCGCCTGAGCCGGACCGGTGCCCGGCGCCCCGTCCTGTTGCCAGCCGGTCCAGCCCGGGCGCCGGGCGCACCGGTCCAACGCGGGGAGTCACACGGGCGTCACAATCTTCGCCACCGGCCCGCCCCGTTTCGTAGACTGAACTAAGGTCATGAGCGCCAGCGACAGCCCCGGCTTGCTGGCCGGCAACCCTCCTTTTGCGGCGGGGTGCCCCGGGTGAAGACCTGGCCCGCCGGTCAGCTGACGGCGGGCAAGCGCGAAGTGAGGTCCCAAATGACGATTGCCGCCACCCGCCAGGGTGCATCCGTAAGCACGACTACCCACCCCGACGCCCCCGCCCCGGCCGGCCAGACAGCTGTCCCGGACGGAACCGTCCGGCACCTCCGGATCGGCGACCTGGAACTCGAATCCGGCGCCCGGCTGCCGGACGTCACCCTCGGCTACGAGACCTGGGGGACCCTCAACGCGGACCGCTCCAACGCGGTCCTGATCGAGCACGCGCTCACGGGGGACACCCACGTCACGCGCGGCGACGGCGAGGAAGCCGGCTGGTGGGAGCAGCTCGCCGGCCCCGGCGCTCCCGTGGACACGGACAAGTACTTCGTCGTCTCGATCAACATCCTCGGCGGCTGCTACGGCTCCACCGGGCCCTCCACGACAGCTCCCGACGGAAAGCCATGGGGCTCACGGTTCCCGCTCGTCACGCTCCGGGACACGACCGCGGCCGAAGCCCGGCTGGCGGACGCCCTGGGCATCCGCAGCTGGTTCGCCGTGCTCGGTGGATCCCTGGGCGGAGCCCGGGCCCTGGAGTGGGCGGTCAGCTGCCCGGACCGGGTCCAGCGCTGCGCCGTGATTTCCGTCGGAGCGAGCAGCACCGCCGAACAGATTGCCTTCGCCCAGGCCCAGACGCTGGCCATCCGGCAGGACCCCAACTTCAACGGCGGGGATTACTACGGCGGCCCGGAACCGGAAGCGGGCCTGGCCCTGGCCCGGCGGATAGCGCACATCACCTACCGCTCCGCCGCAGAGCTGGACGGGCGGTTCGGCCGGAACGCCCAGGACTCCGAAGCCCCGCTGGAAGCCGGGTCCGTCGCCGGGCGAGGACGCTACCAGGTCGAGAGCTACCTGGACCACCAGGGCAACAAACTGGTCCGGCGCTTCGATGCGAACAGCTACATCGCCATCACCGAGGCGCTCATGAGTCATGACATCAGCCGGGGCCGCGGGGCGCTCACGGAGGCCCTGGCTCCGGCCACGGCGCAGTTCCTGGTGGCAGCCGTCGACTCGGACCGGCTGTATTTCCCGGCCCAGTCCGAGGCCCTCGCCGCTGCCCTGCCGGGTGACGTTGCCGTGCACACCATCGAGGCGCCGATCGGGCATGACGGCTTCCTGACCGAGATCGGCCAGCTCACCAGCCAGCTCCGTCAGCACTTCTTCGGCTAGTCCTTCGACCAAAAGCAGTGGCGGGTGTGCATTTTTGCAGATACGCTCTGCACTAATGGCCGTTGAGGCTGCGGGCGTGAACGTCCATACTCATTGAGAATGATGCCGCGTGTCACAAATCACAGGCGTCCACCGCCCAAAGGTCCATAGGGTGTCGACGGAGACACCGAAGGAGTCGAAAATGAGTGCTCAAAACGCCGCCAGGCGCCCCGAAGAGGAAGACGTCAAGTCATCCGGCCTGAAGAAGGTAGTAACGGCCTCCATGGCCGGCACCGTCGTGGAATGGTATGAGTTCTTCCTCTATGCCTCCGCAGCCACCCTTGTCTTCGGCAAGTTGTTCTTCCCGAACTCCGGCACGGAGCTCGACGGCATCATCGCCGCCTTCGTGACCTATGCCGTTGGCTTCGTTGCCCGCCCGATCGGCGGCATCGTGTTCGGTCACTTCGGTGACAAGTTCGGCCGCAAGCAGCTGCTCCAGCTCAGCATCATCCTGGTCGGTGTCGCCACGTTCGCGATGGGCTGCCTCCCGACCTTCCAGCAGATCGGCTACTGGGCACCGGCCCTCCTGGTTTTCCTGCGCTTCGTCCAGGGCTTCGCCGTCGGCGGCGAATGGGGCGGCGCAGTCCTCCTCGTGGCCGAGCACAGCCCGAGCAAGTCCCGCGGCTTCTGGTCCTCCTGGCCGCAGTCCGCCGTTCCGCTGGGCAACCTGCTCGCCACCGGCGTGCTGTTCGCCCTCTCCTCGCTGCTTTCCCAGGCTGACTTCCTCAGCTGGGGCTGGCGTGTGGCCTTCTGGCTCTCCGCCGTGATCGTGATCGTCGGCTACTACATCCGCACCAAGGTCCAGGACGCCCCGATCTTCCTGGAAGCCCGCAAAGAAGTCACCGTCGAGAACAAGGGCTACGGCGTCGCCGAAGTCTTCCGCCGCTACCCGCGTGGCGTCTTCACCGCCATGGGCCTGCGCTTCGCCGAGAACATCCTCTACTACCTTGTGGTCACGTTCTCCATCACCTACCTGAAGATCATCGTCCAGACGGACACCTCACGCATCCTGCTCCTGCTGCTGGTCGCGCACGCCATCCACTTCTGCGCCGTTCCGATGGTCGGCAAGCTCTCCGACGCCTTCGGCCGCAAGCCGGTTTACATGGCCGGCGCCATCCTGGGCGGCACCTGGGGCTTCTTCGCCTTCCCGATGATGGACACCAAGAACGACCTCATCATCCTCGCCGCCATCACCATCGGCCTGCTGTTCCACGCACTGATGTACGCCGGCCAGCCGGCCATCATGGCCGAGATGTTCCCGACCCGGATGCGCTACTCCGGCGTCTCACTGGGCTACCAGGTGACCTCGATCGTGGCCGGTTCGCTGGCCCCGATCATCGCCACCGCCCTGCTCAGCCAGTTCAAGTCCTCCGTACCGGTGGCTCTGTACCTGCTCGGCGCCTGCCTGGTCACCGTCTTCGCGGTGTTTATGCTCAAGGAAACCCGCGGCATCTCGCTGCACGACGTCGACGCCGCCGATGCCCAGGGCACCGCGGACCTCCTCGCCGCCGGCAAGAAGTAACAGCCAGGAAGTAACAGCCAATAGGTAAGAGGCAACAAGCAAAAAACTGCCCACAAGGCGGTGCGAATATACAACAGCCCGGGTTCCGCAGAGGCGGAACCCGGGCTGTTGCCGTTGCCGCCGCCCCGGGCCCGCCAGGACTGCCCAGCTCGGGGCAGCGGCTCAGCCTGCCAGGACCGCTCAGCCTGCCAGGACCGCCCGGCGTTCGGAAATCTCCGTGCGGATCGCCTCGAGCACCGCCTGCACCGGGGCGGACCGCAGGGACTCCGAGCGTGCCACCGCCCAGATCGGGAGCTGTCGCTGGAAGTCGTCCGGCAGCACGGGCACGAAGCTGGCGTCACCAACCGCCTGGAAGTTGGGCAGCAGGCCGATCCCCGCGCCCCGGCGGACAGCCTCAAGCTGGGCAAAGATGCTGGTGGCCTGGAAGCTCGAGCGGGGGACGGGCAGCTGGGTGGAGCGGTGGCCCAGTTCGGCGACCTGCAGTGCCGACTCCACGTAGGAGACGAAGCCGTGCTGCCGGACGTCGTCGAGCGTCACCGGCAGGCCGTGCTCGCGGACGTACTGCGGGCTGGCGTACAGGCGGAGGAAGTAATTGGACAGGAAGATGGTCTGCGCATTGCTGACGTCCTCCAGATTGCCCACCACCACCTCGAGGTCCACCCCGGACCGGTTCTTGCTGACCTTGCGGGTGGCGCTGAGTATTTCAACGTTGAGCAGCGGGTGGTCCCGCTGCAGCCGGACGAGTGCCGGCGCGACGAACTCGGCGCCAAAGCCGTCGGGGGTGCTGATCCGGACCAGGCCGGAGAGCACATCTTCGGACCGGGCTATCCGGTTCGTGAGCGCACCGAGGGTGCCCTCGATCGCTTCGGCGGCTGCCACGGCATCATTGCCCAGATCGGTCAGTTCCCAGCCGTGCGGACTCCGCTCCAGGGTCCTGCCGCCGAGCTGTTTGTCCAGGGCCAGGATGCGGCGGGAGATGGTGGTGTGGGTCGTGCCGAGGGCTTCAGCCACCGCATTGAACCGGCCCAGCCGCGCCACGGTGAGCAGGATGAGCAAGTCGTCCGGACTCGGAAGCCGCCTCAAGTCCACGCTCACTCCTCCAAAATCCGGCATGTGCATCAATGCACATGCCATCTGTAGTTTTTTACCTTGATTGCACTGTAGCAGGGTGTGATGCTAGACACGGAGGTCCGGCGAACGGCCGGCTGCAACACCTGAAGCAAGACCCACAGCACGACGCAAAGCAAAGGAGCTTATGCCATGGCAGTAATCGCTTGGATCGGACTGGGGAACATGGGCGGGTCCATGTCGGTGAATCTCGCGAAGGCCGGCCACGACGTCCGCGGCTTTGACCTCAACGCCGACGCCGTTGCCGCGGCGGTGGCTGGCGGCGTCAAACCCGCCGGAAGCATCGCCGACGCCGTCGACGGCGCCGACGTCGTCTTCACCATGCTCCCCAAGGGCGAGCACGCCCGCGCCGTCTACCTCGGCGAGGACGGGGTCCTGGCCCACGCGGACACGCGCACCCTGCTGGTGGATTCCTCCACGATCGACATCGCCTCCGCGCAGGCCCTGCACGACGCCGCGGCTGCCGCCGGCTTCCGCTTCGTCGACGCCCCGGTGTCCGGCGGCATGAGCGGTGCCAAGGCCGCCACCCTGACCTTTATGATCGGCGGCGAAGCCGGAGCCGTGGCCGAGGCCACGGACTACATCAAGCCGATGGCGGCGAACATCATCCCCACCGGCGGAGCCACCACCGGCCAGGCCGCGAAGATCTGCAACAACCTCATGCTGTTCATCAACCTCGCCTCCACCGCGGAAGGCGCCGTGCTCGCTGACCGGCTGGGCCTGGACAAGCAGGTCTTCTGGGACATCGCCTCGGTTTCCTCGGGCGACAGCTGGGCGCTCCGCACCTGGTACCCGGTCGCCGGCGTGGTCCCCACCGCGGCCTCCAACAACGACTTCGCGCCGACCTTCACCACTGAGCTGGCCAACAAGGACATCGGCCTCGCGATCAGCGCGGCACGGGACACCGGCACCCCGCTGGAAATCGGCGAGCACGTCCAGCAGCTCTTCCAGCGCCTCATCGACTCCGGCAAGGCAGGCATGGACTGCTCCGCGATCGTCAAGCTGGTCGACGGCACCCTGGACACGGCGAAGTAGACGCCGGCTCGAGCGGACGCCGTCGAAACTGTCACGCCGTCACCTAGCCGCCCTGCCCCAGCAACTCCCACACAGATACTCCCGCGCACAGCGGCCCCGAACTGCTCCACGAAAGAGAACACCATGGAACGCATTCCGCACTTCATCAACGGCGCCCTGATTTCCGACGCCGAGCGCTACGGCCCCGTCTTCAACCCGGCCACCGGCGAGCAGGAAAAGGAGGTTGCCCTGGCCTCCGCCGACCGCGTCGAGGAAGCCATCCGCGCCGCCAGGGCCGCACTGCCGGGCTGGCGGTCCACCAGCCTGGGCAAGCGCACCAACATCTTCTTCAAGGTCCGCGAAATCCTGATGGAGCGCCGGCCGGAACTCGCAGCCCTGCTGACCAGCGAACACGGCAAGGTCCTCTCCGACGCCGAGGGCGAGATCACCCGCGGCCTGGAGAACATCGAATTCGCCACCGGGCTGTCCCACGCGCTCAAGGGCGAACGCTCGGAGCAGGTCGCCAGCGGCGTCGACGTCCACTCGGTGCGCCAGCCCGTCGGCGTGGTCGCCTGTATTACGCCGTTCAACTTCCCGGCCATGGTTCCGCTGTGGATGATCGGCAGCGCCCTGGCCTGCGGCAACACCGTGCTGCTCAAGCCCAGCGAAAAGGACCCGTCCTCGGCCATCTTCATCGCGCAGGTCTTCGCCGAGGCCGGTCTGCCCGCCGGTGTCCTCAACGTTGTCCACGGCGACAAGGAAGCCGTCGACGTGCTCCTCGAACACCCCGATGTCAAGGCCATCAGCTTCGTCGGCTCGACCCCAATTGCCCAGTCCATCTACAAGCGCGCCGCCGACCACGGCAAGCGGGTCCAGGCCCTGGGCGGCGCCAAGAACCACATGGTGGTGCTGCCGGACGCGGACCTGAACATGGCTGCCGACGCCGCCGTCTCCGCAGCCTACGGCTCCGCCGGCGAGCGTTGCATGGCCGTCAGCGTCCTGGTCGCCGTCGGGAACATCGCCGATGAACTGGTCGGGGCCATCACCACCCGGATGGGCACCCTGAAGATCGGCCCCGGCACCGACCCGGCGTCGCAGATGGGCCCGCTCATCACCGCCGAGCACCTCGCCAAGGTCGCCTCCTACGTTGCCGGCGCCGCCGAGGAAGGCGCCACCGTGGTGGTGGACGGCCGGGACCAGCAGTTCGACTCCAAGGGCTTCTTCATCGGCGTCAGCCTGGTTGACCACGTCAAGCCCGGCATGAAGGTCTACGACGACGAGATCTTCGGCCCGGTCCTCTCCGTGGTCCGGGTGGAGACCTACGCGGACGCAGTCAAACTCGTCAACGACAACGAGTTCGGCAACGGCGTGGCGATCTTCACCCGCGACGGCGGCGCCGCGCGGCAGTTCGAATTCGACGTCGAAGCCGGCATGGTCGGCGTCAACGTGCCGATCCCGGTCCCGGTGGGCACCTTCTCCTTCGGCGGCTGGAAGAACTCGCTGTTCGGTGACACCCACATGTACGGCCCGGAGAGCATCCGCTTCTACACCCGCGGCAAGGTGGTCACCACCCGCTGGCCGGACCCGTCCACCTCGGTGATCGACCTCGGCTTCCCCCAAGTCGACTAACCCCACCGCACCCCGCAACGCAGAAGCAACGCGGGGTCATTTACGGCCCATCCCGGAGGGGATTATGGGCGGTAAATGACCCCGCGTTGCTTGTAGTGAGTGGGTGGGGATTAGCCCTTCATGATCTCCGCGCGCTGGGCCATGTAGTCCTCCATGGCGAGTTCGCCGTCGCTGTACCGCTGGTCCAGTTCAGCAAGTTTGCGCGCCCGGAAGCCCTGCGGGGCCGACGGCGGCAGGGGCGAGGCGGGGCCGGGGGCCGGCTGGGCACTGGGTTGCTGGCCGTCGAACTGCTGGCCCTTGACCTGCGGTGCGTCCTGCGGTGCGTCCTGCGGCGGGAAAGGCTGGGACTGCTTGCCCGGGTAGCCGGGGCTGTCCTCGTAGGGGACCGGCGGCGTGGGCTGCTGCGGGGCGCCGAGCTGGCCGAAGGCCCCGTAATAGTCCCGCTGGGTGTAACCGTCGCGCGGCTGGTTGCTCTGCGGGCCGGGGTAGTTTCCGGGAGCGTCGCCGGGGAACTGCCCGAACTGGTCCGGGCCGCCGGTCATGCCCTGGTTCTGGTTCCGGCCGCGCACGGACTTCTTGTAGTAGCGCATCGCCATCGGGATCAGGAATGACAGAACGATGATCCAAAAGAACAAATTGTTCACGGTACCGGGCCTCTCAGGAAGTGTCCTTCCAGCTTAACGCTCCCGCCCCGTCCCTCGTGCCCTGGCGATCCAGAGTTGTGGCGGAGCTCAGGGCCGGCCGGGCTCTTCGACGCCGGGCGGCCCCTCGCCCGAGCCGAGAGGCACCCCGGGGCCGAAGACCGGCCCGGGGAGGGGACGCTTGGCTGTGATGCCGTCGCCGGAGGAACGGTTCCGGAGCCGGCGGACCACCCAGGGCATGAAGTGCTCGCGCGCCCAGACCAGATCACCGGACCGCGCCTGCCGCCAGCTGCGCTGCGGCAGGGGCTTGGGGGAGAGCGGTTCCAGGGTGTGCTCGACGTTGAGCGAATCCAGGACCATGGCCGCGATGGTGTGGTGGCCCAGCGGTGAGAAGTGCAGGCGGTCCGCATCCCACATCTGCGGATCGTTGAGCTGCCGCAGGGACCACATGTCCGCGATGATGGCGTCGTGGCGGGCCGCGATGGTGCGGAGGTTCTCGTTGTAGATGGCGACCTTGCTGCGCACCCGGCCCAGCACCGACGAGCCGGTGTCGGGTCCGTTGAAGAGGACCACCGTGGCGCCGGCCAGGCTAAGGATCTGCACCACCGAGTCCAGCTTCTCGGCCAGGGCATCCGGATCCCCGCCGGGGCGGATCAGGTCGTTCCCGCCGGCGGACAGCGTCACGAGATCGGGCCGGAGGGACAAGCAGTGTGCCAGCTGCTGGTCCACGATCTGCTGCAGGAGCCGGCCCCGGACGGCCAGGTTGGCGTAGGCAAAGTCCTCGTGGCCGCGGCTGAGCTCCTCGGCCACCCGGTCGGCCCAGCCGCGGTGGCCACCCGGGCTCGCGGGCTCGGGGTCACCGATGCCCTCGGTAAAGGAGTCGCCCATGGCCACATAGCGGGTCCAGGGATGGGTCACGGTGGGGCCGGCGGATTTCTCCTCGGCGTCTGTTTCGCTCACGTTCATATCCTGCACTCCTCCCGCAACGCTACGCCACCGTAGGTTGTTACTTGAGGGTAACTGTAAGAATGGAGCCATGACTTCCGCTGCTGCCTTCCCCGCCCCTGTTGTCCTGTGGTCCAAGCCTGAGGGGGAGCGCGCCGGCAAACCGCTCCTGGTCCTGCTGCACGGCTACGGCGCCAATGAATCGGATCTTCTGAGCCTGGCGGACCTGCTGCCGCAGGACTTTGTGGTGGCCTCGGTGCGCGCTCCGATGGTGTCCGGGGCCGGTTTCACCTGGTTCCCGCTGACCGCCTCGGTTGACTACAGCCTCGACGCCGTCAAGGATGCCGCCGCGTATGTGGAGGACTGGCTCGACTCGGTCCGGCCGAACCACCCGTCCGTGACGCTGCTGGGCTTTTCGATGGGGATGGCCCTGGCCACCAGCCTGCTGCGGCGGCGTCCCGCGGACTATGCCGCCGTCGTCGGGCTGTCAGGTTTTGCGGTCGACGCCGGAGATGACCCCAGCTTCCGTGACACCGAACTGGACGGGACGGTGCCCATGTTCTGGGGCCGCGACCAGCAGGACCCGGTGATCACGCCCGACAAGGTCGAGTTCACCATGGGCTGGGTCCGGAAACACGCGAAGCTCACCAAGGTGCTCTACACCGGCATGTGGCACGGCATCAACCAGCAGGAAATCGGGCATGTCTCCGAGTTCCTCACCCATGAGGTGCTCACCAAATAGTCAGGCTCCGGCGAGTGTGCTGATCCGCACGGTCCGGCCGTTCACTGTCACGGTGTCGCCGTGGTGGAGTTGGCGGCCCCGGCGCTCGTCGATCTCACCGTTGACCTTCACGAGGCCGCCCCTGATCAGCTCCGCAGCCTCCACACCGTCCTCGACCAGGCTGGCGAGCTTCAACAGCTGGCCCAGCCGGATCATGTCGTCGCGGATGGGGATCTCTTCAATTTCCGGGTTGCTCATACCAGCAATGATGCCTGACGTAAGGTGACCACAATGACGCACACGCCCCGGCTTCCGTTTCTCGCGGGGCTCCCCCTCGCGGTGGCCGCCGGGCTCCTGATGCCCGTGCAGGGCAGGATCAACGGCGCGCTGGGGGTGGCGCTCGCGGACGGAATCGCCGCCGCCGTGGTGAGTTTCACCACCGGATTGGTGCTGATGGCCGCGATTTCGCTGGCGCTGCCGCGGGGCCGGTCCGGGCTCCGGCAGATCCTGCCGGCCCTCCGGGAGCGCCGGTTCCCGCCCTACTACGTCCTGGCGGGCTTCATCGGCGCGTTCTTCGTCTTCGCGCAGTCGTTCACCGTCGGTCTGCTGGGTGTGGCCCTCTTCACCGTCGCGACCGTAACCGGACAGACCCTCAGCGGGCTGTTCGTGGACCGGATGGGGATCGGCCCGGGCGGCCGCAGATCCGTCACCGGCATCCGGGTGATCGGCAGTGTCCTGACCGTCGCCGCCGTCGCCTGGGCGGTATCGCCGCGCCTCGCCGGCGCCGGTCCGGGGCCGGCGGAGCTGCTGGTTCCCCTGTTCCTGCCGGTATTGGCCGGATTCCTGATGAGCTTCCAACAGGCAATGAACGGCACCGCCGCCGTGCACTACGGCACGCCCATCGCCGCGACCCTGATGAACTTCGTGACCGGCGGGGTCCTGCTCTGGGCCGCCTGGCTGGTCAAGATCGCCGTCGCGGGCCCCGGCAACCCGCTCCCGGGGGACTGGTGGTTCTACCTTGGCGGGCCGCTGGGCTGCGTCTTTATCGTCGTCGGCGCTGTGCTTGTCCGCAGCCTGGGCGTGCTGGTGACCGGGCTCGGCATGATCGCCGGGCAGTTGCTCGGCTCCCTGGGACTGGACCTGGCGTTCCCGTTGCCCGGCACCACAGTCGAGCTGCCCACGGTGCTCGGGACCGTGCTGACCCTGGCCGCGATTGTGCTCGCAAGCCTGCCCTGGCCCAGGGGCGCCCTGCGGCAGCGCCGGAAGCCGGCAGGCCGGTAGGCTAGGAGGCGCACCGTCCTGCGCCGCCATCATCGAGCAATAGCTGTTTGCTGTGTGCGGGCAGTTTTGTGTTTAAGTCTTGCGTTATTGGCAGTGTCCCGTCCGGCAACCAGCCGGTGTACCGGGGCTGAGACCACGGACCGCACCCAGCGGCCCTGTAGAAACTGGAGTTAGTTCCCATGGCAGCAAAATCCGTCCTCGACCAGATCATTTCCCTCGCCAAGCGCCGGGGTTTCGTATTCCAGGCCGGTGAGATCTATGGCGGGTCGCGTTCCGCCTGGGACTACGGGCCCCTGGGTGCCGAGCTGAAGGAAAACATCAAACGCCAGTGGTGGCAGTCCGTGGTCCGCGGCCGCGAGGATGTTGTCGGCCTGGACTCCTCCGTGATCCTGCCCCGCCAGGTCTGGGAAGCGTCCGGCCACGTCGATGTGTTCTCCGACCCACTCGTTGAGTGCCTCTCCTGCCACAAGCGCTACCGCGCGGACCACCTCGAGGAAGAATACGAGGAGAAGAAGGGCCGTCCCGCCGAGAACGGCCTCAAGGACATCGCCTGTGCCAACTGCGGCACCCGCGGCGAATGGACCGAACCGCAGGAGTTCTCCGGCCTGCTCAAGACCTACCTCGGCCCGGTGGCCAGCGAGGAGGGCCTGCACTACCTGCGCCCCGAGACGGCCCAGGGCATCTTCGTCAACTTCAGCAACGTGCTCACCACCTCGCGCAAGAAGCCCCCGTTCGGCATCGGCCAGATCGGCAAGTCCTTCCGCAACGAGATCACGCCGGGCAACTTCATCTTCCGCACCCGCGAGTTCGAGCAGATGGAAATGGAATTCTTCGTCGAACCCGGCACCGACGAGCAGTGGCACCAGTACTGGATGAAGGAGCGGATGTCCTGGTACACCTCCCTCGGCATCCGGGAAGACAACCTGCGCTTCTTCGAGCACCCGCTGGAGAAACTCAGCCACTACTCCAAGGGCACCACGGACATCGAATACCGCTTCGGCTTCCACGGCTCCGAGTGGGGCGAGCTCGAAGGCATCGCCAACCGCACCGACTTCGACCTGTCCACCCACTCCAAGGCGTCCGGCCAGGACCTGAGCTACTTCAACCAGGCCACCAACGAGCGCTACACCCCGTACGTGATTGAACCGGCGGCCGGCCTGACCCGTTCCTTCATGGCGTTTATGATCGACGCGTACACCGAGGACGAGGCCCCCAACGCCAAGGGCGGAGTCGACATCCGCACCGTGCTCAAGCTCGATCCGCGCCTGGCCCCGGTCAAGGCAGCCGTGCTGCCGCTGAGCCGCAACGAGGACCTGTCCCCGAAGGCCAAGGACCTCGCCGCCCAGCTGCGCAAAAACTGGAACATCGAGTTCGACGACGCCGGCGCGATCGGCCGCCGCTACCGCCGCCAGGACGAAATCGGCACCCCGTTCTGCATCACCGTGGACTTCGAGACCCTGGACGACCAGGCCGTCACGATCCGCGAACGTGACACCATGAGCCAGGAACGCGTCTCCCTGGACAAGGTGGAGGGCTACCTGGCCGCACGGCTGATCGGCGCCTGATCGTGGCGATCACCTACCGTGAATGGCGCGACGGCGACGACCTCGCCCTGCTCGAAATCTGGGGCGGGCCCGAAACCGAGCAGGCCCGGCAGTTCCGCGGCACCCTGGCACCTTCGGGGAACGCGCCGTGGCGCCGCTGCGTCGTGGCCGAGGACGTCGTCGACGGCGTGGCGATCCCGGTCGCGGCCGGCGTGATCCACGAGGCCGCGCTGCACCCGCAGCGGCTCTGGGCCTACATCGAGGTCGACCGGCAGCACCGCCGCACCGGCGTCGGCTCCACGCTGCTGACCATGCTGCGGCATGAAGCCGCACAGTCGCCGTCGGGCGTCTCCCGGCTCCGGACCAAGGTGGAGCCGGGCACGCCCGGCGCGGCCTTCGCCGAGGCGGCGGGCCTGGCCCCGATCCAGCGCTCCCGGCTTGTCGTCGTGGAGCCCGGTTCGCTCAAGCTGCCCGTCTTCGGCGACGGCTCGGAGGCTGCGGCCGCCGAGCAGGTCGAGGACCTCGCCACCGGTTCGGTGGAGCTCAGCGACGTGGTGGGCCGGTACTACACGGCGGTTCACGCCTGGGACAGCCCCGGCGAGCTCGGCATCGGCACGGTCCAGCGTTTGTTCCTGGACGAACTCAGCGGAGCCCACGGCGCCATCGTGCTGCGGGCGCCGAAGGCCAGCGCCTTCGGCCAGGGCGTGCCGGCCAGCCGGAAGGGCCAGCTCCAGGCCTTCGCGATCAGCTACGCCGAGCTTGCCCCCGGCGCGGACGCGGCGGGGCATGGCACCTCAGGGCAGGACGCAGCAGGGCAGGGCGCAGCCGCCTCCGGGTGGCCCACCGACGTGTTCCTGGGCCACGAGCCCAAACTCGCCGAGGACGAGGCCCGGGCCGCCGTCCGGGACCTGCTGGCGCTGATTGCGTTCAACCACCCCGTGGTGCTGGAACTGGACGACTCGATGGAGGCGCTGCGCGCCGTCGTCGAGCCCCTGCTGGAGAGCGGCCAGGCCCGCCTTCAGGGAGCCGAGACCCTGGTCGTCTCCGACCCGGTCTAGCCGTCCGTTAACGCAGCCGCCCCGCAGTAGTTTTCACTATTGCGGGGCGGCTGCGTTAAGGCGTCAAACGGGTGAACCGCTGCGGGGCTACTTGCCCGGCGGCATCACCGGCGGAACGAAATCGAACGTCATCCCGAGGAGCCAGACGAGCAGCAGCACCACCGGAAGGTGGAAGACGAACTGCAGGAACGTGAAGCCGACCAGGTCCCGGGCCCGCAGCCTGAGCACCGCCAGCAGCGGCAGCATAAAGAACGGGTTGATCAGGTTCGGCAGGGCCTCGGCGATGTTGTAGATCTGCACCGTCCAGCCGAGGTTCATCTGCACATCGGTGGCGGACTGCATCACATACGGCGCCTCGACCAGCCACTTGCCGCCGCCCGAGGGGACCAGCAGGCCCAGCAGGGCCGTGTACAGCGCAATCACGACGGCGAACCCGCCGCCGCTGCCGATCTGCGTGAAGAACTCGGCCAGATGAGCCGAGATGGTCAGGCCGCCGTGGCCGGTGGCCTTGGTCAGGATCGCCGCCATCGCGGCGTACAGCGGGAACTGGACCAGGATGCCGGCCGTCGCCGGGACGGCCTTGGTGACGGCCTGCAGGAAGTTCCGCGGTGTGCCGTGCAGCACCAGGCCCAGGATCAGGAAGACCAGCAGGTACCCGTTGAGGCTGCTCACCACGGTCAGGAAGGGCTTGGTCAGGAACTGCGAGACCAGCCAGCCGAGCGTCAGGACGCCGGCCAAAATGGGCAGGATCATGCTGAACTCCAGCCATTCGCCCGGGCGCGAGCGCGGCTCCGATTCGCTCGGTTCGTCGTCAAGGTCGACGCCGAGATCCTCCGCGGTGCGGATGGATCCGCCCTGCGGTGCCGAGAAGTGCGCGATCACCGTGGTGAGCGCCATCAGGATGGCCAGGGTGAGCAGCGACTGCCAGGTGAAGATCGTGGTCCCGAAGTCCAGGATGCCGGTGATCTTCAGCAGGGCTGGCGGCAGCGAGGCCGCCGTGGCCTGCAGCTGCGCGGCCGAGGAGGACAGACCGAGCGCCCAGACGGCACCGAGGCCCATGAAGGCCGCGGCGCCGAGCGCGCGGTAGTCCACGGTCAGTTCCTTGCGGCGGGCGATGGCGCGGGCCAGCAGGCCGCCGAAGATGAGGCTGAGGCCCCAGTTGAGGAAGGACACCGACATCGACATCAGCGCCACGAAGCTCACCGCGGTGCGGGCCGTCGCCGGGATGAGGGCCAGCCGGTTGATCAGCTTGGCCACGGGCGGGGACGTGGCGACGACATAGCCGGTCAGCACCACCATGGCCATCTGCAGGGTGAAGGCGGTCAGGTCCCAGAACCCGTTGCCGAACGAATCGGCGATGGACTGCGGCGAGGCGCCGATGGCCAGGGCGGCGACGGCGATGATGATGACGCCGGCCAGCGCGAAGATATAGGCGTCCGGGAACCATTTCTCGGTCCACGCCGCCATCCGCTGGGCAACGCGGGCAAGGCCGCGTTCTTCGCCGATGCCGCTTTTTGTCAGGACTGTGTTTGCCACAGGGGAGTCCCTCTCCATTGGGTGCGATTTTGTACCCGTTGGAGTTTAGTGATGAAAATCTCGGAATCCGGGCTTATCGGCGCCGGCCGCCTGCGCGCCGCGGACCTTCCGCCTCGTCCAGGCGCTGCCGTTCCTCCTCGGTCGGGGCACCGCCGCCAAGGTCCGCCGGCATCCACCACGCGCCCGGTCCTGGTTCCAGCGGGAAGTCCGCGATGCAGGCATCGATGCCGGCCTGCAGCGTCGCACGCAGCACTTCGGTGGCGGGCCGGGCGTCGCGGGCCTGGTCCACGATCACGGGTTCGCCGACGTGAATCCGGACCGGGGCGCGCCAGGCACGGGCGGGGGAGAAGCCGTGCTCCCGGGTCATCAGCCGGTGCGCGCCCCAGATCGAGACGGGGATGACGGGCACGCCGGCCTGGGCGGCCATCCGCACGGCGCCGGTCTTGCAGTCGCGCACCCGGAAACTGCGGCTGACACCGGCCTCCGGCAGGATCGCGATGTACTCGCCGTCGCGGAGCCGGGCGACGGCGGCGTCGTAGGCGTCGGTTCCGGGTCCGTACCCGACGACGACGTGCCCGGCGGCGCTGACCGCGGGCCCGGCCAACCAGTGATCGGCGGCCGCCTGGGTGATCAGGAACCGCAGCTGGGTCCTGCTGTGCGACCACAGCAGCAGTTCGGCAAAGGCGAAGTCGAGGTAGCCGAAATGCGTCACCGCGATGACGGCGCCCCGGCCCGGGACGACGCGGCGGGAGGAGCTGTGCGGGGCACCACTTCGGGGGGCATGGCCGCCAGGATCCGGCGCCGGAAGGTGCTCCTCTCCGGTGACGATCACCCGGATCCGGAACAGCCCGCGCAGCGACCTCCCGGCGCGGACAATGGCCCGGTAGAAGCGGTCGTTGGGCCGGGGCCGCCAAGGCATTTCAGCGCCCGCCTGGCTGCTGTCCGCCTGGCTGCTGGCCGCCTGCCTGGGGTCCGCCGGGCTGGGGCCCACTGCCCTGCGGCCGGCGCGGCGGCAGGGGCAGGAACCCCGAGGTGGATTCCACATATTCCTGGTAGCCGGGGCGGCCGGACATGGCCTTCTCGGTGAGCGGCTTGCCCGACTTGCCGGCGAGGAGCCAGATCATCAGGACAGGGGAGAGGACGGTCAGCACGCCGGGCCAGGAATCAGCGGCGACGAGGAAAATCCCGGTCCAGGCGGCCGCATCGCCGAAGTAGTTCGGGTGCCGGGTATAGCGCCAGAGTCCGGTGTTGAGCACCGTCCCGCGCCTGGCCGGGTCGGCCTTGAACTGCCCCAGTTGCCAGTCGCCGACCGTCTCGAAGACGAAACCGACGATCCAGAGCAGCACGCCCAGCCAGGCCAGCCAGCCGAGGCTTCCGGTGCTGAACATCCCCACCTGCACGGTGAGAGAAACGAAAAAAAGGATCACGCCCTGCGGCAGGTAGACCTTTCGCAGGGCGTACACGTTGCGGGACCCGGGGGCCGTGGAAAGCATGTCCACGTACCGCGGATCCTCGTGCCCGCCACGGGACCGGAGGCCGATGTGGAGACCCAGCCGGATGCCCCAGACGGCCACGAGCGCCAGCAACAGCAGCCGGCGGCCGTCGTCGCCGTGTCCGGCAGAGAGCAGCCAGGAGATCGCGGCCACGACGACGAAGCCGAGGCCCCAGACGGTGTCGATGACCGAGTGGCGGCTTTGGCGGACGGCAACGGCAAACGTCAGCGCAAGCAGAGCGACGAGGCCCGCCGCCACCCACGGCAGGCTGGCGAGGAAGGCGCTGAACGGAAAGTCCGGCATCACAGCACCACCGGGAGGCTGGCGCCGGAGGCGGGCAGGAGGCTGCGGAACGTGTCCGTACCGGGCGGCAGTTCCCGCCCGGCGCTGCGGGCGAAGGCCTCGAGGATGAACCCGGTGGCCAGCGAGTTCCACAGACCCAGCCGGCGGACCATAAAGTGTCCGGCCCCCTTGAGGGCGACGTAGTCCACGGACTCCGCGACGCCCTCGGCCCGGCGGGCGTAGGCGAGCGAGTTCGCGGGGCTGGTCCAGCGGTCCCCGGTCCCGTGGACAATCAGGATGCGCCGGCCCGCCAGGGGTTCCACCGGGGTCCTGGCATCGAGCCAGGGCGCGAGGGCGACGACGGCCCGCACCTCCGGGTGATCCGCTACGCAGAGCGCGGTCAGGCCGCCCATCGAGTGGCCGAGGAGAAAAATGGGGACGCCGGGGTGATCGCGGCTGATGTGGGACAGTGCCCAGCGGGCGTCCTGAATGGGGGACATGTCCTTCCCGTTCCAGCCGCGGTACCGGTTCCGCAGTGTCCAGACGGCCAGCCCGTCGGATCCGGCGCCACTGCGGAGGGCGCGGGCGAAGGGGAGCATCCGCGCCGGGCTCAGGTGCCCGCCGCGGACTGATTCGTAGCTGTTGGAGCGCCCGCCGTGCAGGACCAGCGCGACTCCCCGGGTTGTCCCTCGAGCCCCGTCGATGCTCAAGACGGCCTTGGCAGCCGCGCCGGGACCTCCCGTTTCAGCGTCGCGGTCGTCTATCTTCCGTATGGCCACGCCGTCTCCTCCATCTTGTCCGTTAAGTCCAACGATAGGGCGCTGTGCCCGCATGTCCATTGAGCATTCGGAGCGGAGACGGCCAAGGATGGGACTGCTGGCTGGCCCGGGGCCGGAACCCCTTGACGGAGCCGGGCCGGAAGAGTAGGCCTGTGCTCGTAAAACCTCCGGACTCCTGCCGGTGGGAGCACGGGCCACCGTCCCGATTCGGGTCTCATGACACATTTTCCCCGATACAGAAAATGAGACGGTACAAAAAATGAACGGAAACAGCTTCGATAGCCTGCGCGAGCAGGTCCGTGGGCAGGTCATCACCGCAGGCGACGAAGAGTACGACGCCGCGCGCGCGGTCCACAACGGGATGATCGACAAAAAACCGGCCGCCGTGGTCCGGGTATCCCAGGTGGCTGATGTCATTGCCAGCGTCAACTTCGCCCGGGACAACTCCCTGGACCTCGCCATCCGAGGGGGAGGGCACAGCGCCCCGGGCTTTGGCACCTGGGATGACGCGCTGGTCATCGACTTCGTGAACACCAAGGGCGTCCGCGTCGATCCGGCAAACAGCACGGCGAGGACCGAAGCCGGCGCAACGTGGGCCGACTTCAACCACGCCACGCACGCGTTCGGGCTGGCGACCACGGGCGGGATCGTTGGTTCGACCGGAGTCGCAGGGCTCACCCTCGGCGGGGGCATTGGCTACCTGAGCCGCAAGTACGGGCTCAGCTGCGACAATCTCATCTCCGCCGACGTTGTCACGGCCGAGGGGAAGTTCCTGACGGCCAGCGAGAGCGAGAACGACGACCTCTTCTGGGCGCTGCGCGGCGGCGGCGGAAATTTCGGCGTCGTGACCTCGCTGGAATACCGCCTGCATCCGGTGGACATGGTCCATGTCGGCATCATCGCCTACCCCCTGGAGCATGCCGAAACGGTGTCGAAGTTCTACCGGGACCACCTGGCGTCTGCGCCTGAAGAGCTGGGAGTTTTCCTGGGATTCGCCCTTGGACCCCCGGTACCGTTCCTGCCCGAGGAGTGGCATGGCAAGCCGGTCTGCGTGGTGGTCGGGATGTGGACCGGCGACCCGTCCGAGGGACCCGCCCGCTGGCAGCCGTTCCTCGACGCCGCACCGGTGGCGGGCTCAATGGTGGCACCGATGCCCTACCCGGCGCTGAACCAGGCCTTCGATGCGCTGCAGCCCAAGGGCCTCCTGAGCTACTGGAAAGCTGACTTCCTGCCGGAGCTCACTGACCGTGCCATCGAGGAGCACATCCGCCACGGGGCAACGATTCCGACGGTACAAACCGCCGTGCACCTCTACTCCATTGACGGGGCCGTGCAGCGGGTGGGTCCGACCGAAACAGCATTCGCCAACCGGAACGTGAAGTTCGCGCCGGTCATTGCCGCCTTCTGGCAGGATCCGGCCGACAATGACAGGAACGTCGCCTGGGTCCGCGAATATGCGGAGGCCCTGCGGCCGCACTCGGCTCCCGGCGGCTACATCAACTTCATGGACCGCGACGACCAGGGCAGGGTCGCGGAGAACTACGGGCCGAATTACAAGCGCCTGCGGGAGGTCAAAGCCAAGTACGATCCGCAGAACCTCTTCCACGTCAACCAGAACATCACCCCGGCCTAACCGGACAGGGCGTGGGCGGAGGCGGGCGCTGGGGGACACCGGCGCCCGCCCCGGCGTCGTGCGTCACACCGGCGCCAGCCGTCAGGGTCATAATGACACCCCGAAACACCGTAAAGTCTTCGGCATGAGGTTGAACTGCTGATGGGCGCCGGACATTCACACATCCCACCAGGACACGCGGCTCCGTCGCCCCAGGCGCTCGCCGCGCGGAAGAAGGCCAACCTCATCCTGGCCGCCATCCTCATCCCGCTGACACTGCTGACCCTCGTGGCGATGGCCCTGCTGTGGCCCTCGGGCAGCAAGGAGGGGATCACGCTGGCCAGCCCCTACGCGGCAGCTCCGGGAGTCACGTTCGACACCGGAAAGATCCAGCGGGTGGTCACCGGAAGCTGCATGGACGCCGTCGCGCAGGGACCGTCCGGGACCGGGACGGCACCACAACAGGGATCGGAATGCACCTTTGCGTTCACGGACCCGGACAAGGGCGGCAGCCCCGTCAAGGTGGTCATCAACCCCGACGTCGCCAAATCACACGGCGTGAAGGTCGGCGACAACATCCGCTACCTGAACCTCTCCAAGGCCCAGGCCGCCGAAGCCCAAGGCACACCCGCTTATATCTTCGTCGACTTTGTCCGGACCCTGCCGATCATCTTCCTGGCGGTGCTCTACGCCGTCGTTGTGATCGCGGTGGCGCGCTGGCGCGGGCTGCGCGCGCTGATCGGACTCGTGGGAGCCTACGGCGTGCTGGTGTCCTTTATGCTGCCGGGGCTGGTGGAGGGCAAACCGCCGCTGCTGCTGGCTCTCGTAGGGTCCACCGTAATCATGATCGGCGTGCTGTACTTCGCCCACGGCTTTTCCGCCCGGACCTCCACGGCTCTGCTCGGCACCATGTTCGGTCTCGCTATTACCGCGCTGCTGGCGGCGTGGGCCACCGACGCCGCCAACCTCGCCGGCGTCGGCAGCCACGATTCCGCCACCCTCTCGAACATCTCGGCCAACATCTCCATCTCCGGCATCATCCTGTGCGGCCTGATCATTTCCGGCCTGGGCGTGCTCAACGACGTCACCATCACCCAATCGTCGGCGGTTTGGGAACTCTGGGAACTGGCCCCGGAAACTTCCGCCCGGCAGCTTTTCACCTCCGCCATGCGGATCGGCCGGGACCACATCGCCTCCACCGTTTATACGATCGCGTTCGCCTACGCCGGTGCAGCCCTGCCCGTGCTGATCCTGGTCATGCTCTACGAGCGGCCGCTGGGTGACGCGCTCACCAGCGCCGAACTCTCCGAAGAAGTGATCCGCACGCTCGTGGGTTCCGTCGGGCTGGTCCTGGCGATTCCGGTCACCACGCTGATCGCGGTGCTGGTGGTCAAGGCAACGGGAATGAAGGCAGCCGGCGCCAGGCCCGCCCTGATCGGTTCCCCCGGCGTCGCCACTCCGGATGGCGCCGGCCCGCGGCGGGAGGCCGAGGCCCACCTCCGGCGGGAGGACGACGCCGTCGCGCGTGCCGTTGAAGTCAACGAGGCGCCTGCCGGGCGCCGCGGCCGCCGCGCCGCAGCACGGGACTGACGCCGGTTTTCCACATAGCCGGCGCGGATCGGGCCGATTTGCCCGGCTTTGAGACAATGAACGGGTGACTGTTGTAGCTACCCCTCCCGCGCCCAAGCTGGAACTCCCGCCCCTGAAGCTCGGCCCCCTGACGGTGGACACGCCCGTGATCCTGGCTCCCATGGCGGGGATCACCAACTCCGCGTTCCGCAGGCTCTGCCGTGAATACGGCGGTGGCCTGTACGTCGCGGAGATGGTCACATCCCGCGCCCTCGTGGAGCGCACACCGGAATCCTTGCGGATCATTTCGCACGACGACGACGAAAAGGTCCGGTCCGTCCAGCTCTACGGCGTGGACCCCGTCACCGTCGGCCAGGCCGTCCGGATGCTCGTCGAGGAAGACCGCGCGGACCACATTGACCTCAACTTCGGCTGCCCGGTGCCCAAGGTGACCCGGCGCGGCGGGGGATCAGCCCTGCCCTGGAAGATCGATCTGTTCACCTCGATCGTCCGGACCGCGGTCAAGGAGGCCTCCCAGGGCAACATCCCGCTGACCATCAAGATGCGCAAGGGCATCGACGAGGACCACCTCACCTACCTCGACGCCGGCCGGATCGCGCGCGATTCCGGGGTCGCCGCCGTCGCACTCCACGGCCGCACCACGGCACAGTTCTACTCCGGCCAGGCCGACTGGTCCGCGATCGCGCGGCTGCGCGAAGCCCTGCCCGACATCCCGGTGCTCGGCAACGGCGACATCTGGTCCGCCGAGGACGCCATCCGGATGGTCCGCGAGACCGGCGTTGACGGTGTGGTGGTGGGCCGCGGCTGCCAGGGCCGCCCGTGGCTGTTCGGCGACCTCATGGCCGCCTTTGAAGGCAGCGAGAAGCGGCACACCCCGGATCTGCGGAAGGTCGCAGAGAGCGTCTACCGGCACGCCGAACTGATGGTCGAAACTTTCGGGGACGAGGGCAAGGCTCTGCGTGAAATCCGCAAACACATGGCCTGGTACTTCAAGGGCTACGTGGTCGGCAGCGAACTGCGGACCAAACTCGCGATGGTGACAAGCCTCGAAGTGCTCCGCGGGACCCTGGACCAGCTGGACCTGGATTCGCCCTACCCCGGAGGGGACGCCGAAGGCCCCCGCGGCCGCGCAGGCTCGCCGAAGAAGGTGGCCCTGCCCAAGGATTGGCTGCTGGACCGCACCATGGACGCCGAGCAGTCGCGCGAGATCTGCCACGCGGAACTGGACGTGTCCGGTGGCTGAAACCAGGACCACCGCCCCCGTGCTGGACGGCTACGTGGCCCGCGACACCGCCCGCTGGGTGGAGGAGCCGCCCAAGTCCACCTACCGTTCCGACTTCGAACGCGACCGCGCCCGGGTCCTGCACTCCTCTGCGCTGCGCCGGCTCGGCGCCAAAACCCAGGTCGTGGCACCGGACACCGACGACTTCGTCCGCACCCGCCTCACGCACAGCCTCGAGGTGGCCCAGGTGGGCCGCGAGCTGGGCCGTGCCCTGGGCTGTGACCCGGACGTTGTCGACACCGCCTGCCTCAGCCACGACCTCGGCCACCCGCCCTTCGGGCACAACGGCGAATCGGCCCTGAACGAGGTCGCCCACGCGATCGGCGGCTTTGAGGGCAACGCGCAGACCCTGCGCCTGCTGACCCGGCTCGAGCCCAAGGTCCTCGCCCCCGACGGGCGTCCCGCCGGGCTCAACCTCACCCGCGCCAGCCTCGACGCCGCCGCGAAGTACCCCTGGTCGGCCGAGAACGCCCCCATCATCCACGGGGAGCGGACCAGTAAGTTCGGCGCTTACGAGGACGACCTGCCGATCTTCGACTGGATCCGCGAGGACGCCCCGGAGCGCCGCTCCTGCCTCGAGGCGCAGGTCATGGACCTCGCCGACGACATCTCCTATTCCGTGCACGACGTCGAGGACGCGATCGTCGCCGGGCACTTCCAGCTGCGCTGGATGGACAACCCGGACCACCGCGCCCGCGTCGTCGGGTATGCCAAGCAGTGGTACCTGCCGCACAACGACCCGGCCGCGATCGATGCGGCACTGGCCCGGCTGGAAGCCACGAGTGTGTGGGTCCGCGAGGCCAACGGCAGCCGCAAATCCATGGCAGCGCTCAAGGACATGACCAGCCAGCTGATCGGCCGGTTCTGCCAGAGCGCGCTGGCGGCCACCCGCGCGGTTTACGGCCCGGAAAACCTGACCCGCTACAACGCCGAGCTGATCGTTCCGGACGAAACCGTGATGGAAATCGCCGTGATGAAGGGCCTGGCCACCACCTTCGTGATGACCACCGAGCACCGGCAGCCCATCTACGAGCGCCAGCGCGAGGTCCTGCACGCCCTCGTCACCGCCGTCAGCGCCACCGGGGACCGCCACCTGGAGCCGATGTTCGCGGCAGACTGGCGCGACGCCGAGGACGACGGCGGACGGCTGCGCGTCGTGATCGACCAGGTCGCGTCACTGACCGACGGCTCCGCGCTGGCAATGTACGAGCGGCTCGTGGGCAGCCTGCCGTCACTGTGGTGACCGGAGGGGTGCGGGGTGCGGTGACCTGCGGGGTGAGCTTGTCCGCAGTGTACCGTTTTGCGCCGGAGTCGCCAGGGCGCGGGACTAGGATGGCACTGTGGCCGGCCTGATCAAACGCGAAGACATCGACGAAGTACGCCAGCGCACGGACATCAAGGAAGTAGTCGACGGCTACGTGACGCTCAAGGTTGCGGGACTGGGCTCCTACAAGGGCCTGTGCCCCTTCCACGACGAGCGCTCGCCTTCCTTCACCGTCCGGCCCCAGGTGGGCCGGTACCACTGCTTCGGCTGCGGCGAGGACGGCGACGTCATCTCCTTCGTGCAGAAACTGGACCACACGTCATTCCACGAGGCCGTCGAAAAACTGGCCGCCCGGATCGGCTTCGAGTTCCGCTATGAGGACGGCGGCTCCGGCCCGAACCGCGAGGAAGTCGGCCGGCGGCAGCGCCTGCTAGACGCCCACAAGGTCGCGGACGAGTTCTTCCGCGCCCAGCTGCTCACCCCGGGGGCCACCGAGGGCCGCAACTTCCTGCACGACCGCGGCTTTGACCGCGCCGCGGCCGATCAGTTCGGCGTCGGCTACGCCCCGCAGGGCTGGGATGCGCTTCTCAAGCACCTCCGCGGGAAGGGCTATACGGATCCCGAGCTCAAGCTCACCGGGATGTTTTCCGAAGGCGGCCGGGGGATTTACGACCGGTTCCGCGGCCGGCTGATCTGGCCAATCCGCGACATCTCGGGGGACACGATCGGCTTTGGCGCCCGCAAGCTCTACGAGGACGACCAGGGCCCAAAATACCTGAACACCCCCGAAACCGCGCTGTATAAGAAATCCCAGGTCCTCTACGGCATCGACCTTGCCAAGCGCAACATCGCCAAGGACCGGCAGCTCGTCGTCGTCGAGGGCTACACCGACGTGATGGCCTGCCACCTCGCCGGGATCCCGACGGCGGTCGCCACCTGCGGCACGGCGTTCGGAGCCGAGCACATCAAGATTGCCCGCCGCCTGCTCTCCGACGACGGCAGCGGCGGCGAGATAATCTTCACCTTCGACGGCGACGCCGCCGGCCAGAAGGCGGCCCTCCGCGCCTTCGAGGAGGACCAGCGCTTCGTCGCGCAGACCTACGTCGCCGTGGAGCCCAACGGAGCAGATCCCTGCGAGCTGCGTCAGACCAAGGGCGACGCGGCCGTCCGGGACCTGATCAACACCCGGCGCCCGCTGTTTGAATTCGCCATCCGGGCCGCGCTGAAGCGGCACAATCTGGACACCGTTGAGGGCCGGATCGCTGCCCTGCGGGAATCCGCCCCGGTCGTCGCCCAGATCCGCGATGCCGCCATCCGTCCCGGCTACGCCCGGGAACTGTCCGGCTGGCTGGGAATGCCGGTCGAGGAGGTCAGCCGCGCCGTCGGCGCGGCCCAGCCGCCGTCGGGAAGTTCCGGTTCCGGCCAGCACTCGGCGCAAGGCAACGGCCAGGGCCGCGGCCCTGGCCCAGGGTACGCACCCGCCGGGCGATCCGCACCCGGCGTTGCCCCCTTGCCGCCGTCGCCGGGGCTGCCGTCCTTCAACCGGCCCGACCCGCGCGACCCCGTGGCCGCGATGGAACGGCAGGCGCTGGAGGTTGCCCTGCAGCAGCCGGCGATGCTGGAAGGTGAGACCTGGCAGCGTTTCTCCGAGGCCAGGTTCTCGACGCCGGCGTACCTCGCCATCCACGAGGCCATCCGTGCCACCGGACTGGCGTTCGCGGCCGACCCGGTGCGCTGGGTGGAACAGCTGCTGCAGGAGGTTCCCGAGCCGCTGCGCCCGCTCGTGTCAGAGCTCGCCGTGGTGCCGCTGCCGGCCAACACGGCCGATGGAGTCATACGCTACTGCCGGGACATCCTCGCGCGGCTGTTCGAGCTGCAGATCACCCGCGTGAAGGCCGACAAGATGGGACAGCTGCAGCGCCTGGACGCATCCGCCGACCCGGAGGAGTTCCAGCGGCTGAACCGCGAGCTGATGCAGCTGGAAATGCAGCGACGATCCCTGCGCTCGGACGCCTGACTGTCCCATGCTGCCGCGCGCCGATGGTCCCGCCTGGCCGTCCCGTCCGGCCGTCCGGTCCGGCCGCAATTTCGCTTCCCGGCCGGGTGTTTGTTAGGCTTATATCCGCTTCATTCCTCCTTAGCTCAATTGGCAGAGCATTCGACTGTTAATCGAAGGGTTGCTGGTTCAAGTCCAGCAGGAGGAGCGCGCAGTCCCCGTTCCGGGTCACCGGGACGGGGACTTTTTTATACCCGCAGGGGGTATAGCCGAGATTCAAGCAGACGGGTGACGGGCCGATTTCCTAACCGGGAAAACCTTTGCTAATGTCATACCTGCTTCATTCCTCCTTAGCTCAATTGGCAGAGCATTCGACTGTTAATCGAAGGGTTGCTGGTTCAAGTCCAGCAGGAGGAGCGGACAGGTCCCGCACCCGGTGATGAACCCGGTGCGGGACCTTTTTTGCCCTCTTACGGCGCCTTAGCAGTGTTCAAAGTTTGAAGTTTGCGTTCAAACGAAGTACAGCTCCACCTGCAGGAACCGCTCGGCCTCCGCCACAGCCGCCTCGAACGCCTCACGCTCCGTGGGGGACTTGCGGGGTTCGCGCGGGTGCCACTCGTGCGGGGCGGAATGGACCTGGGTAAAGCCGCCCCCGGATGGGGCGTAGAAAATACCGAAGCGCTGCACGGGCCACTCGGGGGAGGACTCCGGGGCGACCAGCAGCGCAGCATCCAAGGCCGCGTTGTACCACTGGGCAATCGGCCGGCGGCGGTCCTCGGTGAACAGCCCGGCCGCGAAGAGTGCCGCGGACTGCTGGCTGGTCTGGCTGCACAAGCGATCCCACCACAGTGGCAGGATTCCGGTGTCATACCGCTGCCACGTGGCGGGGAGGGGCGGATGATCCTGCCAGTGGGGCACATCTACAACTTTATCGCCCGGGGTCGGAAGGGAACAGGGTCCGCGGCGAGCAGCGCAGGAGTTCCCCGGTCGGACATGCACCGCGCTCGAGCTGGCGAGTGGACATGATGCCACTATGCCCACCTCTGGCCGCGACCACTGGGCACGTCCCCAGTGGCGAACTCACTCTGCCCCACCCCGCCGCCAGGACATGCCCCGCGCTCTGGCTGGGGCGTGGACATGATCCCACTATGCCCACCTCTGGCCGCGACCACAGGGCATGTCCTCCCCGGGGCGGGTGTGTCCGCAAGGGAGGGGCGGTCCAGGGAGGCGGTGCCGGGAACCGGCTACTGGATCGACGGGACCGTGCGGGGCCTGACGATGAACCACAGGGCGGCCGCGGCCAGAAAGATGCACGCAGCCTGGACGGCGCCCATCGGCGTGGCGGAACTGACGCCGAACCAGCCCACGACCGGCGAGATGAGGCCGGCCATCAGGAACGTGGCGGCGCCGAGCAGGGACGCCGCGGTGCCGGCCTGCGCGCCGTGTTTGGCCAGCGCCAGGACCTGGACGCAGGGGAACGTGAAGCCGGCCCCGAGGATGTAGAACCACAGCGGCACCATCACGCCCCACAGCCCGAAGCCCAGCTGGTCGAAGATGACGATCAGCACCGCCATGAGAAACATCCACGCCGTGGAGCCAGCCAGAATCCACTGCGGCGGAATCCGCCGGACAAGCCGGGAACTGGTCTGCACGCCCGCGACAATGCCCAGCGAATTCACTCCGAAGAGCAGCCCATACTGCTGCGGGCTGAAGCCGTAGACGCCCTGGAACAGGAACGGCGACGCGGAAAGGTAGGTGAACAGCCCGGCGAAGTTCATCCCGCCCACCATCAGCAGACCAACGAAGATCCGGTCCGCGAACAGCACGCCGTAACGCTGGCGCGCGGTCATGCCAGTTTTGCCACGGACTTCCCGTGGCAGCGTTTCCCGCACCACGAACAGCGCGGCGATGAAGACACACATCCCATAACCGGCCAGGAAGAAGAAGATCCCCGGCCACGGCATAAACAGCAGCAGCTGCGAACCGATCACCGGCGCGAGGATCGGTGCCAGACCGTTGACCAGGGCCATCCGGGAGAACATCCGCACCATGGCAAAGCCGCTGAACAGGTCCCGCACCATGGCCATCGCCACCACGCCGCCGCCCGCCGCGCCGATTCCCATCAGCACCCGGAAGAAGCCCAGCGTCGAGATGTCGGTTGACAGTGCCGCGCCGAGGGAGGCCCCGATGTGCACCGCAGTCGCCAGGATCAACGGCATCCGCCGGCCGAACTTGTCACTGAGCGGGCCCACCACCAGCTGGCCCAGGGCAAAGCCGATCGTGGTGCCGGTCAGCGTCAGCTGCACGGCCGCCTCCGAGACGCCCAGGCTTTCCTCCAGCGCCGGGAAGGCCGGAAGGTACAAGTCCACGGTGAACGGACCCAAAGCCGTCAGGGCGCCCAGCATCAGAATGTAGAGGAGCTTGCGGCGCCGGCTCAGGGAATCACCGGGATTGCTGGGTATCGTCACAGAGGTCCATCCTAGGGCTCGCGAAAGCCGTACGGGTGTGCGGGAAGGGGGCGCGCCACAGCCCGCCGCCGCGCCCGGCGCAGAGCCTGAATGGTAGTTTTGACACCGGGGCGTGCATGAAGCTGCCCAGACCGGCGAGCCCGCGGAAGCGGAATCACAGATGTAACCAGTTAGGCGGGACCGATGAGCGGACGTCACAGCGGCGGGACAAGCGCGGGGCTGCGCATTTCCGCGCTGCCCAGAACCCTGAAACTGATCGCCAAACTGGCTCCGCGGCAGCTCAACGACGAGATTGCCCTCGCCAAGGCCGAAATCAAGCGCAAGGGCATCCAGGTCGGCGTCGCCGCCGCCTTTCTCGGCGTCGCCATCGTCTTCGTAGCATTCCTGGTCATCGGCCTCATCGTCGCCGCCATCATGGGCCTGGCCACGATCATGCCCGCCTGGCTCGCGGCCCTTCTGGTCTGCGGAGTCTTCCTGCTGATCGCCCTTATCGTCGGCCTGGTCGGCGTCCGCAAGTTTAAGAAGGCCATGCCGCTGGTTCCGGAAGATACCCTCCGCGGGCTCAAGTACGACCTCGGCATCGCCAAGGAGGGCTCCGCCTTCGATCCCGCCGTGCTGGATCCTGAATCCGAGCAGTACAAAGCAGCCAAGGCCGCCAAAGCAGAAGCCGCGGCCAAGGCCAAAGCCGAGAAGGAAGCCAAGAAGGCCGCCGAGCCTGAGTTCGGCCCGCCGCCCACTGAAGCGGAACTGCGACGCCGGCTGGACCAGCGCCGCACGCACCTCACCGGAGTCCGCGATGAACTCGACGAGGAACTGGACGTCAAGACCCAGGCGCAGGCCCTGCTGGCAACGGCCCAAGTCAAACTGCAGGGCGGCAAGGAACAGCTCAGCGACAAGATCGTCGGTTTCCGGGCCGCGGCCGAACGCACGGCGAAACGGCGAACGACGTCGGCCGGAACCGCTGCGGACAACGCCGGCACCGGCGTGCCCAGCCAGCTTGGCCAGCGGTGGAAGCCGCTCGTGGCACTGACCGCCTCGGCCGCCGCGCTCGTGTTCCTGCTGCGCAAACTGATCAAGGGCTAGGCAGCCCGCTGAACTGCGACGCCCGAACGTTGCCGGCCACGGAAAGGGGAACTGGATGAAGTTTATCGGCGCTGGTTCCCGGCCTGGTCAGGCCCAGATCCACCACGACAGGGTCGTCACGATCCCTAACGTGTTGACCGTGGTGCGGTTCCTCGGCGTCCCGCTGTTCATCTGGCTCGTGCTCGGGGCGCAGGAATACGGCTTCGCCGCCCTGGTCCTGGCCATCATGGGCAGCACGGACTGGGTGGACGGCTATGTCGCCCGCCGGTTCGACCAAATGTCCAACCTCGGGCGGGTCATGGATCCCATCGCGGACAGGCTGTCGCTGATCGCGGTCGCCATCACGCTGGTGATCGCCGGCGTCGTGGAGTGGTGGTACCTCACGGCGCTGCTCGTGCCGGACGCCATCCTGCTCACACTGTCGCTCTACTATTTCCACGGCCACCCCGACCTGCCGGTCAGCAGGACCGGAAAAATCCGGACGGCACTGCTGTTGGTCGGCACACCGCTGCTCGTCCTGTCGAAGCTCCCAATCCCGGGCACCGAGGCGTACTTCGTGGCCGCCTGGATCTTCCTCGGGCTGGGGCTCGTGGGGCACTGGATCGCCGGTTACAACTACTTCTGGGCGATCATCCGCAAGGGCAGACGGCTCAGGGACACCCCGGCAGACGGCGGCACGCGCTGATGGTGTGGTTCGCGGTACTCCTTGCTGTGCTGGGCGCGTTCTGCCTCGCGTTCGGCGCCCAGCGCCAGGGCAGCGCGGTCAAAGCCGACACCGGCGGACTCGCGCTCAGCACCCACGGTATGCTCCGTCTGATCCGCAGCCCCCGCTGGGTGTTCGGTCTGCTGCTGCTTTGTGTGGGCATGGCGATGAACGCCGTCGCCCTGGTCATGGCGCCCTTGACTGTGGTCCAGCCGATCGGGGCGATCGCGCTGGTCATCACCACAATCGTCAACAGCAAGGACCAGGGCCTGAGCATCAACCGGGCGACGGTCGTTGCGATCTCCGCCTGCGTCACGGGTTCGGCCCTCTTTGTGCTGCTGGCCGTCAACGTGACCCAGGAGAACCACCGGGTCAGTTCCTCGGACGAGCTCACGATTGTGCTGCTGCTGGCCCTGGCAGTCGGGCTGTTCGGCACACTCGCCCTGATGTTCAAGCACCGGATGAGCGCCTTCATCTACATCCTGGGCGCGGGCATCCTGTTCGGCTTCGTCGCCGTACTGACCCGCATTATCGGCAAGCACCTGCTGGACCCGAACGGGCTCGGCGTGCTGAATGTGCCGTGGTATTCGGTCGTGGCCCTCGCGGCCGCCGGCGGCCTTGGCTCGTGGTTCGTCCAGAACGCCTACTCCGGTGGCCCGCCGGACCTCGTGATTGCCGGGCTGACGGTGATCGACCCGATCGTCGGCATCGCGATCGGCATCACCATCCTCGGCGAACTGCGCCCCGATGTCCACGCCGTGACGGCGATTGCCATGGGGGCAGCCGGATCGCTTGCTATCGTGGGAGTGATCGCCTTGTCCAGGCACCATCCCGAAGTCACCAAGCGCAAGAAGGACGCGCGGAAGGCCGCGGGCCGGGTGTCATAGGACAAAACCAGACCTCAGCAGTAGGCCTGGCAGGCCTGCGCAGACGGCCACGACCGTCCCAGCTGCCCGCACCGTGACCACCAGGAGCTCTCCACGTGACCATGCCCGACAACCAGCACCCGCTGACCATACTGATTGCCGCGGACACTTACCCGCCCCACGTCAATGGTGCTGCCATGTTCAGCTACCGCCTGGCCAAGGGGATGAAGGCGCGAGGACATGACGTGCACGTCCTTGCCTGCCGCCCCGATAAGGGCAAGAGCTACACGGAGTTCGGTGACGAAGGAACAGTCCACCGGATCCGCTCGCACTCAGTTCCCACCCACGAATACTTCCGGATCACTTTCCCTTGGGAGATCAAGAAGGAAATCAGCCTGCTGTTTGACCGCGTCCAGCCCGACGTCGTGCACATCCAGAGCCACTACATGATCGGCGAACACGTACTGTACGAGGCCGTCAAGCGTGGCATCCGGATCGTGGCGACCAACCACTTCATGCCGGAGAACCTGAACCCCTTCCTGCCCTTCCCGCAGTGGTTCAAGGACATCGTGGGACGGATTTCCTGGAGGGACATGGGCAAGGTCATGGGCCAGGCCGACGTCGTCACCACCCCCACGCCGCTGGCGGCCAGGGCAATGCATGAGCACGCCTTCCTCCGAAAGGTGCTGCCGCTCTCCAACGGCATCGACTCCGCGGCCTACGAACTCAAGCCCGGCGAGGAACTGGAGCGCCACTCGAGCCCCACCGTGCTGTTCGTCGGCCGGCTCGCCGAGGAAAAGCACATCGATGTCCTGATCGACGCTGTCGCCAAGACGCCGAAGGAGATGGACATCCACCTCGAGGTCGTCGGCGGCGGCGAAGTGCGTCCGGCACTCGAAGCTCAGGTGGACCGGCTCGGACTGCAGGACCGGGTCAAATTCCTGGGACTGGCCAGCGACGCTGATCTCCGCCAGGCCTACCTCACCGCCGACCTGTTCTGCATGCCTGGCACGGCCGAACTGCAGTCGCTCGTGACGCTCGAAGCGATGTCCGCCTCCACCCCGGTGCTGCTCGCTGACGCCATGGCGCTGCCTCACCTCGTGCACGACGGCGAAAACGGCTACCTGTTCACGCCCAATGACAGCGACGACCTCGCGGCCAAAATGGTCCGCGTGCTCTCGCTTCCCGCGGACGAGCTGGCGGCGATGGGCAAGGCGAGCCGGGGGATCGTGGAGAACCACAGCCTCGGCCGCACCCTGCAGGCCTTCGAAGATCTGTACCGCGGCGCGAGCTACGACGACCTCGTCGTCTGATTCTGGCCACTACTATTGTTAGAGTGATTTTCGCCCGGAAACCATCCGGCCCCTTGCGGGCCTGAACGGTTTCCGGGCCACGGGGCTATAGCTCAGCTGGTTAGAGCGCGGGACTCATAATCCTAAGGTCCTCGGTTCAAGTCCGAGTAGCCCTACCTTCCGGCAGTATCCCGTCCGGGATCCGCCGCCCAGGAGCCGCGGCTGACGTTCGACGTCGGCCCCGGCTCCGTTTTGTTCGCCCTCCCGATGCCCCTTCCGGGTCCGCTCTGCCATAGCTCCCGGCCCCCGCCTGATGTGTCGGCGGCCCCCATCCAGTAACACGATTGACCAGGAGTGGGCCTCCGCATCGGTTCCATCACTTGCAGGGCTTCCACACCGTGCGGTAAGTTACTCGTGAGTAACATTCCGCCGGCTCGACGCCCGCGTCAATCCGGTCGCTGCTGATCACACGTGAAGGAACACCATGTCCAAAGCTGACATCGACATCAATAACCTCCCGTACGCCGACGGCGACTTCTTTGCCTTCGAGCAGCTGCTCAGCGGCAAGGAGCAGGACCGGCTCGCCGAAGTCCGCTCATTCCTCGCCCGTGAGGTCAAGCCGATAGCCGTCGACTGCTGGAACCGCGGCGAGTTTCCGATGGAGCTCATTCCCAAGCTTGCCGAGATCGACCTGGTCAGCCCCGTCAGGCGGCAGGGCTACTCCAACCTCTTCGCGGGAATCCTGCATGCTGAACTGACGCGCGCGGACACCTCCATTGCAACGTTCCTGGGCGTCCATGACGGTCTCTTCACCGGCTCCATTGAAGCTCTGGCCTCGCAGGAACAGCGGGAAGCATGGCTGCCGGACATCTACTCGCTCAAAAAGATCGGCGCGTTCGGCCTCACCGAACCCCTTGGCGGTTCAGACGTCGCCGGCGGCACCCGGACGACAGCGCGCCGGGAGGGCAACAGCTGGATCCTCAACGGCGCCAAGCGCTGGATCGGCAATGCCACGTTCTCCGACTGGGTCGTCATCTACGCCCGCGACCTGGCCGACAACCAGGTCAAGGGCTTCCTTGTCGACACCAAAACTGAGGGCTACAGCGCCACCAAGATCGAGAACAAGATTTCCCTGCGCACAGTGCAGAACGCGGACATCACGCTGGACAACGTCGTCGTGCCCGAGTTCTTCAAGCTGGCAAACGCCAACAGCTTCCGCGACACGAACAAGGTCCTCAAGGTCACCCGTCTGGCCGTCGCCTGGCAGGCAGTCGGCCAGCAGCTGGCAGCCTTCGACGTTGCCCGCCGCTACGCCGTGGAGCGCAGCCAGTTCGGACGCCCGATCGCCTCCTTCCAGCTGGTCCAGCACCAGCTCGTACAGATCCTGGGCAATGCCGTCAGTTCGATGGGCATGATGGTCCGGCTCTCCCAGCTGGAGGATCTGGGCCAGGCCAAGGACGAGCAGTCCGCGCTGGCCAAGGCGTTCACCACGGCCCGGATGCGCGAAAGCGTCGCCCTGGGCCGTGGCCTCCTCGGCGGCAACGGGATCGTTACGGACTACGAGATGGCCAAGATCTTCTCCGATGCCGAAGCAATCTATTCCTACGAGGGCACCCACGAGATTAACACCCTCGTCACCGGCCGGGCGATCACGGGAATCTCCGCGATCGTCTAGGAACCGGCCACCGAAGCGCACCTCGGCCCCAAGACGACAGGCGCCCGGTGGTCGGCAGCAATGCCCGCGGCCCTTCATCCTGAGCCGCCCCTCCCTCCGCCTACCCGGGTGCGGGATCCAGGGGCGGGAGCAGGACGGAGGGCCGCAGGTCTGTCACGAAAGCCAACGGATTGAGGTACACCTCTCCGCGGCGCACACCCCAGTGAACGCAGTTCGCCGGTCCGCAGTGCCCGGGCTGCATCCAGCCGAGCACTTCGCCCTCCGCGACGGCTGCCCCCGCGCCCAGATCGCTGCGGACCGCTTCGAAGCTGCTCCGCAGTCCGTTGCCGTGGTCAACGGTGATGACGGGCCGGTCCACCACAACGCCGACAAAGCTCACGGTGCCGGCGGCCGGCGAGGTGACCGGGACGCCGTCGTGCGCGGCACGGAGGTCGACGCCGCGGTGGCCGCTCAGCCAGGGCCGGGCCGGCAGATCGAAGGCACGAATTACCGCTGGCCGGGGATCCAGCGGCCAGCTCCAGGTGCCAGCCTCGGCGGCCGGTCCGTCTGCCGGTCCAGCCGCAGCACTCACCGCAGCACTCACCGTTGCCTGAACCGCGGGGCCCGCCGCGGCACGGACTGCCGGACCCGGTCCTGCGGACGCAGTCACGGGTGCGAACGCCAGGAGCAGGGCGGCACCAAGGGTGGCAAGGGACGCAGGAGACTTCATGGACCCAGCCTGCCGCCGCCGCCGGATCGTCGGAAGTAGCGCTTCGCGCTATGTGGACACTTGGGGGGGCGGTTTGTGTCGGCGGCACGGAACGACCCACGCGGCGCCACGCGAAACGACCCGGACGGCGGCACGAAATCGACCCGCACAGCGACCCCAAAGCTGCCCCGCAAAGCCGCCGGCACGGTCGCCGCCGCGTTCACCGGACAGCCGCAGCCAACCCCGTCGGCATACCCCGAATCCGTTCAATCCGGCCGCGGCCCTGTAGTACACTGGGTGGAGCAGTTTGCTGTGCCCTCACGCTTGAACAATCCAGTTGTCCAAGCCGGCACGCCTCATTCTGGGGTGCGGGGGAGCAGTGGCTGACTACGCGTATCCAGCCCTCCTCATTCGAAGCTTAAACCCTTCAGCGTGCGGAGGACTGCGCCTCTTACGGTCCGGGCCCATGGCCCGGGGAAGAAGCGCAGTGGATGCCAGGAGCACCGCCCGCCTGGGTGTTGCTAATCAACCGTCAACTATTGGCAGGGTAAGACAGCCCGTGGGCTGTCTCATGAATGACCTGCCGGAAGGAGCGTCGGCATGCCCGTCGTAACTATGCGCCAGCTGCTTGACAGCGGCGTCCACTTTGGACACCAGACCCGCCGTTGGAACCCGAAGATGAAGCGTTTCATCTTCACGGAGCGCAACGGCATCTACATCATTGACCTTCAGCAGTCACTGTCCTACATCGACCGCGCTTACGAGTTCGTGAAGGCCACCGTTGCACACGGCGGCACCGTTCTCTTCGTCGGCACCAAGAAGCAGGCACAGGAATCCATCGCCGAGCAGGCCACCCGCGTGGGCCAGCCGTACGTCAACCAGCGTTGGCTCGGCGGTATGCTGACCAACTTCCAGACGGTCTCCAAGCGCATCCAGCGCATGAAGGAACTCGAAGAGATTGACTTCGACGACGTCGCCGGTTCGGCTTACACCAAGAAGGAACTGCTTCTTCTTCGCCGCGAGCTCACCAAGCTGCAGACCAACCTCGGTGGCATCCGCAACCTGACCAAGGCGCCTTCCGCACTGTGGATCGTTGACACCAAGAAGGAACACCTTGCTGTCGACGAAGCCCAGAAGCTGAACATCCCGGTTGTTGCCATCCTGGACACCAACTGCGATCCGGACGAAGTCGACTTCCCGATCCCGGGTAACGACGACGCCATCCGCTCCGTCAACCTGTTGACCCGCGTTGTTGCTGACGCCGTTGCTGAGGGCCTCATCGCCCGCAACCAGCGCGCCACCGGCACCACGGAAGCTCCGGAAGAGCCGCTGGCCGAGTGGGAGCGCGAGCTCCTCGAAGGCAGCAAGGCAGAAGAGGCTGCTGCCGCTCCGGCCGCAGAAGCCGCTCCGGCCGCAGAGGCTGAAGCAGCCCCCGCCGCTGCAGAGGAAGCACCGGCAGCTGAAGAAGCTGCTCCGGTTGCTGACGACGCCGCCGGCGAAGCCAAGTAGTCAGACCGAAAGTCTGCTTTTCTCAGCTGACAAATAAATCCGGATCTCCCCACACGTTCAACGCCGTGCAGGGAAACTGACAGGATGGCCGCTCACAGGGTGAGCTGCCGTCCTGTCAGTCCGTACACCACATACATTTTCTAGACAGAGGGGTTCACATGGCGAACTACACTGCCGCTGATATCAAGGCTCTGCGCGAGCGCACGGGCGCCGGCATGATGGATGTCAAGAAGGCTCTTGACGAAGCCAACGGTGACGCCGAAAAGGCCATCGAAATCATCCGCATCAAGGGTCTCAAGGGCGCAACCAAGCGCGAAGGCCGCTCCACCGCGGAAGGCCTGGTTGCTGCCAAGGTCGCCGGCGGCGTTGGCGTGATGATTGAAGTCAACTGCGAGACCGACTTCGTCGCCAAGGCTGACAAGTTCATCCAGCTCGCCGACAAGGTCCTGGCTGTTGCTGTCGAGTCCGGCGCTGCCGATCTCGAGACCCTGCTGGCCACCGAGGTCGACGGCAAGCCGCTGTCCGAGGTCGTCGTCGAAGAGGGCGCTGTGCTGGGCGAGAAGGTTGTTGTCCGCCGCATCGCCCGCATCGAGGGCGGAACGGTCGACGCTTACCTGCACAAGACCTCCAAGGATCTCCCGGCCCAGGTCGGCGTCCTGTTCGCTGTTGACGGCGAAGGCGAAGCAGCTGCCACCGCAGCCCACGACGTCGCAGTCCACATCGCCGCGATGTCCCCGAACTACCTCTCCCGTGAGGATGTTCCGGCCGACCTCGTCGAGTCAGAGCGTCGCATCGCCGAGGAAACGGCAAAGGCTGAAGGCAAGCCGGAAGCGGCAATGACCAAGATTGTGGAAGGCCGTGTCACGGGCTTCTACAAGGGCGAGGTCCTCCTCGACCAGGCGTTCGCCAAGGATGCCAAGAAGTCTGTCGCCCAGGTCCTCACCGAGGCCGGCGTCAAGGGCACCGCGTTCGCGCGGTTCCGCGTCGGTTCCTAGTCAGGCACGAGTCAGACAGTAGTCAGACATGCTGAGGGGGTGGTCACTGTAGTGGCCGCCCCTTTTGCATGCACGCAGGTTTGCCCGGGACAGCTTCCCGGGCGGATCCGGGTCCGGGTGGAATGACGCCTTTGGCCCGCAGCACGATAACCTAGCTCAGAGTTCACCAACGGGAAGGCACCATGGAAACCGTCACCACTTCAGCCCAGCCAAAGAAGAGCCGGCGCCGAGTTCTGTTGAAGCTCTCCGGCGAGGTCTTCGGCGGCGGGAAGCTGGGCGTTGACCCTGACACCGTCCGCGGCGTGGCCAAGCAGATTGCGGCAGCAGTTCCCGATGTCGAAGTTGCGATCGTCGTCGGCGGGGGAAACTTCTTCCGCGGCGCCGAACTGTCGCAGAGCGGCATGGACCGCTCCCGCGCCGACTACATGGGCATGCTCGGCACGGTCATGAACTGTCTGGCACTCCAGGACTTCCTGGAACAGGCCGGCGTCGAAACCCGCGTCCAGAGCGCCATCACCATGGGCCAGGTCGCCGAGGCGTACATTCCGCGCCGCGCCATCCGCCACATGGAAAAGGGCCGCGTCGTCATCTTCGGAGCCGGCGCCGGACTGCCCTACTTCTCCACCGACACCGTGGCCGCCCAGCGCGCCATGGAGGTCCACGCCGACGTCGTCCTGATGGCCAAGAGCGGCGTCGATGGCGTGTACACCGCCGACCCGAAGAAGGATCCCACCGCCGAGAAGCTGCACCACCTCAGCTACGACGAGGCGCTGCGCCGCGACATCCGCGTGATGGACCAGACCGCCATGACCATGTGCAAGGACAATAAGCTCACCATGGTGGTGTTCGGCATGGAAGGCGAAGGCAACGTCACCAGGGCCATTTTGGGCGAGGACCTGGGCACCGTCGTCACCCCGTAGCAGCGGCTAGGATGTTTTCAGAGCGTTCCGCACCCGAAACCGGGGCAGGCGGAACGCAACCATGACCGTGCAGCACCCCGCCAGCGGCGGGGGCACCAATTTCTGAGGAGAGACCGTGATCGAAGAAACCTTGCTCGAAGCCGGGGACAAGATGGACAAGGCGGTGGAGGTAGCCAAGGAAGACTTCGCCTCGATCCGTACCGGCCGTGCCACTCCGGGCCTCTACAACAAGGTCCTCGTGGACTACTACGGCTCCCCGACGCCGCTGCAGCAGCTGGCCTCCTTCGCCGTTCCGGATGCCCGCACCATCCTCATCACCCCCTTTGACAAGACGGCGCTGCGGGATATCGAGCGCGCCCTGAGCGACTCCGAGGTGGGAGCCAATCCCTCCAACGACGGCAACGTCATCCGGATCACGATTCCGGACCTCACCCAGGAGCGCCGCAAGGAATACGTCAAGATCGTCAAGGCCAAGGGCGAGGACGCCAAGGTGTCCATCCGCAACATCCGCCGCAAGGCCAAGGAAACCCTGGACAAGCTGGTCAAGGACGGCGAAGCGGGCGAGGACGAGGGCAGCCGTGGCGAAAAGGAACTGGACGCCCTGACCAAAGCCCATGTCGACGGGATCGACGAGCTGCTCAAGCGCAAGGAAGCCGAGCTGCTCGAGGTCTAATGGCGCAGGAACAGGGGGACCCCGGAGCGGGCGTCCGGGTGCGGGGGAGACAACGGAGGAACCCGACGCCCAAGGCAGGCAGGAATCTTCCCGCCGCGATCGCGGTGGGGCTGGGCATGCTCATCTTCGTCCTCGGCGGACTGCTGCTCCTTCCGCTTGGGTTCGTGCTGATCGTCACCACCTTCGCGATCTTCGGCGTCTGGGAAGTCTTCCGGGCACTGGAAACGACCGGCACCAGACTGCCGATCATTCCGGTGATGACGGGCACCATCGCCATGCCGGCCGCCGCCTACTTCGGCGGACTCGAAAGCCTCCTGTTCGCGATCATGCTCAGCAGCGTCGCGGTGCTGATCTGGCGCTCCCTGGAGGGCGCGGCCGGATCGGCGCGCAGCATCTTCGCCGGTGTCTTCACCCTGGCCTGGATTCCGTTCCTGATCAGCTTCGCGGTGCTGCCGCTGCACACCGTTGTGGGCACGACGCCGATCGGGCTGTGGCCCGACGGCGTGGTTCCCCCCGGGGCGTGGCAGATTGCAACGCTCCTGCTGCTGGTGGTCTCCAACGACACGTTCGGGTATCTCGTCGGGGCCTCGCTGGGCAAGCACCCGATGGCGCCGAAGATCAGCCCCAAGAAGAGCTGGGAAGGCTTCGCCGGCTCCATTGCCGGCGCCACGGTGGTCGGAGTGCTCGCAGCCATCTTCCTGCTGGACAAGCCCTGGTGGGTCGGCGTGGCGCTGGCCGTGGGCATGGTCGCAGCAGCCACCGCCGGAGACCTCTCCGAGTCCATGGTGAAACGCGAACTCGGGGTCAAGGACATGAGCAGCATCCTGCCCGGCCACGGCGGGGTCATGGACCGGCTGGACTCAATCGTCTTCGCCTCCCCGGTGGCGTTCATTCTCTACTCGGTCATGGCCGGCGTCTGAGGCCCCTGATCCACCCCCGGCCCTAGAATGGAGCCGGACAAACCAGCCGAACGGCATCGAAGGAACAACAGTTACAGTGGACATTCACCGGCAGATCCCTGCCTCTTTTGACCGCGTGGAGCGGACGCAGTACGGCTACAACGCCAAGCAAGTCGACGAGTTCATGCAGCGTGCCCGGGTGTCGTTCGAAACTCCCCAGTCCGCCGCACGGCCGGTCAACAGCGCGGACGTCCGTGCGGTGTCCTTCGACCCGGTCAAAGGCGGCTACGCCGCAGCCGGGGTGGACGCGGCGCTGGACCGCCTCGAGGACGCCCTCGCCCGGCGCGAACGCGACGAACTCGTCGCCGAACGCGGCGAGGAGGCCTGGCTCCGCGAAATCGGCCGGCTCGCCGGACTGCTGCGCGGGCGGCTGCACCGCCCCGACGGCCAGCGCTTCCGGCGCCCGGCCAAGGCCAAAGCACGCAGCTACAACACCACGGACGTGGACGACCTCTGCTACGAGCTGATCGGCTACCTCGAGGAGGACAAGCCGCTGAGTGTGGACAAC
This sequence comes from Pseudarthrobacter sp. HLT1-3, assembly GCF_059383535.1. Lineage (NCBI taxonomy): Bacteria > Bacillati > Actinomycetota > Actinomycetes > Micrococcales > Micrococcaceae > Pseudarthrobacter > Pseudarthrobacter sp. HLT1-3. The sequence goes on along the minus strand of NZ_JBWZCJ010000003.1, from coordinate 59,166 downwards.
GTCCGCCGCGCCGTCTTCCGCCCCGCCGTCGGCAAGGACGGCTATGAGGAAAGCCAGGTCGACGCCTTCCTGGACCGCGTCGTCGAACTCATGGCCGCCATCGACTGAACGGCGTCACCGCTCGGTGACCAGCGGCCGTTCCGGGGTGTGCAGCCGCGTCATCAGCCGGGTGATGGTCCGCGGCACCCGGTTCCGGGTGGCACGGGACACCAGGACCATCACGGCAAACGCCGCCGGCACCGTCCACGCCGCGGGCTGCGCCAGCCACGACGGTGAACCGCCGGCCCCCAGCACGGCTCCGCCCACCATCGCCCCGCCGCACAACACCGCGCCAGTGGCCATCCCGGCGATCGCCCCGGTGTCGGTCAGCCCGCGCCACCAGATGCCCAGCAGGAGCACCGGACAGATCGTTGATGCGGTGAACGCAAACACCATGCCCACGCTGCCGGCCAGCGCGAGGGACCCCGTCATGGACGCGAATCCCAGGGGAACCACCGCGGAGATCACGGCCGCCCAGCGGAAGCCGCGCACGCTGCCGCCGAAGAGGTCCTGGCTGATCACCCCGGCGAGGGAGACCACCAGTCCGGAGGTCGTGGACAGGAAGGCGGCGAACGCCCCGGCCACCACCAGGGCGGAGAGCAGGTCACCGGCGATCCCGCCAATCAGCTGTCCGGGGAGCAGCAACACCAGCGCATCGGCCTGCCCGCTCTGCGCCAGCTCCGGGGCGAACATCCGGCCGATCAGCCCGTACGCCGTCGGGAACAGGTAGAAGACCGAGAGCAGGCCCAGCACTATCAGGGTGGTCCGGCGGGCCGACTGTCCGTCCGGGTTGGTGTAGAAACGTACCAGCACGTGCGGCAGGCCCAGCGTGCCGAACAGCAGGGCCACCAGCAGCGAGATGTTCTGGTACAGCCCGGCCGGGGCCACGGCCGTAGGATTCGCCGCCGCCACCGCCACGGCGGACGTTCCGGAACCCGCCAGACTGAACGCGATAAACAGGATCGGCACGGCCAGCGCCGTCAGTTTCAGCCAGTATTGGAAGGCCTGGACAAAGGTGATGGACCGCATTCCGCCGGACACCACGGTGATGCAGACGACGGCGACCACCGCCGCCTGCCCCACCCACGCCGGCAGCCCGGTGCTGATCCGGATGGCCAGCGCCGCACCGTGGAGCTGCGGCACGATGTAGAGCCAGCCGACCATCACGACGACGATGCTGGTGACGCTGCGGACCCTCCGGGAGTCGAGCCGCGCTTCGGTGAAGTCGGGAATTGTGTACGCACCGGAGCGGCGCAGGGGAGCGGCGACGAAGAGCAGCAGCATCAGATACCCGGCGGTGTACCCCACCGGAAACCACAGGGCGTCCGTGCCGGAGAGCAGGATAAGCCCGGCGACGCCCAGGAAGCTTGCCGCGGAAAGGTACTCGCCGCCAATCGCCGAGGCATTCCACCACGGCCTGACGGTCCGCGAGGCCACATAGAAATCCCCGGTGGTGCGCGAAATCCGGAGCCCGTAGAAACCGATGACGGCGGTGGCTACCGAGACGGCGACGAAGGCTGCGACGCCGACAACCGGGTTCATGCGCGCCTCATTTGTCCCCGATGAGGTCCCGGTAGCGGGCCTCGTTGCGGTTCGCCGTCCTGACGTAGAGCCAGGCGCTGAGCCCGACCACCGGATAGATCCCGGCCCCCAGCAATACCCAGTCGAAGGGCAGTCCGGCGATCGTTGACTCCGCGAGTCCGGGGACGAGTCCCAGCATCAGCGGGAACGCGACCAGGATCAGCAGGAAACCCGCAGCCACCACAACCCCCAGCCGCAGCTGCGTGCGGATCAGCGAGCGGACAAACACCTGCCCGGCGTCGGACTCCTCAGCGGCGTCGCGCGAATCGGCGGCCGACCGCGCGGAGGGCAGTGCGGTGCTGCCCGGCGTGATGCTCCCTGGTTTGATGCTGCGCGGCGCGGTGACCCGGACCCGGGTCATGCCTGCGGCCGGATCCGCGTCGCCTCAAGCTTTTCCCGCACCGAGGGCAGGTGCCGCCGGCTGATCGGCAGTTCCGCGCCGGCCACGGTGACGCTGGGCCGGGCGGCGGCAAGTTTCATGTGGCTGACGTGGTTCAGCGCGATCAGGTAGGAGCGGTGGATCCGGATGAACCCGGCGTCGGCCCACTGCTGTTCCAGGTCGGCCAGCGGAACACGGATGAGGTAGCTCGCGTCCGCGGTGTGCAGCCGGGCGTAGTCGCCCTGCGCCTGGACATAGGTGACGTCCTCGCGGCGGATCATCTTCGTCGTCCCGCCCAGGTCCACGGTGATCATTTCCGGCCGCGGGGCGCCGTCCTTGAGCAGCTCGCTGATCCGGCCGATGGAGCGTGCCAGGCGCTCGGCCCGGACCGGTTTCAGCAGGTAGTCCACGGCGGCGAGCTCGAAGGCTTCCAGGGCGCAGTCCTCATCCGCGGTGACGAACACGACGGCGGGGGGCTTGCTGCTGCGCGCGATGACGCGGGCGATGTCCAGGCCGGAGAGTGCCGGCATGTGGATGTCGAGGAAGACGGCGTCGACGTCCTCGACCTCGAGGGCGCGCAGCGCCTCGGCCCCCGAGGAGGCCCGGTGGATGGTGCCGATCCGGTCATCCCGGCCAAGCAGGAAAGCCAGTTCCTCGACAGCGGGCAGCTCGTCGTCGGCGACGAGGACATTAATCATGGATCTAGACTAACGCCGGAGGCGTTTGGGCCCTATCAGGCGTCGTGGCGGGGCTGGGATTTGGGGACACGCATTGTGATCAGGGTGCCTTCCCCGGGCGCCGTCTCGATCACCAGCCCGTTCTCGTCGCCGTAGACCTGGCGCAGCCGGGTATCGACGTTGCGCAGCCCGACATGGTCACCGTCGGTGTGCCCGGCCAGGACGGCCCTGAGGTGTTCCGGGTCCATCCCCACGCCGTCGTCCTCGATGGTCACCTCGGCGAAGGCGCCGGAATCGTTGGCGGTGATGGAGATGTGGCCGGGGCCCTCCTTGGCCTCGAGGCCGTGACGGACCGCGTTTTCCACCAGCGGCTGCAGGCTCAGGAACGGGATCACGGTACTGAGCACTTCGGGGGCGATCCGCAGGCTCACCTGCACGCGGTCCCCGAAACGGGCACGTTCCAGCAGCAGGTAACGGTCGATGCAGCGCAGCTCCTCGGCGAGGGTGGTGAAATCTCCATGGCGGCGGAAGGAATAGCGGGTGAAGTCGGCGAACTCCACCACGAGCTCCCGGGCCCGGACCGGGTCGGTGTTGATGAAGGAGGCGATCGCGTTCAAGGAGTTGTAGATGAAGTGCGGACTGATCTGGGCCCGGAGCGCGCGAACCTCGGCCTCCATCAGCAGCGTCCGGGACGCGTCGAGTTCGGCCAGTTCCACCTGCGCCGCGACCCAGTCGGCCACCTCGCTGGTGGCACGGACCAGCCCGGCGCCGGCTGCCGGGGCAAAGGCGGCCACGACGCCGACCACCCGGGTCCCGGCCCTGATCGGGGCGATCACGGCGGCGCGTTCCACATCAGTGCGGGCCGCCACGGCGGCCCCGCCCTGGGCGAGTTCCTGCACTTCACCGGCCGGGATCACGGCGGTGTGGCCGCCGTCGAGCACTCCGGCAGCGAGCTGCATCAGCAGCGGCTTCAGCTCTTCCCCGGCCCCGTCCCAGGCGAGCACGCCCGTGGTGTCCGTGATTGCCAGCGCGTCGCACCCCAACAGGCTGCGCAGCTGCCGGCTGGCCTTGGCGGCACCGGCCGGGTTTAGCCCAGTCCGCAGATGCTGACCTGCACGCGACGCCGTGTGCAGGGTCTTGTAGGTGGCCCGTTCCGCATCGGTGCCAAGCTCGCGGAAGGACCGGAGCACCTTCAGCCCCACGGCGACGACGACGGCGATTGCCGCCGCGATCACGGCGATGGCGGCGGCGATGAACAGGGGAGAGTCGGGCATGGGCCCAGCGTATCGCGGCGCCCGCAGCCACGGGAGCGAAGGGTGCTCGACGGCTGCCCCGGCTATGCAGATCGTGCCGTTGAGCGCAGCATCGCGACCGTTGAGCGACGCAGAGTGCGGCGGTTATGGAATGTAAGTCCCATCACGCGAGACAGTGATTGCAGTCACATTGGCCGGTGGGCTGTTGGGAGCAGGCCAAGGCAGCCGGTGTGGACACACAACTCTCAATGAGGAGGAACGATGGGTAACGAAGCCCAAGAACCGGACGCTGCGGCGGCCGTGGACTTTAAAGCAGTCCAGTCGACGAAGCGGTTCCAGGAACTGCGCAAGCGTCACCGCAGCTTTGTCTTTCCGATGGCCGTAGCATTCCTGCTGTGGTACTTCGCCTATGTCCTGCTGGCCGACTACGCGGTGGAGTTCATGTCCATCAAGGTCTGGGGCAACATCAACGTCGGCCTGATCATGGGCCTGGCCCAGTTCGTGTCCACCTTCGCCATCACGGGCGCGTACGTCAGCTACTCGAACCGCAAGCTTGACCCGATCGCAGCGGAAATCCGCCACGAAATCGAAGGCCACGAATTCGACCAGCATGGCAACCAGATCAGCGGGGTTAAGAAATGACGTTTATGGTTCCCGCAGTCAACGTTGCGGCTCTCAAGGAAACCACGCTGCTGAACATGGCCATCTTCGGCTTGTTCGTGGCTATCACGATGATCATCGTGGTCAAGGCAAGCAAAAACAACAAGACGGCCGCCGACTACTACGCCGCCGGACGGTCCTTCACCGGATCTCAGAACGGCACCGCCATCGCAGGCGACTACCTCTCGGCGGCCTCGTTCCTGGGGATCACCGGCGCCATCGCCATCAACGGCTACGACGGCTTTATGTACTCCATCGGCTTCCTGGTCGCCTGGCTCGTCGCCCTGCTGCTCGTGGCCGAACTGCTCCGCAACACCGGCAAGTTCACCATGGCCGATGTCCTCTCCTTCCGGCTCAAGCAGCGCCCCGTGCGCATCGCGGCGGCCATCTCCACCCTCGTGGTCTGCTTCTTCTACCTCCTGGCCCAGATGGCCGGAGCGGGCACCCTGATCTCCCTGCTTCTGGGCATCAGCGACTGGGGCGGACAGGCGCTGGTCATCATCGTCGTCGGCGCCCTGATGATCATGTATGTACTGATCGGCGGCATGAAGGGCACCACCTGGGTCCAGATCATCAAGGCCGTCCTCCTGATTGCGGGAGCAGCCGTGATGACCCTCTGGGTCCTCGCCATCTACGGCTTCAACCTTTCCTCCCTGCTGGGAGGCGCGGTGGAAGCCTCCGGAAACCAGAACCTCCTTAACCCGGGCCTGCAGTACGGCAAGACTGAAACCTCCAAGATCGATTTCATGTCCCTGGCCCTGGCCCTCGTGCTTGGCACCGCGGCCCTGCCCCACGTGCTGATGCGCTTCTACACGGTTCCGACCGCCAAGGAAGCCCGCAAGTCCGTGGTCTGGTCCATCTGGCTGATCGGCCTGTTCTACCTGTTCACCCTGGTCCTGGGCTTCGGTGCCGCGGCGCTGGTTGGCGCTGACACGATCAAGGGTGCCCCGGGCGGCGTCAACTCCGCCGCGCCCCTGCTGGCGTTCCACCTCGGTGGGCCGCTGCTGCTCGGCTTCATCTCGGCGGTAGCCTTCGCCACCATCCTGGCCGTCGTCGCCGGCCTGACGATCACCGCGGCGGCATCGTTCGCCCACGACATCTATGCCAGCGTTATCGCCAAGGGCAAGGCCGACGCCGCCACCGAGGTCAAGGTGGCGCGGCGCACCGTGGTCGTCATCGGCCTACTGGCCATTGTCGGCGGCATCTTCGCCAACGGCCAGAACGTGGCGTTCCTCGTGGCGCTTGCCTTCGCGGTGGCGGCCTCGGCCAACCTGCCCACCATCCTGTACTCGCTGTTCTGGCGCAAGTTCACCACCCAGGGCGCCATCTGGAGCATGTACGGCGGGCTCGGCTCCGCGATCCTCCTGATCGCGCTGTCCCCGGTGGTCTCGGGTGCCAAGACGTCCATGATCCCGGGCGCCAACTTCGCGATTTTCCCGCTCAGCAACCCCGGTATCGTCTCCATCCCGCTCGCATTCTTCCTGGGCTGGCTCGGTTCGGTACTGGACAAGCGGCTGGAAGACACCACCAAGCAGGCCGAAATGGAAGTCCGCTCCCTCACGGGTGTGGGCGCCGAAAAGGCCACCGACCACTAAGCACCAACCGCTGCAACAACAGCAGGTGATCCCCGCCGGCTGACCAACAGCAGGAGCCCCCGTGCAACCGCACGGGGGCTCCTGCTGTTTTTCCGTTCGAAGGTGCCCGGCCGAGCCGCCATTCCAATCCTTCCGGCCCGGCCCGGCCCATCATGCCGCCGTTAGCCGTTAGCCGTTAGCCGTTAGCCGTTAGCCGTCAGCCTTCGGCCGAGCCGCGTTCCAGCAGCGGCTGGAGCCGGAACGGGATCATTTCACTCATGGCCAGGGCGGTATCCGTCCGGTCCACCCCGCCGCAGGCCAGGATCTTGCCGTTGATCCGGAACAGATCCTCGGCGTCGAGCGCCACCACCCGCAACAGCAGATCCGCCGAGCCGGTCAGGCCGTAGCCCTCCAGGATCTCCGGAATATCAGCCAGTTCCACCGCCAGCGTGCCAAGCTTCTGCTGCTGGACGTGCACCGAGATGAAGGCCATCAGCGGGTAGCCCAGCGAGGCCGGGTTGATGCGGCGCTCGAAGGACAGGAAGACGTGATTCTTCTCCAGCTGGGCCATCCGGGCCTGCACGGTATTCCGCGATAAACCCAGCTTCTGCGCCAGGGCCACCACCGTCCGGCGGGGGTCCCGGGCCATGGCTGAAAGCAGTCGGGTGTCGGTGCCATCCAAGGGTTGCATAATGCGCAAGATTAGCACGGTGCACCGATGCCGGACAGTGCAGAATGCTCAACTTTTGCGCGGGTGGTTGTACCCAATGAGCATTGTGAGTAGGGTCACAACTATCCGGGGCAACGGCGCCCGGTCGGCCGGTGCGCACCGGGATCACGAGTCCCGCGAGTTCCGGTCAGACGACGTCAGAAGGTGCGGACAACAGTGTTTACCGACGACGCGGGCAAGGGCGGCATTGCCGCCGGCGGGCCCGGGAACAGTGCAGAATCAAACAGGCGGTCGGGCGGGGATCTCGTCCAACTCATCACCCCCGGGGGTGAACGCGTAAGCCATCCCGAGTTCGACCCCTGGGTCCAGGACGTCACTGACGAGCAGCTTGGCGCGCTTTACGAAGACATGGTGGTCATCCGCCGGATCGATGCCGAGGCCACCGCACTGCAGCGCCAGGGTGAACTTGCCCTCTGGCCGCCGCTGCTGGGCCAGGAGGCCTCCCAGATCGGTTCGGCACGGGCCCTCCGTGACGACGATTTCGTTTTCCCCAGCTACCGCGACAACGGGGTGGCCTATTGCCGCGGAGTCCAGCCGGAGGCCATCGTTAAAGCCTGGCGGGGCAACGCCCTGGCGGGCTGGGACCCCTTCACGGTCAACGTCGCAACCCAGCAGATCATCATCGGCGCCCAGACGCTGCACGCCACCGGCTATGCGATGGGAATCCAGAACGACGGCGCCGATTCGGTCGCCGTGGCCTACTTCGGCGACGGCGCAACGAGCGAGGGCGACGTCAACGAGGCCCTGGTGTTTGCTGCCAGCTTCCAGGCCCCGGTGGTCTTCTTCTGCCAGAACAACCACTGGGCGATTTCCGAGCCGGTCCGGCTGCAGTCCCACATTCAGATCGCGGACCGTGCGGCGGGCTTCGGCATTCCCAGCATGCGGGTGGATGGCAACGACGTCCTGGCCGTGATGGCAGCGACCCGCATCGCCCTCAACCGGGCACGCCATGGCGGCGGCCCGACCTTCATCGAGGCCGTCACCTACCGCATGGGACCGCACACGACGGCGGATGATCCCACCCGCTACCGGGACGCGAACGAACTCGAGGACTGGGCCGCCAAGGACCCGATCGCGAGGCTGAAGACCCTGCTGGACCGCAAGGGCCTGCTCACCGACGAACTCGAAGCCGCCGTCGCCGCCAAAGCCGACGCCGTCGCCAAGGTGCTGCGGTCCGGCACCATCAACATGCCCGATCCGCAGCCGCTGGACACCTTCAAGCACGTCTACAGCACGCCGCATGCCCCGCTGGACCGCCAGCAGGACCACTATTCCCGTTACCTGGCCTCCTTCGGCGATCCCGCGGAAGCCGCTACTGAAGAAGGTGCACGCTGATGACACAGATGACCTTTGCCCGAGCCATCAATTCGGGCCTGCGCAAGTCGCTGGAGAACGACCCCAAGGTAATCCTGATGGGGGAGGACATCGGCGCCCTCGGCGGCGTCTTCCGGGTCACTGACGGATTGCAGAAGGACTTCGGCAAACACCGCGTCGTGGACACGCCGTTGGCCGAGTCCGGCATTATGGGGACCGCCGTCGGCCTCGCCTACCGGGGTTACCGCCCCGTGGTGGAGATCCAGTTCGACGGCTTCATCTACCCCGCGTTCGACCAGATCGTCAGCCAGGTCGCCAAGATGCACTACCGCACCCAGGGTGCGGTCAAGATGCCCATCACCATCCGCGTGCCCTTCGGCGGCGGCATCGGCTCCCCGGAACACCACTCCGAATCACCCGAGGCCTACTTCACCCACACCTCGGGTCTGCGCGTCGTCAGCGTCTCCAACCCGCAGGACGCCCACACGATGATCCAGCAGGCCATCGCCTCGGATGATCCGGTGCTCTATTTCGAACCCAAGCGCCGCTACCACGACAAGGGAGAGGTGGACGAGTCCCTGGACCTCAGCGCCGCCCTGTCGCTGGAGAAGGCCCGCGTCGTCACCGAAGGCAAGGACGTGACGCTCCTGGCGTACGGCCCGCTCGTCAAGACCGCCAAGGACGCCGCGCTCGCCGCCGCCGACGAGGGCATCTCGATCGAGGTCATCGACCTGCGCTCACTCGCGCCGCTGGACTTCGCGACCCTGGAGGCCTCGGTCCGGAAGACCGGCCGGCTTGTCATCACGCACGAGGCCTCCCAGACCGGCGGCCTCGGCGCCGAGGTTGCCGCCAGCATCACCGAGCGCTGCTTCTACCACCTCGAGGCGGCCCCGGTCCGGGTCACCGGCTTCGACGTCCCGTACCCGTACTCCAAGGTGGAAATGCACCACCTCCCGAGCCTGGACCGGATCCTCGACGGCGTCGACCGTGCCCTCGGCCGCCCCAACTCCCTGAGCGGGCTGGAAGGATGAGCGCCACCATGATCAAGGAATTCAGGCTGCCGGACCTCGGCGAGGGTCTCACCGAATCGGAAATCGTCGCGTGGAAGGTCGCGGTGGGTGACACCGTCGCGCTCAACCAGATCATCGCCGAGGTGGAAACGGCCAAGGCCGTCGTCGAGCTTCCCTCCCCGTTCGCCGGTGTCGTCGCGGCCCTGCACGAACAGCCCGGCTCCGTGGTGGAGGTCGGGAAGCCGATCGTTTCCTTCGAAGTCGAGGGCGACGACGGCGGCCCCGGCTCCGCTGCCGGGTCGGCTGCCGGGTCCGCCTCGGACGGGGCTGCCGCCAAGCGCGAACCGAACCTCGTCGGTTACGGCGCCGTTCTGGAGAGCTCCGGCCGGCCGGCCCGCCGCGCCCGCAGCTTCGCCGCCCCGGTGCCAGCCGTGGCGGCGACTACCGTGGCTGTTCCGGTGGCACCTGCTGCTCCGGCCGTTCCTGCTGCTTCGGCCGTTCCGGTGGTCGAGCGCGTCACCACCGAGCCCGCGCCCGAGCCGGCGGAGCGCCCGCGATCCACACCGCCGGTGCGAAAGCTGGCCAAGGATCTCGGCGTCGACCTCGCGTTGGTCACCGGCACCGGGGAGTTCGGGCTTATCACCCGGGAGGACGTCAGCAACTTCGTCGGCGGGGGAGACCTTCCGGCCGCGCCCCGCGACCTCGCGCGCGTGTCCGCACCGGCGCCGGCCCAGGGTGAGCGGGAAACCCGGACGCCGATCAAGGGCGTGCGGAAGTTCACGGCCGCAGCCATGGTCTCCAGTGCCTTCACCGCGCCGCACGTCACGGAGTTCCTGACCATCGACGTCACGCCGACCATGGAGCTGCTGGACCGGCTCAAGTCCAGCCGGGCGTTTGCCGGGTACAAGCTGACGCCGCTGACCATCGTCTCCAAGGCCGTGCTGATTGCGCTGAAGAACCACCCCACGCTGAACACGCGGTGGGATGAGGCGAACCAGGAGATTGTCCAGTACAACTACGTGAACCTGGGCATCGCGGCCGCCACCCCGCGCGGGCTGACCGTGCCGAACATCAAGGACGCCGACCGGAAGTCCCTGATGGAGCTCTCCACGGCACTGACCGAACTGACGGACACGGCGCGCGCGGGCAAGACCAGTCCGGCCGAGCTCTCGGGGGGAACAATCTCCATCACCAACATCGGCGTTTTTGGCATCGATGCGGGGACGCCCATCCTCAATCCGGGCGAGGCCGCCATCCTTGCCCTCGGTGCGGTGCGGAAGATGCCGTGGGAGTACAAGGACGAGGTGGCGCTCCGCCAGGTCATGACGCTCAGCCTGTCCTTCGACCACCGCCTGGTTGACGGCGAGCAGGGCTCACGCTTCCTGCAGGACCTCGGCGCCATCCTGTCCGATCCGGGCATGGCCCTCGCCATGGTCTAGCGAACCTGAACGCACAGATGCTGCCGGCTGCCCTTCCAAAAGGGGCGGCCGGCAGCTGTGTTCTTCCCGGCTTTCCGGGCTGGATGGTCTCCGGGTTGCCTGGTCTGCAGAGGTTGCATCCGTCCGGGGGCACTTTGGGCGCGGAAATCGACTTCGGCGGCATACTCGACGGCGTGTCCGAGCCAATGTGCCCCCGGAGCGCGCTGGGCTCGCGGCTCTGGAAGGAATTAAGGGGCGGCGGGTCCGCAAGGGTGCCACGGGGTTCCTGGCCGCGGGTGCTGAATGCCAGGGCGGTGCCGGCGGCCTTGTTCCCAGGGCCGGGTTCCTCTCCGGGCTATGGCTGGCGGCTGGCAGTATCCGTCCGGGGGCACTTCGGGTTGATAGTTCGACGCCGGCGACAGTATTCAGGGCGTGTCCGAGCCAATGTGCCCCCGGAGCGCGCTGGGCCCGGGGGTTGGGCTGGATTGCGGGGCGTTGGGTCCGCGGGTTGGGCTGGATTGCGGGGCGTCGGGCCCGGGGGTTGGGCTGGATTGCGGGGCGTTGGGCGCGCGGGGTGGCTGCCCGGGGTCGAGTCAGTAGAGCGGAGTGGTTGCCCCGGGGATAGGTTAGCCGAGCGGGGCGGCGGGGGCCATCAGTGCCGCGAGGGCCATGCTCTGCAGCAGCGGCCGGGCCCGCCTGACCGTGATCCGCCGCCCGTGGCTGCGCACCGAGTGCGGGGTGGAGTTAATCAGGCCGAAGGTGGCGTGCGCGCGCATCCGGAGCTCGGCGGCCTCGGTGTCGGGGTGCAGCCCGGCAAGGATTTCAACCCAGAGTTCCACATAGTTCCTCTGCAGCGTGCGGACCTCGGCCTGGTCGTCGTCGGCGAGGTTGCTGAAGTCCTGGTCCTGAACGCGGATGACGTCGGGGTTGCTGAGCGCGAAGTCCACGTGGAACTCGACCAGCCCGCGCAGCGCAACGCCGGCGCCGTCGGAAGCGGCGATCACTTGCCGGCCGCCGTCGAGCAGGTCCTGGCTGACGCTGAGCAGCAGGGCGCCCAGAACGGCCTGCTTGCCGACGAAATGGCGGTAGACCGCTGGGCCGCTGACTCCGGCGGCCGCGCCGAGGTCCTCCAGGGACACGCGGTTGAACCCGTTGGCGGCGAACAGCGTGGCCGCCGCGGAGAGCAGCGCCTGGCGGCGGATCTCCTTGGCTTGGCTGCGCTGGGTGGCGAATACCGGGGCTGCTGAAGAGTGCGTGCCGGTCTGGCCCGCCTCGCTGGGTTCGGTCACCGACACATCCCTCTTCTCAAATATCTGCCCCCGTGGTGGACATCACAGTTAATAGAGACTAACCTAAATCTCAGTTATGCGGTACTAACCGAAGTGGCTGGAACGGCCGCACTACAGGTCACCAGCATGAAGGCCGAGAACGGAAGCAGTCAATGGAGACAATCGCCAGCCAGGTGGACGCCACGAGCGCCGGCTTCGCCGCGAACCGCGAGGCCCAGCTGGGGCTGGCCCGGGAGCTGAAGGAGCGGCTTGCCACGGCAGCCCTGGGCGGGCCCGAGAAGTCCCGGGAACGCCACGTGGACCGCGGGAAGCTCCTGCCCCGCGAACGCATCGACCAGCTGCTGGACGAGGGCAGCCCGTTCCTGGAAATCGCGCCGCTGGCCGCCAACGGCATGTACAACGACGACTCGCCCGGCGCCGGCGTGATTGCCGGAATCGGCCTGGTCCACGGCCGGCAGGTGCTGGTCATCTCCAACGACGCCACGGTCAAGGGCGGCACCTACTACCCGATGACGGTGAAAAAGCACCTCCGGGCGCAGGAAATCGCCCTGGAAAACCGGCTGCCCTGCATCTACCTCGTGGACTCGGGCGGGGCGTTCCTGCCCAAGCAGGATGAGGTCTTCCCGGACAAGGAGCACTTCGGCCGGATCTTCTTCAACCAGGCCAAGATGTCCGCGGCCCGGATCCCGCAGATCGCCTCCGTGATGGGATCGTGCACCGCCGGGGGCGCCTACGTTCCCGCGATGAGCGACGAGACCGTGATCGTCCGCAACCAGGGCACCATTTTCCTGGGCGGACCGCCACTGGTGAAGGCCGCGATCGGCGAGATCGTCACAGCTGAGGAGCTCGGCGGCGGCGACGTGCACGCCAAGATCTCCGGCGTCACCGACCACCTGGCCGAGAACGATGAGCATGCCCTCCAGATCGTCCGGGACATCGTCTCCACCCTGCCCCGCCCGGCCGCCCCCGCCTGGGAGATCGACACCGTCGCCGAACCCCTGGCGGACCCCTCGGAGCTCTACGGCGCCGTCCCCACCGACGTGAACGCGCAGTACGACGTCCGCGAGGTCATCGCCCGCATGGTGGACGGCAGCCGTTTCCACGAGTTCAAGAAGAATTACGGCACCACCCTGGTCACCGGCTTCGCCAAACTGCACGGCCACCCGGTCGGCATCGTGGCCAACAACGGCGTGCTATTCAGCGAGTCCTCGCTCAAGGGCGCGCACTTCATCGAGCTCTGCGACCAGCGCGGCATCCCGCTGATCTTCCTGCAGAACCTCTCCGGCTTTATGGTCGGCAAGGACTACGAGCAGGGCGGGATCGCCAAGAACGGCGCCAAGATGGTCACCGCCGTCGCGACCGCCCGCGTGCCCAAGCTGACCGTCGTGATCGGCGGGTCCTTCGGCGCGGGCAACTACTCGATGTGCGGCCGGGCCTACTCGCCGCGTTTCCTCTGGATGTGGCCGGCGTCCCGGATCTCGGTGATGGGAGGCAACCAGGCCTCCAGCGTCCTCGCGACCGTCAAGCGGGACCAGTACGAGGCCCGCGGCGAGGAATGGTCCGCCGCGGACGAGGAAGCGTTCAAGGCCCCGATCAAGGCCCAGTACGAGGACCAGGGCAGCCCCTACTACTCCACCGCCCGCCTCTGGGACGACGGCGTGATTGACCCCGCGGACACCCGCACCGTCCTGGGACTGGCGCTCGACGTCGTCTCCCGCACCCCGCTGCCGGAGACCTCCTTCGGCCTGTTCCGGATGTGAGCCAGCAATGACCTTTTCCTCCACACCCCAGCCGGCGCCCGTGATGCCCCGGGCCGCCACACCGCTCTTCGGCACCGTGCTCGTCGCCAACCGCGGCGAGATCGCCTGCCGCGTCATCCGCACCCTGCGCGCCCTCGGCATCCGCTCCGTCGCCGTCTATTCCGACGCCGACGCCGGAGCCCGGCACGTGCGGGAGGCCGACGTCGCCGTCCGGATCGGCCCGGCGGCCGCGGCCGAGAGCTACCTCAAAATCGAGGCGATCATCCAGGCCTGCCGCGAGACCGGCGCCGACGCCGTGCACCCCGGCTACGGCTTCCTCAGCGAGAACGTCGACTTCGCCCGCGCCCTGGAAACGGCCGGCATCACGTTCATCGGTCCCGGCGTCGAATCCCTCAATGTCATGGGGGACAAGATCCGCTCCAAGAACCACGTCATCGGCTACGGCGTGCCGGTGGTTCCGGGCATCGCCGAACCCGGGATGACGGACGCGCAGCTGGTCGAGGCCGCGGCCGGCGTTGGCTTCCCGCTGCTGATCAAGCCCTCCGCCGGCGGCGGCGGGAAGGGCATGCACATCGTCGAACGGCCCGAGGACCTCGAGGCGACGCTGGCTACCGCACGCCGGGTCGCGGCCAGCGCCTTCGGCGACGACACGCTGTTCCTGGAACGCCTGGTCCTGACCCCGCGGCACATCGAGGTCCAGGTCCTCGCGGACAACCACGGCAACGTCATCCAACTCGGGGAACGCGAATGCTCGCTGCAGCGCCGCCACCAGAAGGTCATCGAGGAAGCCCCGTCCCCGCTGCTGGAATCACTGCCCGACGGCGCCAGCGTCCGCGCCCGGATCGGCGAGGCCGCGTGCAACGCCGCCCGCAGCGTCAACTACAGCGGCGCCGGAACCGTGGAATTTCTGGTCTCCGACGACGCCCCGGACGAGTTCTTCTTTATGGAGATGAACACCCGTCTGCAGGTCGAGCACCCGGTCACCGAGATGGTCACCGGCGTCGACCTGGTCGAATGGCAGGTACGGATCGCCGCCGGCGAGGAACTGACCGTCCGCCAGGACGACGTCGTCCTCCGCGGCCACTCCGTCGAGGCACGGGTCTACGCCGAAGTCCCGGAACGGAACTTTCTGCCCTCCACCGGACATGTCCTCCTGCTGGATGAACTGCCCGGCCCCGCACCACGGCCCAGCGCCCCGGAAAGGACCGAGGTCGTGGCCGGCCAGGGCCGCGTCCGGGTGGACTCCGCCCTGGTGCAGGGCCTCGAGATCTCGTCGAGCTATGACCCGATGATCTCCAAGGTCATTGCGTGGGGAGAGGACCGCACCGCAGCCCTGGACGCCCTGGACGGAGCGCTCGCCGGGTACACCGCGCTGGGCGTGGACACGAACGTCGAATACCTGCGTCTGCTGATCAACGACGCCGACGTCCGGGCTGGCCGGCTGGACACCGGCCTGATTGAACGCAAGATGCCCGACTTCGGCTTCCGGCGCGTGGACGACTTCGAGCTGGTGGCCGCGGCTGTTTATGCGCTGGCCATGGAAGAGCACAACACCGCCGCCGCTGACGGTCCCTGGCAGCGCCGCGACGGCTGGCGTCTCGGCGCGCAGGCGCCACGCCGGATCAGCCTGGGAACACCCGACGGCGGCGTCGCCTCCGTGTACGTGCACGGCAGCGCAACCTCGGCCGAAGTGACCGTGGCGGTCGGCGGCGGCCCGGAACGCCGGGCGTCCCTGCAGTTCAACAGGCGCAACGACATTGTGCTGACCCTGGACGGTACGGCCCGGGTCTACCGTCTTGCGCCCGTCTACACCGGACCCGTCACACCGAGCTGGGACAACCCGGTGCCCGGCGTGCCCACGGAACTCTTCCTCGGCAACGAGGGCTGGTCCTGCAAGCTCGAAGTGCTCACCCGCGAGACCCGGCTGGCCCGGGTGCTCGCCGCCGTCGAGCGCGAGGAGGGCGCAGCCGACCCGGCGGTGCGCTCGCCGATGCCCGGCACCGTCGTCTCCGTCTCCGTCAGCAACGGCGACACCGTGGAGGCCGGCCAGGTGCTGCTCTCCGTGGAGGCGATGAAGATGGAACACCAGCTGGTGGCGCCGCTGGACGGGACCGTGCACATCAGCATCAGCTCCGGCGACCTCGTGAAGGCGGACCAGGTCCTCGCGACCATCCACCCCGCCGTGCCGGCAGAACAGTCGAAAGCCGAGGACACCATCGAGGAAGCCGTCATCGCCATGGGCGCGGCGGAGTAACACTCAGCAGCTTCAGCACCAGAAGTGGGTTCCGCAGTTCTAAGACAGCAGCACCGACAGCAGAACAGACATCACCACAGACAAAGGAGTCACCATGCCGGATTTTGAACTCAGCGAGGATTACCAGGACCTCAGCAACACCGTCCGCGAATTCGCCGACGAGGTCGTGGCCCCCGTTTCCGCCAAGCACGACGAGGAACACAGCTTCCCCTACGAGGTCGTCTCCCAGATGGCCGACATGGGCCTGTTCGGCCTGCCGTTCCCGGAGGAATTCGGCGGCATGGGCGGAGACTACTTTGCCCTGGCCCTCGCCCTGGAACAGCTTGGCCGGGTGGACCAGTCCGTCGCCATCACCCTGGAGGCCGGCGTCTCGCTCGGCGCAATGCCGATCCACCGCTTCGGCACCACCGCCCAGAAGGAGGAGTGGCTGCCGCTGCTGGCCTCCGGCAAGGCGCTCGCCGGCTTCGGCCTGACCGAACCGGAAGCCGGATCGGACGCAGGCGGCACCAAAACCACTGCCAAGCTGGGCGGCGGTGAGTGGGTCATCAACGGCAACAAGGAGTTCATCACCAACTCCGGCACCGACATCACCCGCCTCGTCACCGTCACCGCGGTCACCGGCCAGGAGGAACGCCCGGACGGCAGCATCAAGAAGGAAATCTCCACCATCCTGGTGCCTACCAATACCCCCGGCTTCAAGGCCGAGAAGGCCTACAACAAGGTCGGCTGGAACGCCTCGGACACCCACCCGCTGACGCTAGACAACGTGCACGTCCCCGAGGCGAACCTGCTTGGTGCCCAGGGCCGCGGCTATGCCAACTTCCTCTCCATCCTCGACGAGGGCCGGATCGCGATCGCGGCGCTGGCCGTCGGCGCGGCCCAGGGCTGCGTGGACCAGTCGGTGAAATACGCCAAGGAGCGCAGCGCGTTCGGGCAGAACATCGGCAAGTACCAGGCCATCGCGTTCAAGATCGCCCGGATGGAAGCCCGGGCCCACACCGCCCGCCTGGCCTACTACGACGCGGCCGCCCGGATGCTCGCCGGAAAGCCGTTCAAGACGCAGGCGGCCATCGCTAAGATGGTCGCAGGCGAGGCAGCCATGGACAACGCGCGGGACGCCACCCAGGTGTTCGGCGGCTATGGCTTCATCAACGAATTCACCGTGGCACGGCACTACCGCGACTCCAAGATCCTTGAAGTCGGCGAGGGCACCACGGAGGTCCAGCTGATGCTGATCGCCCGCGAACTGGGGCTCTAACCGGCCCGCTGGCCGCAACCGTCGAACGAAGGATCAACGATGATTAACAAAGTTGTTGCCAGCGCAGCCGAGGCCGTCGCGGACATCCACGACGGCGCCTCGCTCGCCGTCGGCGGTTTCGGCCTCTGCGGCATTCCGGTCGCCCTGATCGATGCCCTGCACCAGAGCGGCGCCACAAACCTGGAGACTGTCAGCAACAACTGCGGCGTCGACGACTGGGGACTCGGGATCCTGCTCCGGGACGGCCGGATCCGCCGCACGGTCAGCTCATACGTGGGGGAGAACAAGGAATTCGCCCGGCAGTACCTCGCCGGGGAGCTCGAAGTGGTCCTCACCCCGCAGGGCACCCTCGCCGAGAAGCTGCGCGCCGGCGGCGCCGGCATCCCGGCCTTCTACACCCCGGCCGGCGTCGGCACCCAGGTGTCCGACGGCGGCCTGCCGCAGAAGTACGACGCCGACGGCAGCATCGCGATCGCTTCCGCCGCGAAGGAGGTGCGCAGCTTCAACGGCGCCGACTATGTCCTCGAGGAGTCGCTGACCCCTGATTTCGGCCTGATCCACGCCTGGAAGGGCGACCGCCACGGCAACCTCGTTTTCCACGCCACCGCGATGAATTTCAACCCGCTCTGCGCGATGGCGGGAAGGATCACCATCGCCGAGGTCGAGGAACTCGTGGAGCCGGGGGAACTGGACCCCGAACACGTCCACATTCCGGGCATCTTCGTCCAGCGTGTGGTGCTCGTGGCCGACGTCGAGAAGCGGATCGAAAAGCGCACGGTGGCACTCGCCTCAGCGCCCACGCCCGGCACGTCAGCCCCAGCCACAGCAACAGACCAGTCAGGAGCCTAGGCCATGGAATCCAACAGCCTGCAGGGTGCGCCGCCCCGTCCCGAAGCGGTCCGCCACGAATACCGGCCGGCCGCCGTCGAGCACCCTGCCGGGGTTGAGAGCAAAGGTTGGACGCGCAACGAACTGGCCGCACGGGTGGCGAAGGAACTGCGCAACGGGCAGTACGTCAACCTCGGCATCGGCATGCCCACCCTGATCCCCAATTACATTCCCGCCGGCGTCGAGGTGGTGCTGCACTCCGAGAACGGCATCCTCGGCGTCGGGCCGTATCCGGGGGAGGACGGGGTCGATCCGGACCTGATCAACGCGGGGAAGGAAACCGTGACGGTCAACAAGGGCGCGGCATTCTTTGACTCCGCCACCTCCTTTGGCATGATCCGCGGCGGCCACGTCGATGTGGCCGTGCTCGGCGCGATGGAGGTGGCCCGGAACGGTGACCTCGCCAACTGGATGATCCCGGGCAAGATGGTCAAAGGCATGGGCGGCGCCATGGACCTGGTGTTCGGCGCCAAAAAGGTCATCGTCATGATGGAACACGTGGACCGGAACGGCAGGCCGAAAATCGTGGAACAGTGCACCCTGCCCCTGACCGGCAAGGCCTGCGTGGACCGGATCATCACCGACCTTGCGGTCATCGACGTCGTGACCGAAGCCGGACAGTCCCGGCTGGTGCTGCGCGAACTCGCCCCCAACGTGACGGCCGAGGACGTGGCCGCGGCCACCGGCGCCGAACTTTTCGAGGAAGACCAGGAACTGACCGTATGACGGCGAACCCCCAGCACATGGCTGCAGCCCGTGTCATTGAACAGCGCGGACTCTACTTCGACGAACTCGAGGAGGACGTGGTCTACGCGCACCGGCCCGGCCGGACCGTCACCGAGGCGGACAACGTCCTCTTCACCACCATGACCATGAACACCCAGGCGCTGCACCTCGATGCGGCCTGGAGCGCGGAGCAGCCGTTCGGCCAGCGCCTGGTGAACTCCATGTTCACGCTGGCCACGGTGGTGGGGCAGTCCGTGCCGCAGCTGACCCAGGGCACCATCATCGCCCAACTGGGCCTCACCGACGTGTCCTTCCCGCACCCGATGTACCACGGCGACACGCTCTACACGGAGACTGTGGTGACCGGGAAGCGGCTGTCCTCCTCCCGCCCCGGCCAGGGGATAGTCACCATGAAGCACACCGGCCGGAACCAGAACGGCGACGTCGTTGCCCTGGCCACCCGCAGCTGCCTGATGTGGACCCGGGAAGCACACACCGCCGCGCAGCCGGCAAATCAGACCCAGAAAGAACGCGCGCAGAAGGGCAGAATAGAGACATGAGTTTCCTGATGGGCCCCGCCCTGCTGTTTTGCCCCGCTGACCGCCCCGAGCGCTACCAGAAGGCGGCCGAGCGCTCCGACGCCGTGATCGTGGACTTGGAGGACGCCGTCGCCCCGGCGGACAAGCAGCGCGCCCGCGGCGCCATCCTCGCCCAGCTCGGTGCCACCGGGGACGTCCCCGAGCTGGACCCGAGCCGCACCATCATCCGGATCAACCCGGCCGGCACCGAGGAGTTCGAGAAGGACCTGCACTGCCTCAAGCACACGCCGTACCGCCACGTGATGCTCGCCAAGGCCGAAAGCGCCGCCCAGCTCAAGGAGCTTGAGGGCTACAGCGTGATCGCGCTGTGCGAAACGGCGCTGGGGATCGTGAACGCCGCCGCGATCGCGGCCGAACCCAATGTGGTCGGGCTGATGTGGGGCGCCGAGGACCTGATCGCCTCGCTCGGCGGCACCTCCAGCAGGACCGACGACGGCGCCTACCGCGCGGTTGCGCTGCACGCCCGTTCGACGGTGCTGTTGGCCGCCCGTGCCTTGGGCAAGGAGGCCGTCGACTCGGTGTACGTCAATATCCCCGATCTGGAGGGTCTCGGCGTCGAATCCCGCGACGCCGTCGCCTCGGGCTTCAATTCCAAGGCCTGCATCCACCCGAACCAGGTGTCCGTGGTCCGCGGGGCCTACGCGCCGTCCGAGTCCGAGGTCGCGGCAGCCACCCAGCTGCTGGCCGCCGCCGCCGCGGCAGGCTCGGGTGTGTTCCAGTACCAGGGCAAGATGATCGACGGCCCCATCCTCAAGCACGCCGAATCCACGCTCCGCCGCGCGGTGCACTAGGACAAAGGGGCGGAACCAGCCGCTTGCAGCAAAGCCGCAGGCCGGGAGTCGTTGGACTCCCGGCCTGCGGCTTCTTGTTGTTGCCTGCTGTTGTGGTTTTCCGGCCCCCGCCTGCTTCGCGGCGCTTAGGGCTGCTGGCCTGCCTTAACGGCAAGCACGGGGCAGTCCGCCTCAAGGAGGATGTGCTGGGCGGTGCTCCCCATAATCAGTTTCCCTACGGGCGTGCGCCTCCGCAGGCCTATGACGATCAGGTCCGCGCGGTGCCGTTCGGCTGCCTGCAGGACCTCGTTGGCTGCGTCGTTTCCACGAACCGGTTGCTGGACGAGGTGCTCGATGCCTTCCTTCTTGAGACGCTCTTCGATGCCCGAAATTTCCTCGTCCACGGCATAGCGCTTGTCCACGAGGGCGTCGCCCCGTGAGGAATTAATCACCACCAGAAGCTTCGCGTTCTTGCGTGCCTCAGTAATGGCTGCTTCCAGTGCCGCCGTCCCTTCCGGAGAGGGAAGGTAGCCAACGATAATGCTCATGGGTGCTCCTGTCGTCTTGCGGGTGTCTTCTGGCTGGTGTCCGCCCCGCGGTCATCCAGGGCTCGGGTGTCCGCGCTTTCAGCGTCTGTTCTGTCAGCGTCCGTCTCCCTCATGGTGTGCATGCCGGCAAACGCCGGCACCGCCTGCGGGCGGGCCTTGCGCCAGAGACGCATCAGCAGCGGCCAGAGCAGGATGATGGTCACAATGAAGTAGATCCCGACGGCGATCGGTTCGCTCCACAGCCCGGCCGGGTTGCCGGCGCTGAGCTGGAGGGTCTTGCGCAGCTGCCCTTCGAGACGCGGCCCCAGGATCACACCCAGGACCAGCGGCAGCACGGGGAGCCCGAAGCGCCTCATCATGAAGCCCAGCGCCCCAAGCACCAGCAGAAGAACCAGGTCGAACGCCTGCAGGTTGACCGAATAGGCGCCCAGCGTGGCGAAGAACAGGATTCCGGCGTAGAGGTAGGGCCGCGGGAGCTGCAGGAGCTTCGCCCACACCGGTGCCAGTGGAAGGTTGATGATCAGGAGCAGCAGGTTGCCAATGAAGAGGCTGGCAATCAGCGCCCAGACCAGCGGTCCTTCGGTTGCGAACAGCTGCGGTCCGGGCTGGATGCCGTAGGACGTGAACGCTGCCAGCATGACGGCGGCCGTGGCGTTCGTGGGAAGGCCCAGCGCCAGCATGGGAGTCAGCGTGCCCGCCGCCGCGGCGTTGTTGGCGGCCTCCGGTCCGGCAACGCCCTCAATGGCGCCATGGCCGAATTCCTCGGGATGCTTGGAGAGTCTCTTTTCCGTGACATAGGACAGGAACGTGGGGATCTCCGCGCCGCCGGCGGGAAGGGCCCCGAACGGGAAACCGAATGCTGTTCCGCGGAGCCAGGGTTTCCAGGACCGCTTCCAGTCCTGTTTCCCCATCCACGGGCGGCCCACCGGAATGATGTGCAGGGGAGTGCGACGCAGGTGCGCGGCAACCCACAGTGCCTCGCCGACGGCGAAGATGGCCACGGCCACAACAACGATGTCCAGGCCGTCGGCCAGCAGCGGTGCGCCGAAGGTGAGGCGCTGCTGGCCGGTAACGGAGTCCATGCCAACGAGTCCGATCCCAAGGCCGAGGCCAAGGGATGCGAACCCGCGCAGCCGGGAGGAACCCAGCACCGCAGTCACAGCCAGCAGGGCGAGCACCATGATCGCGAAGTAGCTAGGGGAGCCCAGGCTGACGGCGAACTGGACAACGATCGGCGCGCAGACCGCGAGCAGCGTTGTACCGATGGTGCCTGCAATGAATGAACCGATGGCGGCGGTGGCCAAAGCCTGCGCCGCCCTCCCGGCTTTCGCCATCTTGTTGCCTTCGATGGCCGTGACCACCGAAGAGGACTCGCCAGGGGTGTTGAGCAGGATGGAGGTGGTGGAGCCGCCGTACATGCCGCCGTAGTAGATGCCGGCGAACATGATGAAGGCGCTGGTGGGCTCCAGGGCGTAGGTGACCGGGAGCAGCAGGGCCACGGTCATTGCCGGGCCGAGGCCCGGGAGGACGCCCACAGCCGTGCCGAGGACCACGCCGATGACGGCGTAGAGGAGATTCATGGGGGTCAGGGCGGTGGCGAATCCGTCCATGAGGGAGGCGAAGACATCCATTAGAGAACTCCTTCCAGCAAGCCTGCGGGTAGTGCGATGCCCAGGCCCAAGAAGAAGCCGTAAAAGGTCAGTATGGACAGGGCCAGGGAAATGAGGCCGTCACGGACGTAGTGCCGTCCGCCGAGGGCCCATACACTGCCCCAGAACAGCACGGTTCCGGAAATCACCCAACCGGCCCAGTCGATGAGCAGGATGTTGGCGATGAAGGCGCCCACCAGCGGCAGTACCGTCTTCCAGTCCGTGGGGTGCGTCAGGTCAACGTCCTCGCCGCCTTCCGCCTCGCCCTTGCCACCGCGGAGTACGTTTACTGCAAGCAGCACGGCGCAGACGATGAGCAGGCCGGCCACGATGAAGGGGACTGTCTTGGGACCCACCGGGTCTGACCGGGAATAAGGTGTCGCCAGGCCGTTGGCGTCGAGGAAGACCACGACCCCGGCCGCCCCGAGCAGGAGGGCTACCCCCAGCTCGGAGCGGCCTTTGAGCCGAGAGCCCATTAGTGGAGAAGAGCTCACGCCAAGCCGAGCTTCGTGAGGACGTCCGCCACGCGCTTGTCCTGCTCCGTCAGGAAGGTCTTGAATTCGTCACCGGTGACAAAGGCGTCGCTCCAACTGTGCGTCTTCAGCGTCTCCTTCCAGGCCGCGGTGCCGTGCATCTTCTCGAGGGCTGCAATGAGGTTTGCCTTGTCGGCGTCGCTGATTCCCGGAGGGGCGACGACGCCGCGCCAGTTCGTGAACACCAGATCGATGTTGGATTCCTTGAGGGTGGGGGCGTCAACGCCGTCCAGCCGCTCTGCTCCACTGGTCGCCAATACGCGGACCTCGCCCGATTCAATCTGCTTGAGGTACTCACCGGCACCCGAGGCCGCAAAGCCGAGCTTGTTGCCGAGGATGGCCGGGAGCAGGTCGCCGCCGCCGTCGTAAGAGACAAAGTTGACCTTGGTGGCGTCGATTCCCACTGCTCCGGCGAGCTGCATCGGCAGCAGGTGGTCAGGGCCGCCTGGCGAGGACCCGCCTCCGACGGCGATTGAACCCGGATCGGCCTTCCAAGCCGTCACGAGGTCGTCGATGGTCTTGAAGGGCGAATCCTTGCCGACCATGATGGCGCCGGGCTCTTCAATGAGCTTGGCCAGCGGTGTGGTGTCCGTCAGCTTGGAGGTGGACTTGTTGGTGTAGCTGGCGCCCACCACGCCCAGACCCATCAGCATAGTGAGGTCGCCGTTGCCCTTTTCGTTGACCACGCGGGCGAGTCCAACGGTTCCGCCGGCGCCCGCGAGGTTGAAGACTTCGGTGTTGGTGGCGATCTTCTCGTCTTCGAGGACCTTCGCGGCAGCACGTGCGGTCGTGTCGTAGCCGCCCCCGGCCGTATTCGGGACCAGGATCTGCAGCCCGGTGACGGGACCGGCGGCAGCGCTGGAGTTTCCGCTCGTTGTGCTTTTAGCGGTTGCACCGCAACCGGTGGCCATCAGGGCGATGCCGGCAGCGACGGCGGCAATTCGCAATGCGCGGTTCTGGCGCATGGTGTTCCTCTTCTCGATAAAACTGATCAGCAAAACTGACTGGTGCTTTGATGCTAGGCGGCGAAGTGACGGGCATCACTCTTGTGTAAGCAGAGAAAGTTAAGTTCATTTCGTTCACGTTTCCGGCCGCTGACCATGCCGGAACCTGCGCCGGAAGCGGTAGCCGTGGTGGGGTATAGTTCACCCCACCGCGAGGGATTGGGACCTTTGCGGACGCACCTCAGCTTCCGCCTCAAGGAAGCAAGCTTAACCATCACCAAGAATTAGGAAAGACGGCACGTGACTCGACGAAGAGGAATGTCCCTCGCCGGGCAATATCTGGTCCTGCAGTTGCTGATTGTCCTGGCCGTCCTCGTCGGCGTCGTCGCCATCTCCCTGGCCCAGTCGGCCGCCGCGTTCGAACGGATCGAGGGGCGCCGGGCACTGTCCGCGGCTGAAGCGCTGGGCAGCAATCCAACCGTCCGCGCGATGCTTCCCTCGGCCGAACCGCGCGGCAGTGCGGCATTGCCCGCCGTCGCCGAGTCGGTCCGCACCGTCTCCGGGTCCGCGCAAGTGGCCCTCGCCCGGCTCGACCGCACCGTGGTGGCGTCGTCGGACCCCGGGCTGTTGGGCGGACCGCTGGAACTGGGCGCGAGCCGGGTGATGGAGGGCCGGGCCTGGACAGGAGTGGTGGGCGGCACGGCGACTCCCGTGCTTTCGGCCCACGTACCTGTCCTTGACGACTCCGGGACAATGATCGGTATTGCATCCATCAGCCGGAACTATCCGTCCACGTGGGAGCGGCTGGGGGATGCCGTCCCGAACCTGTTGACCTATTTGGGAGTGGCCAGCGTCCTGGGGGTTGCGGGCTCCCTGTTGCTGTCGCGCAGGGTCAAGCGGCAGACCCTCGGCATGGAGCCAAGCGAAATCTCGGGCCTGGTGGAGAACCGCGAGGCGATGCTGCATGGACTCAAGGAAGGAGTCGTGGCGCTGGACCTCCACGGACGGATTACCGTGGCAAACGACAGCGCCCGGGCGCTGTTGGGCCTGCCCGCGGACTGTGTGGGCAAGGATCTGACCGGGCTGCCCGTTGAACCGGCGCTCAAGGAAGTCCTGACCGGGGAACAGCCCGGGCAGGACCAGATGGTGCTGGTAGGGGAGCGACTGGTGGTGTTGAACCGGGTACCCATCCGTTCCAAGGGCCGGGTGATGGGTTCCGTCGCCACCCTGCGTGACCGGACTGAGCTGTCATCCCTGGAGCGCGAATTGGGTGCAACGCGCACAGCAACGGACACGCTCAGGGCGCAGGCCCACGAGTTCGCCAACCAGCTGCACGTCATTTCGGGCTTGATCCAGATTGGCGAATACGACTCCGTGGTGCAGTTCGTCAACGGCGTCACGGTGGACCGGACGAGGCTCAATGACGACGTGACCAGCCGCATCCAGGACCCGGCGCTCGCCGCCCTCCTGATCGCCAAATCAAGCCTTGCAGCGGAGCGGGGAGTGCCGTTGCAGCTGGACCCCGCTTCGTCACTGTCGCCGGTGGGAGACGAACTATCCCTGGATCTGACCACCGTCGTAGGAAACCTCGTGGACAACGCGCTCGACGCCGTCACGGGAGCTGCAGATGCCTCTGTCCGGGTCCTCGTGGAGGACCGTCACGACGAAGTTGTCATCACCGTCCGGGACACCGGCCCGGGCATCGACAGCGCAGCGGCCGATAAGATCTTCCGGCAGGGGTTCAGCACCAAGCAACCCGGGCCGGCTGGGGGACGGGGCTTTGGCCTGGCCCTCTCGCGGGTGGTCTGTCGGCGGACCGGCGGCGCGCTAGAAGTGGCGAACGACGGCGGGGCCGTCTTTACCGCGCGGTTGAAGAGGATGCCGCTGGAACGGGCCCCGGCGGCACAGGCACAGGCCACGGCTAAGGTGACCCAGCTATGATCACTGTTCTGATCGTCGACGATGACTTCATGGTGGCAAAAGTCCATGCCGGCTTCATCCAGCGCACCCCCGGCTTCGCCGTCGTCGGGGTTGCACACACGGGAGCCCAGGCCATGGCGGAAACCGCCCGTTTGCAGCCTGACTTGGTCCTTCTGGACATTCATCTGCCCGACATCAACGGCCTGGATCTCATGGCCAGGCTGCGGGAAACTGCGCCGGATCTGGACGTTCTTGTGATCAGCGCGGCCCGCGAGGTCGAGACCGTGCGCCGGGCCCTGCGCGGCGGAATTGTCCATTACCTGATCAAGCCGTTTTCGCAGTCGGACCTGCAGGAGCGGCTGGAGCATTATCGCAGTGCTTACCAGGGCCTGGACCTGTCCAAGGACGTTGCCGAGCAAGCGGACGTAAACCGGGTCTTTGGGCTGGAACGGACCGAGAGTGCGGAACGGACGGAGGTCCGCCTTCCCAAGGGGTGCAGCGCCGAGACGCTCCGCAGGGTGGTTGATGTGCTGCAGTCCGCCGAGGCGGATCTGTCAGCGGCCGAAGTAGCGGACCTGCTGGGCACGTCCCGGGTCAGCGCTCGCCGCTACCTCGAATACCTCCACGATGAGGCGAGGGTTGAGGTGCGCCTCAAATACGGTGCGGGCCGTCCCGAGCGCCGCTATGAGCTCAAGCCCTTGTGACATCGGCGGGGCATCAGTGCACCATCAGGCCTCCGGCGGCAGGGATAACGGCGGAATGGACTCGTGCAGTGGGATCCGGATCCAGCGCTGGCCCGTGGCACGGAATTCCTGCCGGGTGGCGAAGCGGTAGAGGTAGCTGCGGGCCCGCACCCAGCGGGGCCGGACGCCGTCGAACGGGTCATGCCGCAACAGGCGCAGGGTGGCGCGGTCGGCCTCCAGCAGCTTGGCCAGGAAAGCGTAGAACCATTGCTCGTGCACGGTGCGCAGCGGCAGGAACCACATCAGCCAGTCCAGGCGCAGGTGGTACGGCGCCCACTGCCGTGGGATCCGGTGGACCTCGCCGGGCTTGCCGCGGAAGCCGTATTCGCGCCAGTCGGCAGTGTCGTCGGGCTCCGCATCCAGGGTCCCTTCCACCACGATTTCGATCCGCTGCTTCGTGACCGTGCCGAACGCCCCGTAAGTGTTCCCCAGCTGCCAGCGGTTGAAGCTGGCGTTCATGAGCTGATAGTGGGAGAACAGGTTCTCGACCGGGCGGTAGCTGAGCACCACGAGCAGCACGGTGGCGAGCAGTACCACCACGAGCCACGCCACTGGCGCCTGGCTGCCCGTCGCCGCGGCTCCTGCGGCACCGGCACCCGTGCCGATGCCTGCGGCGGCGGGGTGCCAGTCCAGCGGAATGGCCGGGAGAACGGCATGGGCCACCGGGTCACTGACAGCCGCGAAGGCGAGCAGGATCGCCATCCAGTTCAGCCAGGCGAAGTTCCCTGTTGCTACCAGCCAGAGCTGCGTGAAGATAACGATCCCCGCGGCCGCGCTGGCCAGCGGCTGCGGGGCGAAAAGGAAGAACGGAACCACCAGCTGGGCGAAATGGTTGCCCAGCACTTCCACCCGGTGCCACGCCTTGGGCAGCAGATGTGCCTGCCGGCTGAGCGGGCCGGGCATCGGCTGGGTCTCGTGGTGGTAGTACAGGGCTGTCAGGTCACGCCACTCCCGGCCGCCGCGGATCTTGATCATGCCGGCGCCAAACTCCAGGCGGAACACCAGCCAGGCCAGCAGGATCAGGATGGTCCGCGGCGGGGGAGTCTGGTCGGAACCGAGGAAGGCCACAATGAAGCCGGCCTCGAGCAACAGCATCTCCCAGCCGAAGCCGTAGAAGGTTTGCCCGACATTGACGATCGACATGTACAGCAGCCAGAGCGCCAGGAACGCCAGCAGGGGAACCCACGGCGGGCCAAGCTGCGGAAGGCCGACGACGATGGCCGCCGCAATCCCCATCCCGGCCCAACAGACGGTCCGCAGCAACCGGTCCGAGTAGCGCCAGCTGAAAAGCGTGGGCTTGCGCCGCCGGCCGGAGCGCGCCAGGAAATCCGGCACCGGCAACAGCCCGCGCTCGCCGAGCAGGGCCGGGAACTGGTTCAGCGATGAGAGGAAGGCCACGAAGTAGATCGTGGCGATGCCGCGCTGCAGCACCTGCCGGGCGAACTCGTACTCCGGCGCGTCAAACCAGGCCGTCCACTCCACGATCCCCACGTTACGCCTGCGGTCGGCGGCGTCAATCAGCGGCGGCCCGCCCCGCCATTGAGCCGCGGCACTGGCCACGTTGCTGAGGTGATGAAGGACCGGGAGCGGAACCATGCGAGCGCCGTCGCAGAACTTGGTTCTTGGGCTTGGCAACGACCGCGTCGTCCACCACCCAGAGCCGATGGATGCGCAGTCCTCGCGTTGCTTGAGCCGGGGCGGCGCGGCGCGGCGCATTCCACCCATGATGGCGTGGTCAGGGCGGCTGTCCGGGGCTAGTTTGAGGCCGCAGTTAGGGGACTTTCCGGCCAATTGACGGCGTGTCCGCGGCCAAAGTGCCCCCGGAGGGTTGGGTGTCACTGGTTGGCGGCGGCTGGGGCGGCCATCGCAGTGTCTGGCCGGGGTGCGTTCCACCCGTGATGGCTGGGTCATGGCGGCCGCGCGGGGCTACTTTGAGGCCGCAGTAGGGGACTTTCCGGCCAATTGACGGCGTGTCCGCGGCCAAAGCGCCCCCGGACCGCTGTGCGGCCGCACTGCCGAGGCCGTCTTCAGCACCATGCCGCGCCGGCGCGCTGAACTAAGCCGGCCGGGGCAGAGCCATGAAATCGCTTGGCTCCAGGACGCAGCTGGTGTCCAGACTTCCGCGCAGGGGGAACCACCCCGGCCCGTTGCCAAAGTTGAATACGCGGACCAGATGGTAAACGTCGGCGCGGTCCCTGGACACCTTCAGTTCATTGCGGCTGACGAAGAAGGGCGTTTCGGCCCGCGACCTCGTCGTCTTCACTTCGATCAGCCGCTCCTCGCCGGTCTCCTCGAAGGACAAGATATCGAAGCCGTGCCCGTCACCATCCGTCAGGCTGACGTGATCAATCCGCGCCGCGAGCTTGGCCTTGCCCGCTTTCACGAGACGCCGGTACTCCAGGTCGGCCACGGCGAGTTCGCCGGCCAGACCCAGGGCACGGTTTCGAGCCTCAATCGCGGCGTAGTCAGGGCGGCCCACTCTGGCTTGGGAGGCTCCGGAATGCTCGGGGAAAATGATGGTCGGAGTGCCGGCGCTGGTGAAATCCAGAACCCCATCAACTGCCCGATCGGGGGCCCGCAGCGCCTCGGCCAGGATCAGCTCAACGAGCGAAGGGCTGGAGGACAACTGACGCTGCACTTCCGGGACCAGCGACTTCTGGTAGTTGTGTGCGGGCTGGTAGCCCCGGATAGGTCGGAGTCCCAGTTTCATCAGCACGGCCGAGATGTTCTGGTGTTTGAACTCAATGGCCGACTCGGACCGTTTGGAGAGCTGCGGCAGGAGTGATTTCCTGAACTGGCTCTTCACGTATGGCTGGCCGGAGACCTCGCGCCGCAGCATCTCCAGGTAGCTCGCCACCGTGGCCGCGACTTCGGAGTTCGACCACGCCGTCTGTTTTTCGGCCACAGCCGCCCCCCAAGTTCTCAATTGCCCGCTTTCGGCCCAGGCTACAACACCAGACTGTGTCTGCCCGCCGTCTGGCCGACGTCTGGCGCCGTCTGCCGGCCGCGCGCCGTCGCGCGGCGCAGAGCACGGAACGCGGTGCGGGATACTGGAATCATGCAGCCGCGCAAGATCGTCCTCCTCGGGTCCACCGGTTCCATTGGCACGCAGGCGATTAACGTCGTCGACGGCGCCCCGCACCTTTTCGAGGTCGTGGCGCTCAGCGCGGGCGGCGGCAACCTCGAACTCCTGGCCCGGCAGGCCGTCCACACCCGCGCCCAGGCCATTGGCGCCGCGTCCGGCGACCCAAAAGCCCTTCAAGCGCTGGTCGACGACGCCGCCAGCGCGGCCGGCGTCACGGGCTACCGTCCCGAGATCTTCACCGGACCGGACGCCTCCACCCGGATCGCGGAGATCGAGGCCGATGTGGTCCTCAACGGCATCACCGGGTCCATCGGCCTGGCGCCCACCCTGGCCGCGCTCAAATCCGGCGCAACCCTGGCCCTGGCCAATAAGGAGTCCCTGATTGTCGGCGGCGCCCTGGTCAAGGCCGCGGCCCGCGAAGGGCAGATTGTCCCGGTCGACTCCGAACACTCCGCCATCGCCCAGTGCCTGCGCTCCGGCACCGCGGCGGAGGTGGACCGGCTGATCCTTACGGCGTCTGGCGGACCCTTCCGCGGCATGACCCGTGAGGAGCTGCACGACGTATCCCCGCAGGACGCCCTGGCCCACCCCACCTGGGACATGGGCCTCATGGTCACCACGAACTCCGCCAGCCTGGTCAACAAGGGGCTGGAGGTCATCGAGGCCCACCTGCTCTTCGACATCCCGCTGGAGAGGATCGACGTCGTGGTCCACCCGCAGTCCGTCGTCCACTCGATGGTCCAGTTCATCGACGGCTCCACGATCGCCCAGGCCTCCCCGCCGGACATGCGCCTGCCCATCGCCCTGGGACTGGGGTGGCCGGACCGCGTGGCCCAGGCGGCCAGGCCCTGCGACTGGAGCAAAGCCACCAGCTGGACCTTCGAGCCGCTGGACACCGCGGCGTTCCCCGCCGTCGGGCTGGCGAAGGATTCCGCAAAGCAGGGGAGCACCTACCCGGCGGTGTTCAATGCCGCGAACGAGGAGGCAGTGATCGCGTTCCACGCCGGCCGGATCCGGTTCACCGACATCGTCGATACCATCGAAGCAGTCCTCAGCGAACACACAGGATCCTCCCGGCTGACGGTGGAGTCCGTGCTGGATGCTGAAAGGTGGGCACGCGCCCGCACCCACGAACGTTTAGCCGTCAGAAGCGTCTAGGAAGCAGCAGATCAAAGCATGAGTCCCGTCCTCCTCTTTATCCTCGGTGTCGTCTTTGTGGCGATCGGCATCGCCGTGTCCATTGCCCTCCACGAGGTGGGCCACCTGCTGCCGGCCAAGCTGTTCAAGGTCCGCGTCACCAAATACATGATCGGCTTCGGGCCCACTCTCTGGTCCCGCAAAAAGGGTGAGACCGAATACGGCTTCAAGGCCATCCCGCTGGGCGGCTTCGTCTCCATGATCGGAATGTATCCGCCGAACAAGGAGGACGGCACCGTACGGACCTCCAGCACCGGCATGTTCCAGTCCCTGGCCTCGGACGCCCGCTCCATGGCGCACGAGGAGGTCGGCCCCGCCGACGCGAACCGGGTCTTCTACAAGCTGCCGGTCTGGAAGAAGATCATCATCATGCTCGGCGGCCCGGCCATGAACATGCTGATCGGACTCGCGCTGACGGCCGTGCTGCTGATGGGCTTCGGCATCGCCACCCAGACCACCACCATCGCCGACGTCTCCAAATGCCAGGTCAAGGCCGGCGAAACCGTGGACCCGGAATCCGCCGACTGCAGGCTCACCCCCGCCGCCGCCGCCGGACTGCTGCCCAACGACGTCATCACCTCCTTCGACGGAAAGGCCGTGACCAACTGGGATGAACTCACCGGCTGGATCCGCGCCTCCGCGGACCGGCAGGTCAGCATCACCGTGGAGCGCGACGGCGTCCCGGTCACCACCACCGTCACACCCGTCCTCTCCGCGCGCCCGGTCGTGGGCGACGACGGCCGCCAGGCCAAGAGCGCCGACGGCACCCTGCAGTACCAGGACGTCGGTTTCCTGGGCATCGGTGCGCAGACCGCGCTGGTTCCGCAGCCGGCGTCGACCGTTCTGCCGATGGCAGGCGAAAACATCAAGCAGATCGCCGGCGTCGTCGTCAACCTGCCGGCCCGCGTGGCCGGCGTGGCGCAGGCAGCATTCAGCGAGGAACCCCGCGACCCCAACGGGCCGATCAGCGTAGTCGGCGTGGGGCGGGTGGCCGGCGAGGTCGCCGCGATGGAGGAAGTGCCGATGCAGTCCCGGGTGGCGACCCTGGTGGGGCTGCTGGGCGGACTCAACTTTGCCCTGGCCGTCTTCAACCTCATTCCGCTGTTGCCGCTCGACGGCGGCCATGTGGCCGGCGCGCTGTATGAAGGGGCCCGCCGCAGGATCGCCAAGCTGTTCGGCCGCCCGGACCCCGGCGCGTTCGACATCGCCAAGCTGCTTCCGGTGACCTACGTGGTGGCGGTGCTGCTGATGGGCATGGGCGCCCTGCTGATCTACGCGGACATCGTCAAGCCGGTCAACCTCTTCGGCTGACGCCGAGGCGGCCCGGCCTGCTGTGTCCCGCAGCGTGGGCCGGGCCAGGGGGAGCTGTCAACCGCGGTGACAGTATTCCCGGGTTGCGATTTTCCAGGGGGTGCCCGGGCGGGGCGGCCCGGGTGGCATCGGCCCTGCCGTCCGGGGGCACTTTGCGGCCGCCCGGGGCCGGAATGGACGACCGCGGCGGCGTGTTCGTGCCAAAGTGCCCCTGCACGGCTGCGGATCCGTCGGACCTGCCTGCCCCGGCAGTGTGGGCTGGCAGGTTGGGCCCCTGTCCTCGGCATTAACCGTATGAGGCTGTATATGAATCATCAGCCGATTATGGCTTATTTGTGGTAATCAGTTGAAAATGATTGATTATGGCGGATCAGTCCTTGTAGGGTTGGGGCTATGTACGTGATGACCATCGACCAGCGCGGCAGCAGCGCCGACGTCGACCGTGTTCCGGGCTTACTCGCGGAACTGGCAGCGCTGTCCACCGCAGGGCGCTTCGAGCGGTCCGTGGGCGATGAAGTCCAGGGGGTCGTCGAGCGCCCGGACGAGGTCGTGGACATCGCCCTGCACGCCCTGCGCAGCGGCCGCTGGTACGTGGGCATCGGGGTCGGGGCCGTGGACCTCCCGCTGCCTGCCAGCCCGCGCGAAGGATCCGGGCCGGCCTTCGTGGCGGCCCGCGCAGCCGTCGAGAGGGCAAAATCCGGGTCCGCCCATGTGCCGGTTGCCGTCGTCTCGGGAGGCCTGCGCCGGGGCGAGGCCGCGCCCTCTCCCGCGGGCTCTGCCGGCGCCCGCGCCTGCGCCAACGCCGAGGCGGTGCTGCGGCTGATCGGACGGCTGGTCCAGGAGCGGACGGCCGCCCAGTGGAAGGTCGTTGATGTGCTGCGCCCGTTGCAGCACGGGCACTCCGGCACCCACGGCACGCAGAAAGTCGCCGCGCAAAAACTGGGAATCACCGAACAGTCGGTGAGCCGTGCGCTGCTGCGCTCCGCCTGGCAGGAAGAATGGGCCGCTAGACCCGCGGCGGAAATGCTGCTGGACTTCGCCCATGGAATTATCACGGGCAACCACGACGCCGGCGGGCCCACGGACGGGGCCCGGAACCCGGCTCCGACGCAGCGCCCGACCCGCCCCGCGGACAGTACAGAAGGAGACCGGTGAACGCCCTCTGGATCACCCTGGCCCTGCTCACCGCAGGCTTCGCCGGCTGGCCGGTGACGGCCCTGGTCTTCCGGCTCGCCCGG
Source organism: Pseudarthrobacter sp. HLT1-3 (assembly GCF_059383535.1). Taxonomy (NCBI): domain Bacteria; kingdom Bacillati; phylum Actinomycetota; class Actinomycetes; order Micrococcales; family Micrococcaceae; genus Pseudarthrobacter; species Pseudarthrobacter sp. HLT1-3. The sequence goes on along the minus strand of NZ_JBWZCJ010000003.1, from coordinate 25,819 downwards.
ACCATCGACGACCGGCAGGACGCCAATGCCGGCGCCGACCCGGCGAATGACCCCTCGGCTGATGCCACCGTGGATCCCCCGGCCACAATTGAAACCACCCCTGGCTCGCCCGCCACCCCCGGTTCGCCCGCCACCGCCGGTACGACCGGCGCCAGCGGCACGGCAGGCGACGCAGCCCCGGCCGCGGGATCTGCGGCAGGCTCCACCCCGGGCTCCGCCGCCGCCGCGGTCAGCAGCGTCCGGATCCTGCGCGGCGGCGCCATCATCGGTGTGCTGGAGCGCTTGGCGGTCTGCCTCGCGATTCTCGCCGGCGAACCCGTCGCGATCGCCTACGTCGTCGCGATCAAGGGCCTGGGCCGCTTTGCCGAACTAAAGGAGACTCCGGTCGCCGCGGAGCGGTTCATCATCGGCACCCTCACCTCCCTGCTGTGGGCGGCCGGCGTCGCCGTCCTGGCCAAAGTGCTCGTCCTCGGCTGAGACCACCCGCACACCCGGATGGGTCACCGGCCCGCGGGGCGATAGTGTATCCGTATGACTGTTTTTGCTGTTGAGTACGTATACGACGCCGAATCCTCCGAAGCCCGCGACGCCGCACGCCCCGCGCACCGCGCCTGGACGGCAGGACTTGCCGAGGAGGGAACGCTGCTCGCCAGCGGCCCCTACGGTGACGGCGCCGGCGCCCTGCTGATCTTCAAGGCCGCCGACGAGCAGGCCCTGAACGAGGTCCTCAAGCAGGACCCCTTCGCCGCGGCCAGTGCCATCTCCGGCACCCGCACGACGGCCTGGGCGCCCCTGACCGGCCTCCTGGCCGGCCACGCAGCCTAACCGTCCCGCCCGACCTACTTCGATCCAAGGAGTCCATGTGACCTCGGTCAGCCTGGGAATGCCGTCAGCACCGCCACCCGTCCTCGCGCCGCGCCGCAAGACCCGCCAGATCAAGGTGGGCTCGGTCGGCGTCGGCTCCGATTCACCCATCAGCGTGCAGTCGATGACCACGACGCCCACCACGGACATCAACGCCACGCTGCAGCAGATCGCCGAGCTCACCGCCTCCGGCTGTGACATAGTGCGCGTCGCCTGCCCGTCCGCGGACGACGCCGAGGCCCTGCCGATCATCGCCCGGAAGTCCCAGATCCCGGTGATCGCGGACATCCACTTCCAGCCGAAGTATGTCTTCGCCGCGATCGAGGCCGGCTGCGCCGCGGTGCGGGTGAACCCCGGCAACATCCGTAAGTTCGATGACCAGGTCAAGGAAATCGCCCGCGCGGCGAAGGACCACGGCACCTCGATCCGGATCGGCATCAACGCCGGATCGCTGGAACCCGGAATCCTGAAGAAGTACGGCAAGGCCACCCCGGAAGCCCTCGTGGAGTCCGCCGTCTGGGAAGCCTCGCTGTTCGAGGAGCACGGCTTCAACGACTTCAAGATTTCGGTCAAGCACAACGACCCCGTCGTCATGGTCGCCGCCTACGAAATGCTCGCCGAACAGGGCGACTGGCCGCTGCACCTCGGCGTCACCGAGGCCGGCCCGGCCTTCCAGGGCACCATCAAGTCGGCCACGGCCTTCGGCGCCCTGCTGTCCCGCGGCATCGGTGACACCATCCGCGTGTCGCTCTCCGCCCCGCCGGTGGAGGAAATCAAGGTCGGCAACCAGATCCTGCAGTCGCTGAACCTGCGCCCGCGCAAACTCGAGATCGTTTCCTGCCCGTCCTGTGGCCGCGCCCAGGTGGACGTGTACACGCTGGCCGAGCAGGTCACGGCAGGGCTGGAAGGCATGGAGATCCCGCTGCGCGTGGCCGTGATGGGCTGCGTCGTCAACGGCCCGGGCGAAGCCCGCGAAGCCGACCTCGGTGTCGCCTCGGGCAACGGCAAGGGCCAGATCTTTGTGCGGGGTGAAGTCATCAAGACTGTCCCCGAGGACCAGATTGTTGAGACACTGATCGAAGAAGCCATGCGTATCGCCGAAGAGATGGGGGAGGCCGATGGCGAAGATGCTGTCAAGGGTAGCCCCGTGGTTAGCGTCTCGTAAGGACGGCGCCGCTCCCGGCGTCGTAGTCCGGGCCCTTGCGGGGTCGGACACATCCCAGCTGATTGACCTGGCCCGGCAGGACGCCGTCGCCAATGTCTTCATCCTGTCGCACCTGGCAACCGCGGGTTCGGCGGCTCCCACCACCGGCGGCGCCAGCATCTTCGGCGTGTTCGACGGCGGCACCCTGCTCGGTGCCTGCTGGGCCGGCGCCAACCTGGTGCCGGTGCAGCTGGCCCCGGAGCTTGCCGGCCTGGTCGCGGCGGCTGCGCACCGCTCGGGGCGCCGGTATGCCTCGATTTTCGGCCCGGCCGACACGGTCCTGGCCCTGTACGCCGGGCTGGAGCAGTACGGCCAGACCGCCCACGAGATCCGCGGGGACCAGCCGCTGATGACGATTTCCGGGCCGCCTGCGGTCCCCGCGAATCAAGAGCTGGGCTTTGGCCAGCTGGCGGACTTCGAGCGGATCCTGCCCGCGTGCGCGGCGATGTTCGAGGAGGAAGTGGGCTATTCACCCTTCCTCGGCGGCCGGGAGTACTACAGCCGCCGGGTCAGGGGCCTGATCCGCGCGGGACATTCCATGGTCCACCTGAACCCCGGCGGCGAAGTGGTCTTCAAGGCCGAGCTCGGCGCGGTCACCCCGGAGGTGACCCAGGTCCAGGGTGTCTGGATGAACCCGGACTACCGGGGCCAGGGCCTCAGCGCCGGCTACATGGCCGCCGTCGTCGGCCTGGCCCAAACCCTGGCCCCGGTCACCAGCCTGTACGTCAACAACTTCAACACCCGCGCCAGGGCCACTTACGAGCGGGTGGGCTTCCGTCAGGTCGGCACGTTCGCGACAGTTCTTTTTTAACTCCAGCCATCTTCTGCACCAGCAGTTTCACCTGTTGCACGACGAAATATGTGGGTGGACGCTCTTGTTTTAGTGCCGTGGGTCACATAGGTTCGAACTAACCGTGTCGCTTGGGCACGTGTTTCCACGGGAGCAACAGCCGGGGATGCAGAAGCCCTTGGGGGCAACAAACGGAACTCACTTCCAAGATATTGGTGGTGCTGGGGCCGCAGAGCCACGCCATGACAGGATGACCAGCCGGCAACGGCCAGGGGCTTCCGTCAGTTATGGCGTGGCTCTTCCGCGTCCGGGCTGGCGGTAGATTAGTACCTAGACGCGTGCGCCGGTTCTCCGGTTCCACAGTTTTGCCCGCAACTTCCCAGAAACGGATAGATACCCAGTGGTCCTTCGACTTTCCAAGCTGTTCCTGCGCACCCTGCGTGAAGATCCTGCCGACGCCGAAGTGGCCAGCCACCGGCTCCTGGTCCGCGCCGGATACATCCGCCGGGCCGCCCCGGGCATCTACACCTGGCTCCCGCTGGGGCTCAGCGTGCTGCGGAAAGTCGAGACCGTCATCCGCGAAGAGATGTCTGCCATCGGCGCCCAGGAAGTGCACTTCCCGGCCCTGCTGCCCAAGGAACCCTACGAGGTCACCAACCGCTGGACCGAGTACGGCGACGGGATCTTCCGGCTCAAGGACCGCAAGGGCAACGACTACCTGCTGGCGCCCACCCACGAGGAAATGTTCACCCTCCTGGTCAAGGACATGTACTCCTCGTACAAGGACCTGCCGCTGAGCATCTACCAGATCCAGAACAAGTACCGCGACGAGGCACGCCCCCGGGCAGGCCTGCTGCGCGGCCGCGAATTCATCATGAAGGACTCCTACTCCTTCGACGTCGACGACGCCGGCCTGGACGCCAGCTACGCGGCGCACCGCGGCGCCTACCTGAAAATCTTCGAACGCCTCGGCCTCGAGGTCATCCCGGTTGCGGCCACCGCCGGCGCCATGGGCGGCTCCAAGAGCGAGGAATTCCTGCACCCCACCGAGATCGGCGAGGACACCTTCGTCCGTTCAGCCGGCGGCTACGCGGCCAACGTCGAGGCCGTCACCACGGTGGCCCCCGCGGACATCGACTTCAGCAACGCCCCGGCCGCCGAAGTCCGCGACACCCCGGACACCCCGACCATCGACACCCTCGTGGACGCCGCCAACGTGCTCGTTCCGCGCAGCGAGGCCGACGGCGGCGCCTGGACTGCCGCCGACACGCTCAAGAACGTCGTCCTCGCCGTCACCCTGCCGACCGGCGAACGCCAGTTCGTCGTCATCGGCGTTCCGGGCGACCGCGGCGTCGACCTCAAACGGGTGGAAGCGAACATCGGATCCTTCCTGCCGATCGCCGGCGAGATCACCCTCGAGGCCGCCAACGAGGAGGACCTCAAGAAGCAGCCCCTCATCGTCAAGGGCTACCTCGGCCCCGGCCTGTCCCTGGACGCGCCGCTGCTGGGCACCGAGGGCGCCGCCAAGATCCTCTACCTCGTGGACCCGCGCGTCGTCAGCGGCTCCGCCTGGGTCACCGGCGCCAACGAGGCCGGCAAGCACGTCTTCGGACTGGTCGCCGGACGCGACTTCGGCTGGGACGGCGTCATCGAGTGCACCGAGGTGCGCGCCGGCGACGAGGCCCCGGACGGCTCCGGCCCGCTGGAAACCGCCCGCGGCATTGAGATGGGCCACATCTTCCAGCTCGGGCGCAAGTACGCCGAGGCCCTGGAACTCAAGGTCCTGGACCAGAACGGCAAGCAGGTCGTCGTCACGATGGGTTCCTACGGCGTCGGTGTCACCCGCGCCGTCGCGGCCCTCGCCGAATCCAACCACGACGACAAGGGCCTCGTCTGGCCGCGCGCCGTCGCTCCGGCCGATGTCCATGTGGTGGCCGTTGGCCGCGGCGAGGAGATCTTCGCCGCCGCGGAGAAGCTGGCCCTGGACCTGGAAGCCGCCGGCCTGGACGTCATTTACGACGACCGGCCCAAGGTCTCCCCGGGCGTGAAGTTCGGCGACGCCGAACTCGTCGGTGTGCCGACCATCCTCGCCGTCGGGCGCGGCCTGGTCGACGGGGTCGTCGAGATCAAGGACCGCCGCAGCGGCATCGCCGAGAACATCGCCGTTGAGAAGGCTGTCGACTACGTGGTCGACGCCGTCCGCAGTCACTAGCGCGCTGCCCCTTCAGGCGTGCTTTCCGGACTCGAGTCGATAGAGCTCAGCACCCTCATCCTGATTGTGGTCGCTGGCTTCGCCGCGGGCTGGGTTGACGCTGTCGTCGGGGGCGGGGGACTGATCCAGCTCCCGGCGATGCTGCTGGTGCCGGGCATCAGCCCGGTGCAGGCACTGGCGACCAACAAAATGGGGTCGATCTTCGGCACAACGACCAGTGCTGTCACGTACTACCGTCGCGTGCGGCCGGATCTGCGCACCGCGCTGCCGATGGCCGTGATCGCCCTGGCCGGCAGTTTCGGCGGGGCGGTGCTCGCGGCGAACCTTCCGGCGAGTGTGTTCAAACCCATCATCGTGGTCGCGCTCATCGCCGTCGCGCTGTTCACCGCCTTCCGGCCGAACGTCGGGGAGCTGACGAAGCTGCGGCATAACGGCCACCGGCACTATGTGCTGGCGTGCCTGATCGGTGGGGTGATCGGCTTCTATGACGGCCTGATCGGCCCGGGCACCGGGTCCTTCCTGATCATCGCGCTCGTCTCGGCGATGGGGTACGCGTTCCTCGAAGCGAGCGCCAAGGCCAAGATCGTGAACATGGCCACCAACGCCGGCGCCCTGCTCTTTTTTGTGCCGCACGGCGCCGTGCTGTGGGGACTCGGGCTGGTCCTGGGGATGGCGAACATGGCCGGCGGCTATCTCGGCGCCCGGACGGCCGTCAAGCAGGGGAACAAGTTCATCCGGATCGTGTTCCTCACCGTAGTGGGGGCGCTGATTATCAAACTCGGCTCGGACATCTGGCAGGACTCCTTCTAGTGCCCTTGCGGGCCCTCCCGGGAAGGCGGCCCCCGGCGTAGCATGCAGCTATGTCAGCACCAGAAGAGCATTTCCGCGATGCCCTCGCGGCGGCGGCCCGGCACGCCCGCGAGTGGCTTACGAGCCAGGAAACGCGGCACGTCGCCCCGCGCAAGACCGCCGCGGACCTCGCAGCCGACTTTGGCGGTCCGCTGCCCCGGACCGGAATGCCAGCGGCTGACGTGGTGGACTACCTAGCAGCGAAGGCCGAACCCGGGCTGATGGCCATGCCCTCCGGACGGTTCTTCGGCTGGGTCATCGGCGGGACGCTGCCGGCCGCGCTGGCCGCGGACTGGCTGGTCAGTGCCTGGGACCAAAACGCCGCGCTCCGCGTGGCCTCACCTGCCACCACGGCCATCGAGGAAGCCGCCGGCCAATGGCTGCTGGAGCTGCTGGGGCTTCCCAAAGAGTCCAACGTCGGCTTTACCACCGGCGCGACGATGGGGAACTTCACCGGACTGGCCGCGGCCCGGTGGCGCCTGATGGCCAACGCCGGCTGGGACCTCGACGCCGACGGCCTCTCCGGTGCGCCCCGGATCCAGTGTTTCGTGGGCCAGGAACGCCACGACACCATCGACCTCGGCCTGCGGTATCTGGGGCTGGGCAGGCCCACGGTGGTCCCCGCGGACCGGCAGGGCCGCATCGACCCGGCGGAGCTGGACTGTGCCCTGGACCGCGCCCTGGTCACTGTCGCGGGCAGTGCGTCGGGCAGTGCGCCGGGCAGTGCGCCGGGCGGTGGGCAGGACGGCGCGCCCGGTGATCCGCCGGGCGGTTCCCCGGCCCGTGACAGCGGATCCCGCCCGGCCCCGCTGCTGGTCTGCCTGCAGGCCGGGAACCTGCATTCCGGGGCCTTCGATCCCTTCCTGGAGGCCATCGCCGTCGCCAAAGCGCACGGAGCCTGGGTCCATGTGGACGGTGCGTTCGGACTTTGGGCCGCCGCCGTCCCTGAGCTCTCGGGCCTGACCGCAGGGCTGCAGGGTGCTGATTCCTGGGGCACGGACGCGCACAAGACACTGAACGTCCCCTACGACTGCGGCGTCGCGGTGGTCCGCGACGCCCAGGCGCTGCGCTCCGCCATGGGCCTGCACACCAGCTACCTGATCCACGACGCCGACGGTGCGGCGGACCCCTTTGAAAAGGTTCCCGAACTGTCCCGCCGGGCCCGCGGAGTGCCGGTCTGGGCGGCGCTGAAATCCCTCGGCCGTGACGGCGTCGCCGCCCAGGTCCGCGGGCTCGTGCAGCGCGCCCGGGAGCTGGCGGCGAATCTTTCCGCGCTGGACGGCGTCGAGGTGCTCAACGATGTCGACTACACCCAGGTCTCGCTGGCCTTCGGCGACGACGCCACCACCCGCGCGGTCACGGCACGGATCATCGCTGACGGCCGCGTGTGGATGTCCGGTTCGCGCTGGCAGGACCGCGACATCCTGCGGATCTCCGTCAGCAACTGGAGCACCGACGACGCCGACGTGGCAGCCGCCGTCGACGCTGTCCGGGACGCCCTGGCAGCAGTCCGCGGGCCTGCCCCCGGCTAGCTGAGGTCTGCGCCCGGGACCGGCAACTCGTGCGGCGCAGGCAGGTCCGGCAACGTCCGGCCGGCGAGCGTGCTGGCCACCCAGAGTGAACGGGCCAGATCGCCGTCGTGGCGCCGCTTCGAGGCGTACCAGAGGGCGTTCTCGACCTCGCGGGCAAGGCCCCACTGTCGGGCCACTTCGGCGTCGAGCCCGGCGGCCAGGCTGAAGTCGCGGCAGCGCTCCCGCAGGCCCTGTTCCGGATCGGCCCGGGACAGCTCCGGGATCCGGTTCCACAGCAGGGGCGCCACGGCGAACTCCGCCTCGCCGATCATGGGCTGCGGATCAATCGCGGCCCAGCCATCGGCCCGCCCCCGGCCGCTGCCCTCCGGTCCCTCCCCATCGGGCCGCGCCAGGACATTCAGGTAGTGCAGGTCGGTGTGGACCAGCACATCCCGCCCCGAGCGGCGGCCAACGGCCCCACGGGTCTGGCAGACCTCCAACGCGGCTTCCAGCAGCCAGCGCGGGAAGGGCCGGCCCAGCTGTTCCCAGCTCTCCGGCAGCTCATCGCTCCACTGCTCGGCCCGGGCCGCCACGTGGCCGAACTCCTGCCAGTCCGGCCGTTCGTCCGGGAGCAGGCTCAGCCGGCGAACCAGTCCTCCCCAGACCGGAATCGCCACGTCCATCGGCGCGTCCTGGAGGGAACGCGCGGCGTCCAACCGCTCCAGCAGCAGCGCACCGGCACCGGCGTCGTTGGCCAGCAGCCGGACCGCCCCGTGCCCGTCCCAGAGGGAGAGCGCGTGCGGTTCGAGGACGGCTTCGTCGTGCGGATAGGCGACCTTCAGGACGGCAGCCGCGCTGGCGGCCGCGGCTGTGTCAGTATTCGCGTCACCGACGGCGCGGCGGCGGACCGGGACCACGATGGCCCCATGGCCGTGCGCCGGCAGCGCGCCTGGAGCGAGGTCAACGTCGAGCTGCCACTGATCCAGGTTGTGCCGGATCAACAGGGGGAGCGACGCCAGCCAGTCGCGACCGGTTGCGCTCCGGCCGTAGCGGCGGCTGAGGTCGGGCGGGATCGGGACGTCTGCGGACTGGCTCATCGGAACCAGCCTAGTTGGTCGGAACCCGCGCGGTTCAGGACATGCCCTTACCGCGGCCGTTGGCCAAAGGGGTGGCGCTTCAGGAGGGCTTGTTGGACGCCTTGTTTGACGAGGTGGTTCAGGCGCCCGGACCTTGCGCGGGATGCCATTTTCGGCAGACTCTTTAGGGACACCTGTATTCCCGGCCAGATCGAGAACCCACGTTGCTTACACGGTGGTTAGGAGCACGAGATGACGATTCAACGCCTGGACAATGTAGGCATCGTGGTCGAGGACCTCGCAGACGTTATCAGCTTCTTCGTCGATCTCGGCCTGAGCATGATCGGCGAAGACACAGTGGAAGGCGAATGGGTCGACCGCGTCGTTGGCCTCCACGGCGTCCGCACCCAAATCGCCATCCTCCAGACGCGCGACGGCCACGGACGACTGGAGCTGATGAAGTTCCACAGCCCGCAAGCGCGGCCCGGCGACCGGAACGCGCCCCCTAATACCCTTGGGATCCGGCGTATCGCCTTCGCCGTCGACGACATCGACGCCGACGTCGCCGCACTGCAGTCCCGGGGCATTGAGCTCCTGGGCGACGTCGTGCGCTACGAGGACGCTTGGCGCCTCTGCTACGTCAACGGGCCCGAGGGCATCATCGTGATGCTGGCCGAGGAGCTGCATTGAGCCTGCGGAGCTGACCGGTGTGGTGACGTGGACGAAACGCTCTCGGCCGAAACAGGACGGTTAGACCGTAATGCCGCTGGCGCCGAGCCAGCTGCCGATCAGGAAGGTCGCGACAAGAGCCGCAGCACCGCCGATCACCACGCGAATGGCCGCCTTCATCTTCCCGCCGCCGCCGATCCACGCGCCGATGGCCCCGGTAAATGCAAGCGCCACCAGTACCGCCACGAAGGTCAGTGGAACGCGGATATTTTCCGGCGGCAGCAGGATGGCGAGCATGGGAAGGATCGCGCCGACCAGGAACGCCGCGGCGGAGGCGAATGCGGCGTGCCAGGGGCTGACAATGTCCGTCTCGTCAATGTGCAGTTCCGCGGAAAGGTGGGCGCCAAGGGCATCGTGGGCGGTGAGTTCCTTGGCCACCGTGCGGGCGGTGTCGGCGCTGAGGCCCTTGCCCTGGTAGATGGCCGCGAGTTCCTCGAGTTCCTCTTCGGGCTGTTCCTCCAGTTCCCGGCGTTCCTTCTCGATCAGGGCCTGCTGGCTGTCCTTCTGGCTGCTGACTGAGACGTATTCGCCCAGGGCCATCGAGATGGCGCCGCCCACGACGCCGGCGGTGCCGGCGATGAGGATGGGGCCGGACTCCGTGGTGACGCCAGCGACGCCGACCACAATGGCTGCGACGGAGACGATGCCGTCATTGGCCCCCAGCACGCCCGCGCGGAGCCAGTTGAGGCGGTGCGCAATGTCGTTGTGGTGAGGCTCGTTCTCATGCTGGGTGGGTGCGGCTTGACTGTCCATTGCTACAGCAAATCACCGCCGCCGCCGCGTCACCAGTATCACGAGCCTAAGTAAGCCGCGGCTTTCCCGGGTTTTCTGGCCAGGGAGTCCCCACGAGCGGTGCAGTCTTCCCGCTGCGGACCTCGTCCGGTCGCAGTGGGGGCACTTTGACGCGGGGCACGCGGAGTTGCGGGCAGAATTCGGGGTCCACGCGGCCCAAAGTTGCCCCGCTCTGTCGAGACAAGGACGTGGGAGCGGGACGGCCGCGCGAATTGTGGGGGCAGACGCCCGCAGCCGGGACCCCAGCCGGGCCTCAGAGCCGAAGCCGGAAGCCGGAAGCCGGAACCCAGCAGCCGGGACCAAGGAGCCGGGACCCAGGAGTCGGGCGCTACGGACCCGGGCTGGGCGCAGGCAGCTCGGGCAACTGGTCCGGGTCAGCCGCCAGTCCGGGGAGGGCGCCGGCGTCGGCCCCCCACAGTGCGGTCCGGCGGGCGGCTCCCACAAGGCCGGAAATTGCCCACTGCCGGGTCTCACCCTCGCTCAGGGCCACCAGGTCGCCGTACACAGGAAGGGCCGAAGCCTCCAGGGCTCCCAGACCAGCGGCAGGTGCGGCGAGGAACTCCTGGTCCATCGTGTACCCGGCTTCCCGCAGGGGCGCCTCGGCGCAGTGCATCCTGCTCAGCGCTTCGGCGTCGGCGGCGAGTACCTCGTGCCGGCCGAGCAGTTCCGGCGCCGGACCGGCCGCACCGCCGAGGCGGGTCAGGGCCACCTGGTAGCCGTAAACCATCTCGAGTTCAGTCGCCACGGTGGCCGCCAGCGCGCCGGGCAGGGACGCCGGAGCGGGCGCGGGCGCGGATGCCGGCGTCGAAACAGACGCCGGCACGGAGGCAGCCGGGGAACTGGGGGGAGTCCCAGTGCCCGCCGCGGCACCCCCAGGGACGGCGGACGGCGACACCGACGGCGTCGGGCAGGCGCCCAATACCGCCGGCGCGGCCGGGTCGGGCACCGCGGGCGCCGGCACCCCGACAGCCGCGGCGAGGGTGGACGCCTCAAGCAGCTGGGCGGTCCCGACGGCGGCAAGCAACCGGGCGATGCCGCCGTCGGCCACGGCAGCATCGGCGAGCCGTTGCGAGGCGCTGGCCGCCAGTTCGGTGGCCAGCGCGGCCGCCGAGGCAGGCAGGGGAACGGCGGTCGGGGTGGCGGACGCAGAGGTAGTGGCTGGCGCATCAGGAGAGACAGCCGGCGAGGCGGCGACAGAAGGTGTGGCCGGACCCGGCGAACTGAGAGCCAGCGCCGGTTCGTCCTGGCCCGGCACCAGGAGGGCCCGCGCATGGCTTGTCAGCAAACTCACAGTGCGCGCCACGGCGGCCTGACCCCCGTTGGCGGGGACCTGGCCAAGTTGCTCGCCGGCGGCCCGCAGCCGCAGGGTTTCAGTCAGCGCGGCGGACCTCGCCTGTTCGGAAAAGGGCGGTTCGGCGGGTTCTGGCGGGCTTCCAGGGCTCAGCGCAACGCCGAGGCTGACGACCACCAGCGCGAGACAGGCCAGCAGCGCCACGCGGGGAACGAGCCCGCGCCGCCGATTTTCCCTGGTGTCGTCATTCACAACAGACCATGTTGTCATGCCGGCCGGGAACTCCGTGCACCAAGGTGCCCGGAAAATCGCTAGGCTAGTACACACAACATCATCTAGCGGGAGGCGGCCGGCATCATGACCAACGCAGAAGCCACGACTTCAACAGACCGGACCGGAACGGGTAAGGCTGAAGCCGCACCCGCCCACAACTTCGAGGCCGAGCGGCTGTATGCCCTCCTGGAGCCCGAAGTCCTGGCAAACCGGCTGTTCCTGGAGGACGTCTCCATTCACGTCGCCGGCGCCAACCGTGTGGTCCACGTGGTGGTGGACCTGCCGCAGGAGGAAACGGGCGGCGTCGGCCTCGACGTTATCGCAGAGATTTCCAAGTCCCTCTCCGACATTCTCGACAACGATCCCAGCACCGACGCACGGCCCTACGAGCTTGAGGTGTCCTCGCCCGGCGTCGCGCGTCCCCTCACCGATGAGCGGCACTGGCACCGCGCCCGCGGCCGGATGGTCAAGGTCAACGTCCTGCAGGGCGAGAACGTCACCGGCCGGGTCCAGTCCGTCGACGACGACGGCGTCACCCTGATCCCCGAGATCGCCGTCAAGAAGGGCATGAAGCCCAAGCAGGGCGAGCCCATCAAGCTTCCTTTCGACAGGATCCGCAGCGGAAAAGTCGAGATCGAGTTCAGCCACCTCGAAGAGGCAGGCCTGGAGAACGCAAACAATGGACCTTCTGAGGAGGCCTAATGGATATTGACATGAGCGCACTGAGACTCCTGGAGCGTGAGCGTGAAATCCCCCTGGATCTCCTGATTCCGACGATCGAACAGGCCCTGCTGGTGGCCTACCACAAGACGCCCGGAGCCTTCGAAAAGGCCCGTGCCGAACTGGACCGCAAGAGCGGGCACGTGACCATCTGGGCCACGGAGATCGACGACGACGGCGCCCCCATCGGTGAATTCGAAGACACCCCGGCGGGTTTTGGCCGGATCGCCGCCAGCACCGCACGGCAGATCATCCTGCAGCGCCTGCGCGATGTTGAGGACGACAACGTCCTCGGCGAGTTCAAGGGCCGCGAGGGCGAGCTGGTGGCCGGAACCATCCAGCAGGGCAACAACCCGCACATGATCCAGGTCAACCTGGGCACGGTGGAGGCGCTGCTGCCGCCGCCCGAGCAGGTGCCGGGGGAGAAGTACACCCACGGCAACCGTCTGCGCGCCTTCGTGATCGACGTGCACCGCGGCACCAAGGGTCCCTCCATCACGCTCTCCCGGTCGCACCCGGGCCTCGTGCGGAAACTCTTCGAAATGGAAGTTCCGGAAATCGCGGACCGCTCCGTGGAAATCGTCGCACTGGCCCGCGAAGCCGGTCACCGCACCAAGATGGCCGTCAAGGCCAACCACCCCGGCATCAATGCCAAGGGTGCCTGCATCGGTGAAATGGGTTCGCGCGTCCGTGCGGTCATGAACGAACTCAACGACGAGAAGATCGACATCGTCGACTACAGCGACGACCCGGCGACCTTCATCGCCAGTGCTCTGTCCCCGTCCCGGGTGAATTCGGTCACCATCACGGACGAGGCAACCCGCTCGGCCCGCGTGGTCGTGCCGGACTACCAGCTTTCGCTCGCGATCGGCAAGGAGGGCCAGAACGCCCGCCTCGCCGCGAAGCTCACCGGCTGGCGGATCGACATCGTCTCGGACGCTGCGGTCAGCCGCGACAAATAGGCGTTCAACCCCGTGCCCCTGAACCTAAGGGGCCGCAATTCAGACCTGGCCGTCGTCGTCCGTGTCCCCACAAGTTCGGGGCCCGGGCGACGGAGGGGCTAGAATAGACATGACCGCGCCTAACGGCCGGTATCCGCGTGTTCCAACGTGTCCGGTGTAAGTCCGGCGAAGGTGTTGTTCACAACCCCTTGGCCAGACTCGTCCGGACACCGGGGACCGGCAGATATGTACTGGCAGGAAGATACTCGTAAGTGGCACACGTGCAACACCTCGAGGATCAACCGCAGCGTACCTGCATCGGATGCCGGAAAAAGGGCCCGCGGTCACAGCTCTTGCGGCTCGTCGCCGATGGCAGCGGTTCATCCGCCGTCGTCCTGGATGAACGACGCCGGATGGCTGGCCGGGGTGCATGGCTGCACCCCAGCGAAAAGTGCCTGGCACTGGCGGTCAAACGTCGGGCGTTCGGACGCGCCCTCAACGGCGCTACCGTGACAGCCGACGTCGAACGCCAGATCCTGGCAGGCACGCAAGCCGTGGACACCCCGGTGGCCGCAGCAACAACCGTCCAACCTGAAAGCGGGTCAGAAAACTGATGGAAACCCGATGAGTTCCCAGCGATGAGTGCGCAACGATGACATCTTTGTTGCGCTCTGCAATGGACCTTTCAGCTGCACTCGCGGCGGAGGTCCGCAGTAAGAAGTAGACGGTTCGTGCCTGGCTCGGTGCGGACCGAGACAGGAGAAATGTGGCCAAGGTCCGCGTACATGAGCTTGCTAAAGAGCTCGGTATTACTTCCAAAGATGCAGTAACCAAACTGCAGGAACTGGGCGAATTCGTTCGCTCTGCCTCTTCCACCATTGAGGCCCCCGTTGTGAGGAAACTCCGCAACGCGTTCCCCGGCGCAGCACCCGCTTCGAAGTCCGAAGCGCCCGCGTCCGCCCCCAAGGCACCCGCCAGCCCCTCGGCAACCCGTCCGGCGCCCGCGCCGGCTCCGGCTGCCCCCAAGGCTGCTCCGGCAGCAGCCGCACCGGCACCCAGTGCCGCCCCGGCTGCCCCGGCAGCTCCCGCTGCCCAGGCCCCGGCTGCGCCCTCGACGGGCGCCAAGCCCGGCGCACGCCCGGCACCCAAGGCAGAAGCCCCGGCTGCTCCGGCACGCCAGGGTGGCTCGGCACCCCGTCCGGGCGGTCCCCGTCCCGGCAACAACCCGTTCGCAACGTCCCAGGGCATGCCCCGGGGCCGCGGCGGCGACAACGATCGTCCTTCGCGTCCGGGTAACAACCCGTTCGCACCTTCCCAGGGCATGCCGCGTCCGGGCGGAAGCCGCACCGAGGGCGAACGCCCCGGCGGCCCCCGTCCCGCAGCAGGCGCTGGTGGTCCCCGTCCGGGTGCTCCCCGCACCGGCGGCGCCCCGGGTGCACGCCCGGGCGCTCCGCGTCCGGCCGGCGCAGCAGGCGCTGGCCGTCCGGCAGGAGCCGGCGGAAACCGTCCGACTCCCGGCATGATGCCTAACCGCACCGAACGTCCCGCACCCGCTGGTGCAGGCCGTCCCGGCGGCGGAGCCCGCGGCCCCGGCCGTCCGGGCGGCGCTCCAGGTACCGGTGCTCCCGGGGCCGGTGGCGGCGCTCCGGCCGGCGGTGGCTTCGGCAAGGGTGGCCGCGGTCGCGGTGGCACCCAGGGTGCCTTCGGTAAGGGCGGCGCAGGCCGTGGCAAGCAGCGCAAGTCGAAGCGTGCCAAGCGCCAGGAACTCGAGCAGATGAGTGCTCCGTCGCTGGGTGGCGTAAGTGTGCCCCGCGGCGACGGCAACACCGTAGTCCGGCTTCGCCGTGGTTCGTCCATCACGGACTTCGCCGACAAGATCGAGGCGAACCCCGCAGCACTGGTGACCGTCCTCTTCCACCTCGGCGAAATGGCTACCGCCACGCAGTCGCTGGATGAAGAGACGTTCGCCCTGCTGGGCGAGGAGCTTGGCTACAAGCTCCAGGTCGTGTCCCCGGAGGACGAGGAGCGCGAGCTGCTCTCCGGTTTCGACATCGACTTCGACGCCGAGCTGGAAGCCGAAGGCGACGAGGAACTTGAGGCTCGTCCTCCGGTTGTCACCGTCATGGGTCACGTTGACCACGGTAAGACCCGCCTGCTCGATGCCATCCGCAAGTCCGACGTTATGGCGGGCGAGCACGGCGGCATCACGCAGCACATCGGTGCTTACCAGGTCACGCATCCCCACGAGGGTACCGATCGCAAGATCACCTTCATCGATACTCCGGGCCACGAGGCGTTCACCGCCATGCGTGCCCGTGGTGCGAAGGTCACCGACATTGCCATCCTCGTGGTGGCGGCGGACGACGGCGTTATGCCGCAGACCATTGAAGCCCTTAACCACGCGCAGGCGGCCAACGTGCCGATCGTCGTGGCCGTGAACAAGATCGACAAGGAAGGCGCCAACCCGGAAAAGGTCCGCGGCCAGCTGACCGAGTACGGACTGGTTCCGGAAGAGTACGGTGGCGACACCATGTTCGTGGAGGTCTCTGCCCGCCAGAACCTGAACATCGACGAGCTGCTCGAGGCTGTCCTGCTCACCGCAGACGCAGCCCTGGACATGCGCGCCAACCCGAACAAGGACGCCCGCGGTATCGCGATTGAAGCCAACCTGGACAAGGGCCGCGGCGCGGTTGCTACCGTCCTGGTTCAGTCCGGTACCCTGCACGTCGGCGACACCATCGTGGCAGGCACGGCCCACGGCCGCGTCCGTGCGATGTTCGACGACGACGGCAGTGCACTGACCGAGGCTGGCCCGTCCCGCCCCGTGCAGGTACTGGGTCTGTCCAACGTCCCGCGCGCCGGCGACACGTTCTTCGTGACCGCTGACGAGCGCACCGCCCGCCAGATCGCCGAGAAGCGTGAAGCTGCGGACCGCAACGCCGCACTGGCCAAGCGCCGCAAGCGCATCAGCCTGGAAGACTTCGACCAGGCCGTCGCCGATGGCAAGATCGACACCCTCAACCTCATCCTCAAGGGTGACGTGTCCGGTGCCGTGGAAGCCCTCGAAGACGCACTGCTCAAGATCGACGTCGGCGAGGGTGTCCAGCTCCGCGTTATCCACCGCGGTGTCGGTGCGATCACGCAGAACGACGTCAACCTGGCTACCGTCGACAGCGCCGTCATCATCGGCTTCAACGTCAAGCCCGCCGAGCGTGTTGCCGAACTGGCAGACCGCGAAGGCGTGGACATGCGCTTCTACTCCGTCATCTACGCAGCAATTGATGACATTGAGGCAGCCCTCAAGGGCATGCTCAAGCCGGAGTACGAAGAGGTCCAGCTTGGTACCGCCGAGGTCCGCGAAGTGTTCCGTTCCTCCAAGTTCGGCAACATTGCAGGCTCGATCGTTCGCTCGGGTGTTATCCGACGCAACGTCAAGGCCCGGGTCAGCCGCGACGGCAAGGTCATCGGCGACAACCTCACCGTTGAGACGCTCAAGCGCTTCAAGGATGACGCCACCGAGGTCCGCACGGACTTCGAGTGTGGTATCGGTCTTGGCTCGTTCAACGACATCAACGAAGGTGACATCATCGAGACCTTCGAGATGCGCGAAAAGCCGCGCGTCTAAGTCGGTCCGCCTTCGGGTGAGTCAGCAGTAAAAGGTGCGGGGCCGTTGGATTCTTCCGGCGGCCCCGCCCCTTCGCAAAACCCAACAGTTGTGCGGGAGCCGTTCCGGCGCCGTCGCACATCCAAATTTTTAGGAGTGGAAATGGCTGATCCCGCACGGGCTGCCAAGTTGGCGCAGCGGATAAAGGTTGTGGTTGCTGAGGCGCTGGGCCGGAGGGTCAAGGATCCCCGGCTCGAGGGCGTCACTGTGACCGACGCGCGCGTGACCAACGATCTGCAGCATGCCACGATCTACTACACCGTGTTCGGTGACGAGCTGGTCCAGGCCGAGGCCGCGAAGGGGCTTGAAAAAGCCAAGGGCGTGCTGCGCCAGGAAGTCGGCCGGAACGTCACTGTCCGGCTGACCCCGACCCTGGAGTTTGTGGCGGACCAGATCCCGGTCAACGCCTCCAACCTGGAGGAACTGCTGCGGGCCGCAAAGAAGCGCGACGCCGAGGTGGCAGCACTCGCTGCCAGCGCGAAGCACGCCGGTGACGCCGACCCGTACAAGAGTGACACTCCGCAGGACGTGGAGCTCGACGAGGACGATTTCGACGAAGAGGACCTGGACCTCATCGACGAGGACGACGTCGACGAGGACAGCAACAAGTAATCCAGTAAGAAAAGCAGTCCAGTAACAGCCCGGGACTGCTAACAGCGCAGGACTGCGAGGAAATGGCCGGCCCAGGTAGGGGACCGGCCATTTTTCGTCCGGGCGCGGGCCGTGTGGCTAGTCCGTCAGCTTCACGTACATGACCTGGCCGTCCGGCGGGCCCTCGGGTCCGGGCAGGGCGTTGACCGTGGCGTAGAGCGTGTGTCCGCGGAGGTCCACGTCGGCCGCGAAGCCGGCGGCGAGCACCACCGTCTGGTCGCCAGAGTCCGGGTCGATTTTCAGGACGCCCTCGCCGAACAGCGAGGCAACATACAGGTCGCCGTGGTCGTCCAGGGCGAGCCCCGTGGGCGACATGATGTCCTCGGCCACGAGCTTCACGTCGGCGTTGTCCGGATGCACCCTGTAGACCGCGCCGCGCGGGCCGAGGGCCGGGTCTTCCGGTCCGCCCGGGAGCAGGGTGACGTACAGCCAGCCGTCGGACCCGACGACAACATCAGTGGGGACAGCCTCGAAGTCATACGTCGTTCCCACGACGCAGTCAGGCAGGCCGTTGGAGGCCGCGGCGTCAGCGGTGATCTCGTAGGGCCGCGGTGGCAGTACCGCGACCGTCTCGGTCCTGCCGCTGCGGGCGTCAACTGACACCACACTGTTGGCACCGGCGTCGGCGACGTAGATGGTCTCGGCCGTTACGGCGATGCCGTACGGATGCGAATCAACCTCACCCTCGTAGCTGGCAGGCATATTGGGCGGCAATTGGGCCTCGCAGCCGTCAGGCAGGTCGCGGTAGCCGTACCGGGTATTGCCGTCGGCGTTGTCCTCGATTTCCAGTGCGGCAAAGTCGCCAAGAGTCCGCTGGTGCCCGTCGTCGCCGATGATCCGGATGTGGCCGGCCATCTCCGCAGGGTCGGGCCCGGCGCCCTGGCTCTCCAGGAAGTATGTCGAACCGTCCCGCTGGGCGTTCCCCGCAACACTCCAGTCCGGGGTTTCGTAGAGCACCTCCTGGTTCCCTCCGGAGTCGACCCGGGTCAGCCGGCCGGCGAACGTTTCACTCACCGTGACTGAGCCGTGCGGGCCTGCGCTGACGTGCAGCGGGCCCACCAGCCCGCCGGTGAGCAGCACCGGTTGGTTCCGTCCGGAGCCTCCGGCGGTGGTTGTGCCGGCGGCACCGCCACTGGCCGTGCCGGGGGCGGCACCGGCAGCTGTCCCGGCCGTGAGAAACACGGCCGCGGCAGTGGCCGTGGCTATCATTGACAAACTCTTTCTCATGGTTGGCTCCCGTGCCGAGTAATGAAATATTCAACCTCGTTGAGACCACTGAGACCACTGAGACCCGTGTAGTGGCGGCCGGAGCATGCACGGCGGCCCCCCATATGCGGATATTAAGCCCTCGCTGATCCAAAGTCGATGCCCGCGTTGCGAGCCGGAATCTTCCGCGGCGCCCAACGTTTGATGGCTATGATCGGACCATGGCCACGGCACCCGCAGCTCAAGAAATCAACCGCTTCCTGGATCAGGCCATCCGGCTGGCCGCCGCCAACGTGGCCGCTGGCGGCGGACCGTTCGGTGCGCTCGTGGTGACGCCCGACGGGCGGGTCCATGAAGGCGTCAACCACGTCACGCGGGACAACGATCCCACCGCCCACGCCGAAGTCGTGGCCATCCGAGCGGCCGCAGCCGCATCGGCCAACTTCGATCTCAGCGGCTCCGTGCTCTATGCCAGCTGCGAGCCGTGCCCGCTGTGCCTCGCCGCTGCCCTGTGGGCCCGCGTGGACCGGGTCTATTTCGCCGCGGACCGTCAGGCTGCCGCTGCCGCCGGCTTCGACGACGCGCTTTTTTACGAGTACTTCGAAGGAACCCAGCCGGATCTGATGCCGGTGCGCCATACGGCCGTCCCGGCGTCGGACGTTCCGTTCCTGGCCTGGCGCGACAACCCGGACCGCGTTGAGTACTGAGGCGGCTTCGGGGTGCCGGGGTCTTTGGACTCTAGGCCGGCTCCACGCAGCGGCGTCCCATGGAACCATGACGCCGGGGACTTGGGAAGGCTGCGGACCGTGGCCTCCAGCCTGATTAAGTGCCCCCACTGCGGGAAGACCAACCGGATTCCAGCGGCAGCTGCCGGCCATCCGCGATGCGGGAACTGCCGCAAGGACCTCCCCTGGATTGTCGACGCCGGGGACGCGGACTTTGCGGCAATCGCCGAGCAGTCCTCGACGCCTGCCCTGATCGACTTCTGGGCGGCCTGGTGCGGTCCCTGCCGGATGGTCAGCCCGGTGCTGGACAAGCTGGCCCAGGAGCGCGCCGGCCGGGTCAAACTGGTGAAGGTCGACGTCGACAAGTCCCCGTTGCTCTCCCGGCGCTTCGACGTCCAGGCCATTCCGACCATGCTGCTGATCAGGGACGGCAAAGTTGTGGCCCGGCAGACGGGGGCGCCGCCGGCCGTCGCCCTGCGCGAGTGGCTTGACGGGGCGCTGGCTGGCCAACCGTGACCGACCCACAGGCGAGATGGAGGAAATCATGACCGAAATACTGCGCTACGAGGTGGGCTCCGGGACGGTGCTGGTCGAGGTCGCGGATAACAGCTTCGGCGTCGAACGCCCGTCGCGGAACGAGCAGGGCATCACTGACGCCGGGCGGCGGCTTGAGGATGCCCTGGCAGCCATCCGGCCCGCCGCGAACGCTGCGGCGGAGGTCCTGAAGGAAGTCGGGGCGGAGCATCTGGAGCTTCAGTTCGGCGTGAAGCTCGCCGGCGAGGCCGGGGCCATCATTGCGCAGAACTGCTCCGAGGCCCACTTCATCGTCAAGCTGTCCTTCTCCCACACGCCCCCGGCGCAACCGTCCCCGGAGGACGAGATCATGCTCTGAGGCCCCGCCGACCGTGGCGAACCGAGGCTGCGGGCCGAACCGGAACGGACGACTATGCCGAACCGGAACGGCCGACCGTGCCGAAACGAAACTGACGGAGGATGCGTGAGCGGGTGCGTCAGCGGCGGCTCCGGCGGGCGCCCAGGCCACCCAGCACGGGCGAACCCATCCCCACCAGGAAGCCGAAGTCGTACCAGTTGCCGGCGCGGGCCGTGTTGTAGAAAGGGAACTCGTTCCACTGCCCGAAGACGTGGACGATCAGCACGATCCACGCCGTGAGCCCGTTCCAGACGCCCCATAACAAGTCCTGCCACCACATGTGAACCTCCACGACAACCCGAACCCCAGTCCCGGGGCGGCGCCCCGGGCCGCACGCGAAATCCACGCGCTGCGCTCAGGTTAGGCGTTGGACTGCCGCGGCGGTAGGGGACTGCGGCCCGGTGGCTGAGCCGTCAGACGACCCTGGCCGGGAGCCGGCCGAGTCCTTCGACGAGATCAGCCTGGCTGCTGCAGAGGGCAATCCGGATCCACCCCTCGCCGATCGAGCCGAACGCCGTGCCGGGGGCAAAGGACACGCCGGACTCGGCCAGGAAGCGCCGCACCCAGGAGCGGACGTCGCCGCCGCTGACGTGGGACACGTCCGCCCAGAGGTAGAACGCTCCCTGTGCCGTGAGGAACGGGATTCCCCGGGATGTCAACACCGCCGAGGCGGCGTCCCGGTTGGCGCGGTAGTGCGCGTGGGCGTGGCTGACGTAATCCTGTGGGCCGGTCAGGGCGGCCAATGCCGCGTACTGGGACGGCGAGGCGACGCAGGAGACGATCGCCTCCATCACGTTGTTCATTCTCTGCTCCAGGCCGGGCGGGCAGATCAGGGCTCCGATCCGCAGCCCGGTCAGGCCGTAGGTCTTGGAGAGCGTGAGCGAGGTGAACACACGTGCTTCGCCCGGGACGTCGCTGTCAAAGCGGGCGGGGCTCACATGCGGCACGTCGTATGTGAACGCCTCGTAGCATTCGTCCGAGATAATCCACAGGTCGTGCCGGACGGCCAGGGCAACGAGGCTGCGGGTGAGGTCCTCGCCCAGCACGGCGCCCAGCGGGTTAGATGGCGAATTGAGGATCAGCACCTTGGTACGCGGCGTGATGAGCTCCTCGATGTCCGCGATCCGGGGCTGGAAGTCGTGCTCGGGATACAGCGGATACCTTACCGGGACGGCATGCAGCAGGCTGCTGGTCATGGTGAAGGTCGGGTAGCCCGGATTGGGGATCAGGATTTCGTCGCCGGGGGACAGGAGCAGGCTCATCGCGAAATGCAGGCCCTGCTGGGCGCCGTCGACAACGTAAACGCGGTCCGCTGCAACCGGCGTCGCGTTATGTTCCCGGAATCTGGCCGCGAACGCCTCGCGCAGGGCCGGGATGCCGGCATTCGGGGTGTAATTCGTTTCGTCCCGGTCCAGGCAGGCCATCCCGGCTTCCAGGATATGGCGGGGGACGGCGAAGCCTGGTTCGCCGATGCTCAGTACGATGGCGCCCGGCGTTTTCCAGGCGGCTTCGGTGATTTCGCGGATCTGGTTGATGGGGACGTCGCGGACGTGCGGGGCAAGCTCGGGCATGTCAGCCATCCTAACCGGCGCGGCCCGCGGCGCCGGGGGGAGCATCCGCGCAGATATACTGGGGAGCGTGCTTTCTGGACTGGTAATAGTGGACAAGCCGCAAGGCTGGACCAGCCACGATGTGGTTGGACGGATGCGGCGGCTCGCCGGTACCCGAAAGGTCGGCCATGCCGGAACGCTGGACCCCATGGCGACGGGCGTCCTGGTGGTCGGCATCAACAAAGCCACCCGCCTGCTGACCTACATTGTGGGCACCTCCAAGACCTACACGGCCACCATCCGGCTGGGCGAATCGACGGTCACCGACGACGCCGAGGGCGAGGTTGTGGCCACGCACAGCGCTGCTTTGGTCACCGAGGAAGCGGTCCGGTCCGGCGTCGAAGCCCTGACCGGGGAAATTGAACAAGTCCCCAGCAGCGTCAGCGCCATCAAGGTCAACGGGGAGCGCGCCTACGCGCGGGTCCGCTCCGGCGAAGAGGTCAAGCTGGCCGCACGCCCCGTCACCATCCACCGCTTCGAAGTCCACGGCCTCCGCCCGGTGCGCGGCGGCGAGGCGCTCGACGTCGACGTCACCGTGGAGTGCTCCTCCGGCACCTACATCCGAGCCCTCGCCCGCGACCTTGGCAACGCGCTCGGCGTCGGCGGTCACCTGACGGCCCTCCGCCGGACCCAGGTGGGGCCCTACACGCTGGACCAGGCGCACACGCTCGAACAGCTCGCCGAAGAGCTGGACGTGCTGGAAATGTCCCAGGCCGCGCGGGCACTGATGCCCAACCGTGAACTCAGCGACGAGGAAACCACCGAGATTTCCTTCGGCCGCAGGATCGCCGCCGGAGCGGCCGCCGGCACCCCCCGGGCCGCCACACCGGAGAATCCGGCCGCAGCGTTCGCCCCGGACGGGACGCTCGTGGCACTGCTCGCCGACAAGGGAAGTTACGCCAAACCGGTACTGGTCTTCGCGCCGGACAATGAGAAGCGTGCCCCGAAGCAGCCGGCTGCGGAACAACAGGCCGGGCAGTAGTGGACGCGTATTTCTACATCATTTTGGTGGTCGGGCTGGTCTCGACCGTTATCTGCCTGACCGCCGGCATCCTCAAGAAGGCCCCGAACGACACGACGATCCTCTCCGTGGCCGCCGTCGAACTGTCCCTGCTGGTGTACCTGGTCGGTTCGATCATCCGGGTCGCGGGCGGGGAGCCGATCGCGGGGGAGCCCTGGGAGTTCTGGGGCTACCTGCTGACGGCCCTCCTGCTGCCGGTCGGTGCGGTGTATTGGGCCATCCTGGAGCGCACCCGCTGGAGCAACTTCGTGCTGGCCGCCGTCGGCGTCACCGCGCTGGTGATGGCGGCCCGAATGAATCAGATTTGGTACTGACGTGGAAGAGGCAAAGAACGTGACCGCGAAACCTTCGCATTCGGACATCGAAACGACGCCGGACGCAACGGCCGCCCCGTCGGCTGCGGCCGCTCCGGCGGCGGCCGGAACTGCGCGGGATACCCGCAACACCGGCCCCGGCCGGCTGCTCATCGCGGTCTACGCCGTGTTCGCCATCTCGGCAACGGCCCGGGCGGGATTCCAGATCCTCACCAAGTTCTCCGAAGCTCCGTTGGCCTACCTGCTGTCGGCATTCGCCGCCGTGGTTTATCTCGTGGCGACGGTGTCGCTCGCGAAGGCCGGCCGCACCTGGTTCAGGGTCTCCGTAGCGGCCGTGCTGGTGGAACTTGTGGGTGTGCTGGTGGTCGGGGCGCTCAGCTTGTTCGATTCGGTGAATTTCCCGCATGAGACCGTCTGGTCCCTGTTCGGCCGCGGTTATGCGTTCATCCCGCTGCTGCTGCCGGTTCTTGGCCTCATCTGGCTGTACCGCCGTCGTCCCGCGCCAAAGCAGGCCTAAGCGTTTAACCGGGGTTGTCCCGACCATAAGTGCCGAGGCCTTGCTCCTGGTGACGGTCCGCCGGCGGGATTACTGGGGAGGCTGCGCAGGGTCCCTTGGCTGGTCCAGTTCCTGGAACAGCGTTATTTGTAGCCCTGCCGGGCCGGTGAGCCGGGAGTTCACGGAGCGCCACGGCGTTTCCCGCGGTTCCGCGATGAGGCTGCCGCCGGCGCCCACAAGGTCGCGCGTGGCTGCTGCAGCGTCATCGACTTCGAAGGCGACCCGGATTTTCGCGCTTGGCTGACCGTCGGCCTCCACTCGATCGATGTACTTGACCTGGGCCGGGTTGGAGAGCTCCAGGGTGGCCCGGCCTGCTTCCAGGATCGTGATGCGGGCTTCGCCCTCGCTGGGAACGACCTCCCGTTCCACGAGCCCGAGAACGTCGCGGTAGAAGGTCAGGGCGGCCTCATAGTCGTCCGTCTCAACAACGAGCCGCAGCTGCCGGACGGGAGGCGGGGGTCGGTTTTCAGTAGTCATACCCGAACCCTAGGACGATCTGGCGTGTCGCGGAATGCCCGTCGTTCCTAGGTTCCGTCCGGGATGGCGTCCGCGGCGCTGTCAGTCCCGGCGAGGCCCAGGAGCCTGCGGCGCAGTCCCGGCCAGGCTGCTCCGAAGCCCGGGTGCAATTTCTTGTCGCCGACCAGTTCGACCGGCACCCACTGCAGCTCCAGGCTTTCCGGGTCGCTGATCACCGGGTCAAACGCCTCCACAACCTCGGCCGCGACTGTGGTGTATGTCCAATAGCCGACGTCGAACACTGAGGTAAACAGCACCCGGACGTTCTCCGGGGGGACGGCAGCTTCTTCGTTGGCCTCGCGAAGAGCGCCGTGGACTGCCTCTTCGCCCTGGTGCAGGGCTCCGCCCGGCAGTCCCCAGGTTCCGCCCTGATCGCTCCAGAGGGCGCGGTGCTGGAGCAGGACGCCCTTGGCTGCGTCGTGGACCAGCAGGCCGGCCGAGCCGAAGCGGCCCCAGAACCGTCCGCGGTCGCCTTCGACCCACGCGTCACCGGGATCGCGGGGCCCGAGCGGGCGGCGGAGTTCGAGCGGAAGTTCGTGGGAGTCCGCTCCAACGGGGCGGGATTCGCCGGGCTGCGCAATGTGGGTATTCGCCGGACTGGATGTCGGGGCAACGGGGCTGTCCATGCCCTCAGTTTCCCACGGGCACTGCTCGTCCCGGCCGAAGTGTGACCCCGCAGGACCCGCAGGAAGCTCGGGAGGCTTCCTGGGTTGGCCCAGAACGGTCATTCCAACTCGCGGGTTGTTGAGCAGGCCTCTGCAGGAGTGCCGAATTTATCAATACTGTCACACCCCAAATCTAGAGTTTAGGTATGGAAGACGTTGGAGATTTCATCCCGGTTCAGGCCACCTGGCCTGGCACCGAAATGCTCCTTGGAATTCCCCGGCTGTCGCCCGTTCCAAACAAGGCGGAGGACGTGGACTGCGCCCTCGATGCGGCGCTGGTACTGCTGCGCTCTGCAAATGGGACGGCAGTTCCTGATGCAGCGCTGTTCGGAGTGACCGAAGCCTCGGACTTTGCCGGCCGCGTGGAGGAGTTGTCCCGTGTGGTGGACTTCCTGCAGCTTGTGGCCGCGGCGGCGGTCGACCGGACCCGAAGCCAGGCTGCAGCTGGAGCCAGGAACGCGGCTGCGAAGTTTGGTTCCGGCGCCCCGGCCGGCTGGTTGACCGGCTGGAACACTGAGGCGACGGCGACGGCGGCTACGACGGTTACGACGGCGCCGACTGCTACAACTGAGACCACGAATGCGGCTGCGGCTGCGGATGTGAAAGTCGCTGCGGGGGATGCCGGGCCGGAGGCAGGCTGGCACGGGCCGGGTGGTGCGGATCGTGCGCCGGGCTGGGTTGATGACGGGTACCGGAACACCACCGAGT